>VBAL01000178.1 GCA_005888595.1 Candidatus Segetimicrobium genomatis
GAAGGCGCGGACACGGTGCCGAACCGCGCATATGGCTACACGCCAAACCCCACCGGTTTCACGCCGAGCGACCAGAGCGTGACCAGCGCGACGCTCGGGGATGGCGGGGTCTACACGAGCGTGGACGACCTCGTCCGCTGGGATCAGGCCCTCGACGGCGCTTCGCTCGTGGACACGGCCACGCTGCGGCTCGCCACGACGCCGCCCGAACTCCCGAGCGGCGCGCTCAGCCAATACGGGTTCGGGTGGTTCGTGGACACCTATCGCGGGGAGCGGCGCTGGCGACACACCGGGGAGACAAGCGGGTTCCGCAACGCCATCCAACGCTTTCCCGATCGGCGGTTCACGGTCTTCGTGCTGACGAACCGCAACGGGGGAGAGCCCGGCACGATCGCCGAGCGGCTCGCGGACCTGCTGCTGTTCCGCAGCAAGTCCACCCCCTAACGCCGGGTTGCCGCGGGGCGTAACTTGGCAATGGGACGTCCATTCTTACCGGGAGTGAACTGCATGCGTCTCGCATCGTCGGTCGTCACGGGAACGCTGGCCGTCGGCCTGGCAGCGGCCGCCGCGCAGGGGCAGGTCGCGGCAACGCCTCCCCCCCCCCCTTCGCCCGATCCGCAGCCGCTCGCCGTGGGTACCGTCGCGCCGGACTTCGTTCTCCCCGGCGCCACGCGTTACGGCGTGCTCCGGGCACCCATCCGCCTGAGCGACTTCAAGGGGAAGACGGTCGTGCTGGCGTTCTTCTTCAAAGCGCGAACGCGTGGCTGAACGATCCAAATGAACGCGTACCGTGATCAGTACGCGCAGCTGTTCAGAGGTGGACGGAACGTGGTGCTGATCGCGATCAGCGCCGACGTGGACACGGCCCAGGCCTCCTGGGCGCGCGATTCCGAGTTCCCGTACCTGTTCGCGAGCGACACCGGCTCAGCGGTGGGCAAGCAGTTCGGCGCCTACCTCGGCAAGTACAAGCTCGACAACCGGACGCTGTTCGTGATCGGGCCGGACGGGAAGATCGCCACTGTGATGGCGCCGTTCCGGGAAATCGACCCGACGGCGTATACGGACCTCGCCGCCGCCATCAACAAGCTGGTGCCGGCGGACTCGACTAGGAACTAGAGGCGCAGAGGCGCAGAGGCACCGACGGGAGGCCTAACCTCTCGGCTTCTGTGCCTCTGTGCCTCTGAGGCTTCTCTTCACCGCCTCCTCAATATTCTGGTCCGCGCCTGTCCCCGTGTAGACCACTCGCCCCTTCGCATCGAGCACCACCACGTACGACGTGGAGGGCGCCTGGAAGGCGCGCGTCGCACGGCCGTCGGTGTCCCATAGGATCGGGAAGGGCATCGCATGGGCAGCCTGGTGGCGGCGGATCGAGCCCTTGCTCTGGTTCACCGCCACGGCGACGACGAGAAACAGCACCCGGTCGCCGTACTTCTGGTGGGCCGCCTCCATCCGCGGGAGCAGCGCCTTGCAGAGCGGACACCACGTCGCCCAGAACTCGACGAGCAAGGGTCGCTTGCCGACGTACGCCCCTAGGTCCACCGGCCTGCCGTCCAGATCTTCGATCTGCGCGGCGGGCGGCACCGCGCCGACCGGCAGCCCGATGTCGTCCTCTTCCTGGGCCGCCAAGGCCCCCGCCCCGGCGCCGAGTCCGACCCCGAGCAGGGTTGCGGCCACGCACCACGCACCACGCAGCCTCATAACACCTGTCCCATCTGTATGAAGTAATACTCCGCCATCGCGAGAAGGATCGCTCCGGCGGCTCGTTTCACCCATACCATCCACGGGCCCGAGCGCGGCAGGGCCGCCAACGTTCCAGAAAAGATCCCCACGACCGCGAGCAGCGCGGTCATGCCGAGCGAGAAGACGAAGAGATACACGAAGCCGAGCACCCCGCTCCGCGTGGCGGCGACCCAGGTGAGCACGGCCGCGAACGCCGGCGCCCCGCACGGCGCCGCGACGATGCCCGAGGTCGCGCCGAGCAGGAACACCGCTGGATACGATCCCCCGCCCAGACTCCCGGCCCACGCCAGCAGCCGCCGGGGGGCCGACACCGGAAACACGTCCAGCATAGCCAGCCCGAACAGCAGCAGCAGGTTCCCGATGGCGAACCGCGCCCAGGGATTCGACCCCACGGTGCCGAACAGCGATCCCGAGAGTCCGGCGAGCAGGCCGAGCACGCCATAGAACAATGCCAGGCCGGTGACGTAGGTCAGCGTCAGGCCCACCGCGCGCCGCCGCGAGGTCGCCGTCCCGACGCTGCCCGCGAGCAGCCCCGCGGTGATCGGGATCATCGGGTAGATGCACGGGGAAAGGCTGGTCAGGAGGCCGGCGCCGAACAGAGTCGCCACGGCGACCAGTGGGTGGTGCTGCAGCGCGTCCGACACTCCGGCCGGCAGGGCGAGGAACGGACGCACTTCAAATTGTAGCATTGCTACATCCCTGCCGTTGGCGAGATCGGCGGCCCTGGCGTAGCTTCACCGGGCGACGCAGGTCTGAGGAGCGCTGGCATGAACATCCCATCTCTTTCATTCTGCATTCTTGGCTCGGCGGCCCTCGCTTGGGCGTGCGGCGCCGGGACCGGCGCGACGGCCACCGGGCGTCCGGCGCCGTCCCGGAGTCGCAACAGCAACATCATCACGGCCGACGAGTTGAGCCGCGTTTCCGCGACCTCCTTGGACGAGGCCGTGCGCACGCTGCGTCCCACCTGGCTCCGCAATTCCCCGTCGACCATCCGTCCCGACGCCGAAGGCACGGTCGTCGTCTACCAGGACCGCGTACGCCTCGGCGGCCCTGAGAGCCTGCGGCAGATCAACCCCATCCAGGTGAAAGAGGTGCGCTACTACGCTCCCTCCGAAGCCGAGGCGCGTTTCGGCCCCGGGCATCTGCACGGGGCGATCGAAGTGACGAGCATCACCGGGCGTTAGGCGGGACTGATGCGCGGTCTGCTGCTGCTGCTGCTGCTCACGCTCGCCGCCGCCTGCGGCGGCCGCACCCGGCCGGACAATCGCGGACCCGCCGTCGGCGGGGACCTCATCCTATCGGATGAGCTGCGCC
>VBAL01000138.1 GCA_005888595.1 Candidatus Segetimicrobium genomatis
AGGGTGGAGATACCAATGGGTCGCGTGCTGCTGCTCGCCGGAATCTTGATCGTCCTGGCTGCGCCTGCGGCGTCGGCCGAGGTGCCCCTCTTCAACACGACGCGAATGTACTCAGAGGCGGAGTTTACCGCCGCCATCAAGCCCTACGCGGACGGCATCGCCCGCAACGCCAACGACACCGACGCGCACCACTGGCTGGGGATCGCCTACCTGCACGCGTTCAAGTTGTACAAATTCGGCCTCGCGCCGTATGCGGGAGGATTTGGGGGTAGGGCGGTGGCGTCGCTGGAGCGGTCTGTGCAACTGAAAGCAGATCCGGCCGTGATGCTGGCGCTGGCTGAGGCCTACATCGTCGTGGGAGCGTTCAACAGGTGGGCCTCCATGACCGACCGTCAGCTGGCGGCCGCGCCGCCGTTACCAGTGAAGTAAGAGCTAAGCCGGGTGAGAGTTGGACGCCGGCCGGGCGACATGCCCGGCCGGTAGTGTTTTGACCCATCTGGGTCATTGCGCGTTCTGTGACTCCTGTGGTCTGATAGCGCCGGAGCGGCAGAGGCGCGCGCTGGCTTCGGATCACAGGATTCGCGGAGCGACTCTCCTCGAGGTCGTGGTGGCGATCGGTCTCGGTGCGATCGTGGCCGTGTTTGTCTGGCAGGCCGGCTCCCTGACAGTTCGTCTTCGCGTTCGCGCCGCGGCCGTGGTCCTGGTGTCCGACCTCCGCACGGTCCAGGCCCGCGCGGTCGCCGAACGGCGGTCGGATCGAGCCCATGGGCTGCAGTTTCTGGTCGGCGGTGACCGCTATCTGATCGTCGTCCGCGATGGCTCTGTCGCGACGCAGAGCCTGGAGCGACGACTGCCAGCCGGGGTTCGGGTGACGTTCGCCCGTTTCGGCGGCAGCGTCCCAACGGCCGCGCTTTTTCACGGCGCCAGCCTGTTCGGCGCGCCATCCGGTGGGGGAACGGTAACGCTGGCCAGCGGGCCGGCCCGATTGTGTGTCCGTCTTCTCCCCGCCACCGGCCGGATTCGGGTGGCAGCAACCGAATGCCCATAGAGTTTCCTCAGAGGTGATGGTAGGACCCCGCGGGCGCGCCGATCCGGCGCACGTCTTCAAAAGGGTCAGACCCCTTTGTATGCCACGCCCTCCCCGGATTGCCTTCAATGGCGCCATCTATCACGTGACCATCCACGGGAATAATGACGAGACGGTCTTCCGTGACGACCAGGATGACCGCACCTACCTTCACCTGTTGACTCGGATGCTCAGGCGGCGTGCAATCAGCCTTCTGGCCTATGGGTTAATGACGAACCACATTCATCTGGTCGTGCGCACTCCTCAGGCCAACATTTCCGTGGCCATGCAATGGTTGCATGGTTGCTACGCCGCTGCGTTCAACCGCCGGCACCGCCGACGGGGACACCTGTTTGGAGATCGTTTCTTCACCTCAGTAGTCGATAGCGATGAGTACCTGCTGGAATCGACACGCTACATCCACTTGAATCCGGTTCGGGCAGGTCTCGTCCAACGGCCTGAGGATTACCGTTGGACCAGCTATCCCCGGTATATTGGTGGAAACGAAGAACTGGTGCCCGTTGAGCCTGATCTTGTCCTGAAACTGCTTTCGAAGAATCCTCAGCGACGTGAGTCCCTGTATCGACGCTTCATTGAAGACGGCTTGACCGGGCTGTGGACGCCGAAACAGGAGGGCGTGAGCCGGATAGCGATCGCAGCGGCTGCCGTACTCGACGCTGGGGGGATGCCGCGCGCCGCTTTGTGTCGACAGACTCCTCGCAACCGGACTCGCACCCTTCTGATGGGTGTGCTGAGGGGGGTTGAGGGTTTGTCCACCGCCGAAATCGCCGGGTACGTGGGCGTGAAACCGCGAGCGGTCATGACGGCGGCCTGGCGGCTCTCCAGGGACGCTAACAGAAATCCGCAGATGGCCGAGCGAGTGGCAACGATGCGGGCAGCGGCAGGAGCAGCCTTGAAGGCCGTCGCAGACGGGACTTCGTGAGAGGTTGCGTGGTCCGCCTTCGGGCGGCTGCCCTTCCTACGCCGGCCTCGGGAGTCTTCAAAAGGGTCAGACCCGATTGAAGAATTCCGCTGCAAATGGTGAAAGGGCAATGGGACGAACACACGTTCTCGTTGGTGCACCCGCATGAGTCTAACGGCCCACATTTGAGGGCAAGGAAACAAAGAACAGAGGAGGGTGTCGCTGGAGACTCTCCGCGCTCACCCATCCATCGACAACCGTTAGGGAGTGAACACTGATGCGCCATCTAGTCTTCGGGCTGGTGATGGCGCTTTTGCTTTCTAGCCCGGCGATCAGCGCAGGCCCGGGTGCAAACGCGTTCATCACCAATTCGGGCACCACAAGTTCGGGAGCCACCGACGTCTCGGTCATCGATGCCGCGGCGAACGTGCTCGGCACGGCGATTCCCGTCGGCAATTCGACTCATGGTGTGGCCATGGACTCGCAGGGGAGCCGTGTGTATGCGGCCAGCGCCCCTGGGACTCCCGGCGCAGTCTACGCGATTGACGCAAAGTCTAAGCAGCCAGTCGGTTCGCTGATCTTCCCAGTGACCTCGTTTGGCGAGGTGTCCTCTCCGTTTGGCCTCGCGGTCAGTCCCGACGGCAAACGCCTCTTCATGTCACACATCGTGATGCGCACGATCAACGGCAGGCGTAGGGTTTTTGCAGGCTACCTGTCGATTGTCGATATCACCGCCGGTGCGAACGGGACCGTGGCGATGTCTGTGGTGGGTGCTCCCCGCTTGCTGGGAGGTGCCACGACCGGTGTTGCCGTGAGCCCGTTGCATAACGGCACGTACAGCGTCTACGTGGCCAATGGGGACGGCAGTATATCCGTGATGGATCCCGTGAGCTTCGCCTTCACGTCCGTTCTGGTGGACCCTGCGAATGGGGTTTCACTGGTGGGTGTGGCTGTCTCGCCCGACGGCGCAACTCTCTATGCAGTGGGCTCTCTACGCGATGCTCGGGGGAGGCTCTTCGGGAAGCTGTGGTCCGTCACGACCGCGTCGATGGGACCCGCGATGAATCCAATCGTCAACGCCGTAACGGTGGGGAATGGTCCGTTCGGTGTTGCGGTGTCTCCCAATGGCCAGCGTGTGTTTGTGACCAACTCGACCAGCAACAGCGTGTCGGTGATTGACACCGCCAGCCTGGCGGACGTTCTAGGGTCTCCGTTTACCGTGGGCAACGGCCCTCACGGGGTTGCGGTAAGAGCTGATGGGGCTGTGGCTTATGTCGTGAACCGGTTTGACCCGCCCAGCGTTTCGGTGCTCAATGGGGCGACCGGTGAAGTGACAGGGACGATCTCGATGCCCATGGGGAGCAACCCGGTGGCGTTCGGGGCGTTCTTCTCGCTGCCCCAGTTCGTTGAGGTGAAGGTGCACGTCGTTCCGGCCGTCGTAAACGTGAAGGCGCAGGGGACAGTGCCTGTGATCATCTACGGGGAGACTTCCCCGGCGGGCCGAGTCGTCTTTGACGTCCACACCGCTGATGCCTCCAGTATCAGCTTCCACGGGTGGCCGGTGAAGATGAAGGGGAACGGCGAGCCGATGATCAACTACGGGGACTTCAACGGTGATGGAGTGGAGGACATGATGGTGCACATCAACAGGGACGCCCCCCTGGACGTCACCGCCCAGGACGTCACGGCCAACGCGGACGGGTGCGTGGCGATGCTGAAGGGGCAGACGCTTCCTCCTGAGAAGACTGCGTTCCAGGGCTGCGACAAGGACGTCAAGTTCAAGTAACCTCGGTTGTGTCTGACACGAGAAGGCCCCGGTCCGGGGCCTTCTCGATTTTTGGGTCGTTCCACGGGTTACCGGAGGTTTCTGGTTCGCGGCACGCGGAGGAGATGCGCGCGGCCCGAGCAAATCACCAGGGGAGCCTACGGTAAAGAGAGAGGATGGACGTATGTCCCGACTCGATCGCCTGCGCACCCTGCTGGCCGAACATCATCTCGACGCCATCCTGCTTCACAACGGAGAGAACCGAACCTATCTCACCGGATTCACCGGCTCGGCCGGCGTCGCGCTGATCACGGCGCGCGAGTCGCTCCTGCTGGTTGATTTCCGTTATGTCGAGCAGGCGGCCGTAGAGGCCCCCGGATGGGAGATCGTCAAGGTCCCCCGCCAGGCCACGGACATCGTGACGGAGATCGTCCGCGGCCGTGAACTGCGGCGCGTCGGCTTCGAGAGCGACGGGCTGACCTACAAACAGTATGACGAGCTCGGGACCGCGCTTCGGCCGGCAGAGCTGGTGCCGGTGACCGGCGTCGACCGGCTGCGATGGGTCAAGGATGGGGACGAACTCGCGCGCATTCGCAAGGCGGTCGCGATCGCCGATGCCGGTTTCGCGCACGTCCAGGGGTATTTGCGACCAGGCATCCGGGAGCGGGAGGTCGCGCTGGAGTTGGAATTCTACATGCGACGGCACGGCGCGGACAAAGAAGCCTTTGACACCATAGTAGCGAGCGGGGTACGCTCGTCGCTGCCGCACGGCCGCGCCACCGAGAAAGTCCTTGCCCCCGGCGAATTCGTCACGCTCGACTTCGGCGCGGTGGTGCGCGGGTACCACTCAGATTGCACCCGAACGGTGGTACTGGGCGACCCCTCACCCCGCCACAGGGAGATCTATGACCTTGTCCTCGCTGCCCAACGTGCCGCGCTGGCGGGAATCCGCCCCGGCGTCTCGGCCAAAGATGCTGACGCGATGGCGCGCCGCGTGATCACGGAGGCCGGGCATGGCGACCACTTCGGGCACGGGCTGGGCCACGGCGTCGGGCTGGCGATCCACGAGGGCCCGACGCTGTCTCCGCGCGAGGACGCCACGCTGGAGGCCGGGATGGTGGTAACCGTTGAACCGGGCGTGTACCTGCCTGGGTGGGGGGGCGTGCGCATTGAGGACCTGGTCATCATCACACCGGACGGGTGCGAGGATCTGACCACGGCGCCTAAACACCTGATCGAGCTGTAACCGAGGGAAGAAGGAAGAGGGAAGAAGGAAGAAGGAAATGGAAGGGTCCCTCTTCCTTCTTCCCTCTTCCCTCTGATACAATGCATCGGGTTTTGGAGAAGATCGATGATCTCAAGCAGCGAGTTCCGTCCGGGCGTGATCATTCAGCTGAACGGCGACCTGTACGCCGTCGTGGAGACGCATCACCATAAGCGTGCGCAGCGCCAGGCCTTCGTGCGCGCGAAACTACGCAATCTGCGGACCGGCGCCGTGCTGGAGCGCAACTTTGCCTCGGACGACCGTGTGCCGCAGGTGTACCTGGATCGGAAGCCGATGCAGTACCTGTACCGCACTGGTGATGACTACGTGCTGATGGATCAGGCGACGTTCGAGCAGTTGACGTTGCCGGACGCGCTGCTGGGCGATGCCGCACACTACTTGAAGGACAACATGGACGTGACGGTGGTGTTCTACGAAGGACGCCCCATCGCGGTCGAACTTCCCAACGCCGTGGATCTCGAGGTTGTGGAGACTGCGCCCGGCGTGCGAGGCGATACCGTCTCCGGAGGGTCGAAGCCCGCACGCCTCGAGACCGGTGTCACGGTGCAGGTTCCGTTGTTTGTGTCGGTGGGCGACCGCGTCCGCGTGGATACGAGGACTGGAGCGTACCTGGAGCGTGTGAAATGACGCCTCTGTGGGTCGCCTTGCGACGCCGTACCCCCTCTGTTATACTCTTCCCGTGCTGGACCACCCACGTCTGAGCAGCGCGCGCTTGGCGGCTGCATTGCAGCCAGGACCGCGTGCCACCAGACCACCGCAGGGTGGTCGTTTCTTTTTTGGGGCCGCGCCGTCGCGGCCACGACGTGGATCCGCGTGGTAAGGGCGGTTGGCCTCCGGCGGCGGGCGCGCGAGCTGGCGATGCGCGTGCTCTACGAAGCCGATATCGGCCGGCAGTCCCTGGCCACCGTGGTCGGGCGCGTCGCCCATGAGGTTCCAGACCGAGAGCAGTCGTTCTTTCGTGCGTTGTCTGAGGGCACCTGGGGTGAGCGCGCGCGCATCGATGTCTTGCTGGCCGGGTTGACCCCGGAGTGGTCGGTGGACCGGCTGGCCAGTACCGATCGTGCCATCCTGCGCATGGCCATCTACGAACTGCAGCACCTCGGGACCCCGCCGCGTGTGGTGGTCAACGAAGCAGTGGAACTGGCCAAGGCATACGGCACGGAGGCCTCGAGCAAGTTTGTCAACGGCGTGCTGGGGGCGGTGTTGCGTCTCCGGCGCGAACGATCCGAGGTTTCCGATGGATGAGGCCAGGCAGATTCGCGCCGAGACGGCACGGTGTCACCTCTGGGTGCGCGGGATGGTGCAGGGCGTGGGCTTCCGGGTATTCGCCGAGCGGGCTGCGCGCCGGATGGGTCTGGTCGGTCTCGTCCGCAACTTGCCTGATGGACGCGTGGAGATCGTGGCGGAAGGACCGCAGGTGACACTTGAGGCGTTCATCACTCAAGTACGCCGCGGGCCGCGGGGAGCCGTGGTGCAGGAGGTGCAGGCGGAGTGGGAACCGCCTGCTGGCCTAAGGGGATTTCGGATCCAATGACGCGGAGATTGGTTCTGTGAGCTCGGTGACGGGCGTCGACTACATCGCCTACGTCGCGGCGCGTGGGCGTCTCATCGAGGATGCCCTCGAGACCGCGCTGCCCGCGGCGGACCGGCCGCCGCAAATCCTGCACCAGGCAATGCGGTACTGCGTCCTGGGCGGCGGCAAGCGGTTGCGGCCGCTCCTGGTGGTGGCCAGCGCCGAGGCGTGCGGCGGGGATCCTCAGGCAGTCCTGCCGGTGGCGTGCGCTGTTGAGCTCATCCACGCGTACTCCCTCATCCATGACGATCTGCCGGCGATGGACGACTCTGACACGCGCCACGGCCGGCCGACCTGCCATATCGCATTCGGGGAGGCCATCGCGATCCTCGCCGGGGATGCGCTGCACGCGTTGGCGTTCAACCTGATCGCCCGCGCCTCGCCGGCGTGCGGGCCCGAGCGCGTGCTGGGCGCATCACGCGAAATTGCGACCGCCATCGGGACTGAAGGGATGGTCGGCGGGCAGGTGCTGGATCTGCTGGGAGAAGGCCGCACCTTTCCTGAATCGTCTCCCCGGCAGCCCCTGGGCCCGATGGCCGAGTTCGTCCAGGCGATTCACGTGCGCAAGACCGCAGCCCTGATCCGGGCCAGCGTGCGGGCCGGCGCCATGCTGTGCGGCGCCGAGTCCGGCATCCTTGAGGCACTCTCCGCCTACGGTGAGCGGATGGGACTGGCATATCAGATCATCGACGACGTACTGGATGTGGTGGGCGACGAACGCGTGCTGGGCAAGCGCGCCGGGAGCGACGCGGCGAAGGCGACATATCCGGGGGCGTTCGGCGTCGTAGGCTCGCGCGAAATCGCGGCGCGACTGACCGAGGAGGCTGTGGCGGCGATCCGTCCCCTGGGCGTCCGCGGGACCCTGCTCCAAGAACTGGCCCGCAGCCTGCTGGCGAGGGAGCACTGAGCGCCGTGGGCGCCAAGACGGTGGCAGCCGGAAGGTCGAGGGCACGCCTGGATGCGCAACTGGTGGCGCGTGGCCTCGTGGACTCAGCCGCGAAAGCCCAAGTGGTGATCCTGGCAGGCGAAGTCTACGTGAACAACATCCGGGCCGGCAGGCCGGACCGGTTGGTGGGGCCGGACGCGACCGTGGAAATCCGGCCCCGGCGAGCCCGCTTTGTCAGTCGGGGCGGGGAGAAGCTCGAGCACGCCCTGCTGGCCTTCGGCATCGATCCGGCCGGCACACGAGCGGTCGATGTCGGCGCGTCGACCGGTGGATTCACCGACTGTCTGCTGCAGCACGGAGCGCGTCGCGTCTACGCCGTCGACGTCGGCACCGGTCAGCTGGCCTGGACGCTGCGGTCCGATCCCCGCATCGTGGTGCTGGAACGGCGCGACATCCGCAGTCTGGAGTCCGGCGATCTGGACGGGCCGGTGGATCTCGCCACCGTCGATGTCGCATTCATCTCACTGACCCGCGTGCTCTCCGCGGTCGCGGCGCTCCTGCGGACGGATGGGTCGATCGTGGCATTGATCAAGCCGCAGTTCGAGGTCGAGGCAGCCCTGACACGGCGCGGCGTCGTGCGCGACGCTGCGGTGCACCGCCACGTGCTCCGGCGGGTCCTGGCGCGGGCCACCGAGATCGGGCTGGTGCCGGTGGCCGCCACATACTCGCCGATCGCGGGGCCGCAGGGCAATCTGGAGTTTTTTGTGCACCTCCGCCGCGCCACGCACCATCCGGTGCTGGGCGGCGGGCCGGCAGCATCGATCGATGTCGATGCGGTGGTGGCAGTGGCGCATCAACGCGTCCGGCGATGAAAACCGCCGGCATCATTGTGAACACGACGCGGTTGCGCGAGCAACCCGAGATGGCGGCGCAGGTGCGCACCACGATCGACACGCTGCGGCGCCACGGCGGGACAGTATGGCTGGACGTTGATGGGGCGAGGATGCTCGGTGTCGACGACCAGGGCAGGCCGGACGACGAGTTGGCGGCGCGCGCCGAGATCGTCATCGCCTTTGGCGGGGATGGCACCATCCTGCGGGCAGCCAGGCTGGCCGCACGGCGCGGCATTCCGATCCTCGGGGTCAACCTGGGGGGATTCGGATTTCTGGCGGAAATCTCCGCAGACGACCTGCCCGGGGCCTTGCCCGATCTGCTGGCCGGGCACTATGAGCTCGATGAGCGAATGATGCTGCAGGTGCAGACGGATCACGCCGAAGAGCAGCCCTGGCTGGCGCTCAACGATGTGGTCGTGACCAAGAGTGGCGTGGCCCGCGTGTTGCGGCTGCGGGTGCTGGTCAACGGCGAGCACCTGGCCAGCTATCCGGCCGACGGCGTGATTGTGGCCACCCCGACCGGCTCGACCGCGTACTCGCTGTCGGCGGGCGGGCCGATCCTCCACCCCAGCGTCGATGCGCTGGTCATCACGCCAATCTGTCCGCATACGTTCAACGCGCGGTCGGTCGTCGTGGATGGCGACGCCGCGGTGGAGATCGCGCTGACGGTGCCGTCGCCGGAGGCCATCGCCACCGTCGATGGCCGGGTGGGGGTTCCCCTGGGAGAATCCTGGCAGGTCCGGGTGCGCCGCGCGCCGCAGACGACGCGCTTTGTCCGGGTGCGCAATTCGAGCTTCTACGGGATCTTGCGGACCAAGCTCGCGTGGGGGGAGCGATGACCAAGTATATCTTCGTCACCGGTGGTGTGGCCTCCGCGCTGGGGAAGGGGATCACCTCCGCTTCCCTGGGGCGGCTGCTCGTGGCGCGTGGGTTGCGGGTGACCATGCTGAAGTTCGATCCCTACGTGAATGTGGACGCCGGGACCATGAATCCGCATCAACACGGTGAGGTGTTCGTGACCGATGACGGAGCCGAGACCGACATGGACCTGGGCCACTACGAGCGGTTCATCGACACCAACCTCAGCCGGGACAACAACACCACCACCGGGAAGATCTACGGGGCCGTGATCGCCCGAGAACGCCGCGGAGAGTACCTGGGCGGGACGGTGCAGGTCATCCCCCACATCACCAACGAGATCAAAGATGAGATCCGGAGGGTCGGGGCCGCCGCCGGTGCCGATGTGGTCATCGTCGAAGTCGGTGGCACGGTCGGCGACATCGAAGGGCTGCCGTTCCTGGAGGCCATCCGCCAATTCCGGCGGACCGTCGGCCCAGAGAACGTGATGTATGTGCACGTCTCGCTGGTCCCCTATCTGCCCGCGTCGGGTGAGCTGAAGACGAAACCCACGCAGCATAGCGTGAAGGAGCTTCGCAGCATCGGGATTCAGCCTGATGTGATCGTGTGCCGCACCGAGCGGCCGCTGTCCCGGGCCGTGAAGGAGAAGATCGCGCTCTTTTGCGACGTGGACGTGGAGGCGGTCATCGAGGCCCTGGACGCCACCACCATCTACGAGGTGCCGCTGATCCTGGAACGGGAAGGTCTTGGGGAGATCACCGTGCAGCGGCTGCGGCTGGAGTGCGGGCCGCCCGACCTGGCGGAGTGGCAGGAGACGGTGGAGCGTATCACCCGTCCCACGGGGCGGGTGCGGATTGCCCTGGTCGGCAAGTACATGGGCGTGGAGGACTCGTACGTCAGCATCGTGGAGGCGCTCCGTCACGGGGGGATCGCGCACCGCTGTGAGGTGGTGATCGACAAGGTCGACTCCGAGCACCTCGAGCCTCTGCGCGAGGCAGACGTGGCCACGCGTCTGGCCGGCGTGGACGGCATCCTGGTGTGCCCCGGGTTCGGCGCACGAGGCGTGGAGGGCAAGGTCAAGGCCATCCGCTATGCCCGCGAGCACCGCATCCCGCTCCTAGGCGATTGTTACGGGATGCAGTGGGCGGTGATTGAGTTCGCGCGGCACGTGTGCGGGCTGGCCGGGGCCAACACCACCGAAGTCGACCCGCAGACGCCGCATCCGGTGATCGACCTGCTCCCGGAACAGAAGGCGGTGACCGAGAAAGGCGGCACGATGCGGCTGGGCCTGTATCCGTGCCGGCTCACCCCGGGTTCACGGGCGGCGGCGGCCTACGGCCAACCGGACATCGCCGAGCGCCATCGCCACCGCTACGAGGTGAACAACGCCTATCTGGATGTGCTGACCCGGCACGGGCTGCGGGTGACAGGAATCTTTCCTGCGAAGAATCTGGTGGAGATCATCGAGCTGCCTGATCACCCCTGGTTTCTGGGGACCCAATTTCACGCCGAGTACCGATCGCGCCCGAACCGGCCGCACCCGCTGTACCGCGAATTTATCGGAGCGGCGCTCGGCCGGGCCCGGGTTGCGGTGGGCGCGCGCAAAGCGGAAGCACAGTCGTAGGAGGAATCGCGATGGGTCTGGTCACGTATATCAACGGCGCGTTCGTTCCCAAGGAAGAGGCGAAGATCTCCGTCTACGACCACGGCTACCTCTACGGGGACGGCATCTTCGAGGGCATCCGCGCCTACAACGGCCGGGTCTTCAGGCTGGACCGGCACCTGGACCGCCTGTACGATTCCGCGCAGTACCTGATGCTCGAGATCCCGATGAGCAAGGACGACATGGCCGCGGCTATTGTGGAGACGGTGCGCCGGTGCGGGCTGCGCGATGCCTACATCCGGCCGGTGATTTCGCGGGGCGTGGGCGATCTGGGCCTCGATCCGCGGAAGTGCAAGACTCCGACGGTCGTCATTATCGTCGACACCATCCAGCTGTATGCGAAGGAGGCGTACGAGCGCGGGCTGCGGGTCGTGACGGCGGCGATCCGGAAGATCAGGCCCGATGCTCTGTCGGTGCAGGCGAAGACCCTGAACTACATGAACAACATCCTGGCGCGCATCGAGGCCAACCGGGCGGGGGTGGATGAGGCGCTGATGCTGCACAGCGACGGGTATGTGTGCGAGTGCAGCGCCGACAATATCTTTCTGGTCCGCGGGGGAGAGGTCTGGACGCCGCCGGCCTACCTGGGTATCCTGCTGGGCGTGACCCGCGACACCGTGATGGAGCTGACGCGCCAGCACGGGCTGCCGATGCTGGAGCGCGTCTTCACGCTGCACGACGTGTACACCGCCGACGAGTGTTTCCTCACCGGCACCGGTGCGGAGGTTGGGCCGGTGGTCGAGGTCGACGGCCGGCGCATCGCCTCCGGACGGCCGGGGCCGATCACGCAGCGGTTGATCACCGCGTTCCGCGAACTGGTGATGCGGGAGGGGACGCCTATCTACGGGGAGCCGGTCGCCGAGCGCGGGGTGTAACCTTTAAGCCGTGACCGCCGAGCACCCGCTTAGCAGCCGCCGCGTTTACGAGGGCCGTATCCTTAACCTCCGCACTGACGAAGTGGAATTGCCCAGCGGCCGGCGCGTCGTTCTGGAGATTGTCGAGCACCGCGGCGCCGTGGCTGTT
>VBAL01000179.1 GCA_005888595.1 Candidatus Segetimicrobium genomatis
TTGCGGGTCAGCACGTTGCAGATTGCGGCAGATCGCGGCACCGGACGCAACCCAGGCGCAACCAGGTTCTCGTCTCAAACCATCACTGCGCGCGTCACGCGTCTGCTCGTCTCGGGGGATTTCGGCCGCCACGCGCTACAGAACGCTTGTCCTGCGTCCTCCCTGCCGCGCCTTACGCCGATCAATCACGAGGCCGACGGGGGCCCTGTCAGAAGCGGCCGTGCGTCGTTCCTGATGTCACCGCGACCCGCTGGCGCTGGATGGCGCGATGCGCACTCGTCTCAGCCCACGACCTGTTGAGAACAGGCACCTGGATCTCCCTAAGCCGATGCCGCGAACGCTCCGTCCGTACCACTATTTGAGGGTCGCGGAGCAGGACCGCGAAAACCCACACCTGGTGCGCGAGCTGGTGAGGTGTGGGAAACCCTCGTGTAGCTGTGCCAAGGACTGAGACGGCGGCACGGACCGTACTGGTACCTCCGATTCGAGGAGTTTGATCAACGAACCGGGCAGACCCGCTACCGCGCGAGTACGTTCCCGAGCGCGAGCTGGGGCGCGTGCGGCGGTGGATCCGGCGCTCCCGGGCCGCCAGCGCCCGTGGGCGCGCGGTCCTGAGCCTCCTGCGCCGCCGCGTCACGGGGATGGAAGCGCGCGCCCGGCGCCGCTCTCTGGATCCCAGGTGATGAGCTGCGGGACGAAGAGGCCGGACGCGAGATCGAAGGAGGGCGCACGCCAGGTCATCATTCTCGCGTCACCGCGACGCGCTCGTGCGCGCCCCAAACTCGGACCATCGTGACCTCAGACCCGACTCTCTTGACGCGAACGTTGGCGCTCTTCCCACCCGCGGTCGTGTACGGCCGCCCGATGACCTCGTACTCGCCAGTCTCGTCAGTCAGCCGGTCGCCGATCCGAAGTTCCATCGGTAGGACTTGAGTCGTACCGGCCTCCGCCCCGTCACGTGCTCCAGGCAACGGAGGCTGCACAGACTCGTCCTTCTGGCGCTTCTTCCCAGGCTGCGGCTTAGCCATTGCCGCCAGCCCGCCGCAGCGCGTCTTGCGCGGCACCCTGGACGGCGCGCCATGGCGTCGGCTCCCAAGCGGATCCTGTCGCGCTCGTCGGCGAGTGCTCCATCCCCGTTGTGTAGAAGGTCGCCCGCCAGCCCTTTTCGTCGTCCGCGTGAGTTGGAGATCGTAGCCTTGACGCGCCATCCCCACCGCGACGTGCCCGATCCCGGTCCAGGAGTCCAGCCACGTGCGGAGAGTGTGGAGGGCGCGGTCATACGAGGGCATCGAGCACCCGGCGAAGCCGACAGCAGCACGTAGGAGCTGGCCGCGTTGATCAGTCACGAAGGCCAAACCCGAGGGCGAGCGCCAGGATCGCGATGAGTAGCGCGAGCACGACCGCCAGGAGGACCGCGATCAGGAGCAGCTTTAGACCATCAGTCCTCTTCACTGCGGATCCTCCAGCCTTTGCTAGCAAGCTTTGATCGCCTGCCGCGCTACTCGATGACCTGGTCGGCCCGCAGCAGAATCGACTGCGGGATGGTCAGCCCGAGGGCCTTCGCGGTCTTGAGGTTGATGACCAGCTCGAATTTGGTGGGTCGCTCGATGGGCAAGTCACCGGGCTTGGCGCCCTTCAGGATACGGTCGATGTAATAGGCAGCGCGCCGGAACCCGTCCGCGACATTCGGGGAATACGACATGAGCCCGCCCGCCTCGACAGCCGCCCGCAGCCCGAACATCGTCGGCAGCCGCTGCTTCAGGGCGAACTCCACGATGATTGGGCGATACGCACTCGTGAGGGGGGACGCGACCGTGATGAGAGCGTCGGGACGCTTTCGTGTCATCGCCGAGAAAGCGAGTGGGAAGTCTTTGGGGTCTCTCACCTCCAACGGCTGCAGTGCGATCGCCAAGACGCGAGCGGCTGACTGAGTCTCTTGCCATTCGGGCTGCGCCCCGTCATTTTCCGGACTCCAGAGTACGGCGAGCCTGGCGAGCTTTGGGAACGTCTCCTTCAACAGCGCCATGCGCTTGCCCGCCATTTCGGCTGGCGCAAAGATCATGCCCGTGATATTCCCGCCCGGACGCGCGAGGCTCGGGACAAGCCTGGACGCGACGGGGTCGGTGCCACCAGCGATCACGATGGGGATCGTCCGGGTCGCGTGCCGTGCGGCGTCCGTCGTTCCCGGCACGGCCATTATCACGTCCACCTTGAGCTCGACTAGCTCCTGGGCGAGGTCGGGCAGCAGCTCGCGATTCCAGTTCGCTGATCGATACTCGATGACGATGTTCTTGCCCTCGACGTACCCCAGTTCGCGCAGACCGCCTAGGAACGCCTGACGCTCGGCCGTGGGCGGATCGACCAGAGGGGACAAGACCAGATAGCCGATTCGCGGGACTTTCACCGTCTGCCCCTCGGCAGTGAGCGCCGCAAGACCAAGACTGACAGCGAGAATGGCCGCGAGCCCGATCCGCCGCATGGGCACCTCGGTGGAGGATGGCTGGCGGGAGTCTAGCAGACCTGAACTATTGGCGGCTGTGCACGCCGGAGTGGGCCGCGTTGGTCGTGCACGGCCTACTCGATTCGCTCATCCACGGCGATTGCTCAGACGCCTTGCCGCTGAAGCACCAAAATGCCGAGTGCGATGAGGATCAGAGCCAGCAATCGTCCAATGGTAAAGGGTTCCTTCAAGAACACGAATCCAACGAGCAGGACGACGCTCATCTGTGTTGCCGTGATCAGGGGAGATGACGAGAGCTTGAAACCGCGAGCATATGCCAGCAGTCCGAAGACGGTCGTACTCGCCGCCGCAATCCCGGCGAGCATCATCAGCGACACCCCCTTGGTGGTGATCATCGTACCTGGGTGCCATACCCGCAGGATCGTAAAGACGATTGCTGTAAAGGGCAGCGCCACGCCAGAGATGATGAGTGCTCCTAAGGCAGGATTGATCGAGCCCGATCCGAGCCTGATGAGAATGGCGTAGCTCGCGGACATCGTGCCCGCTGCTAGGGCGAACAACAACGGTGCTAGATCCGGCATGTCCGTTTTACCTCTCTGAACCAATAGCATCGAGCGGCGCTCCCACCCA
>VBAL01000183.1 GCA_005888595.1 Candidatus Segetimicrobium genomatis
CCGGCTGCGCGATGAAGCGCGGCTTGGTTCTTGTTGCCGCACAGACCGTTTAATCGTCACGATTGATTTTTTTCATCACTCCATGGACCGTGTTGGCATCTGACAAGCTCACGATGAGGAGTTCGTTGCCCCCATCAACGACCACGAAGTGGACGAAGACGCTACCGTCCGGATTAAGGCCTCTGGCTGAACAGTCGCAATCTACTTCGTAGGTACCAGGACCCGCGGGGGTGGTGAAAAGATCGGAAATGGTTACTCCGTTCCGACGTGTGGTCTGACGCACGCTGGAAGATCCATTCCCATCATACGTGGCGATGCCGACGGCGGCGAGAGGTCCGAAGGGAGTGGTTCCGGTCCGATGCGGGAGTCATGAGCGCTGCGCTGGCGCCGTTCGCGCTCCTGCCGGACGGCGCGCGGCTGCCGCGAAAGGGCTCCTCGGGCACCAGGCGGGGAACGTCCGCGCGAGAGCTGCTCCCGAACGAACTGCGCTGTCGGGCTGTAGCTGCCCCAGGTACACCATCGCCATCGTCCGGATGCTCGTGGTGAGCGTCAGGTCTACGTCCTGACCCGGGTTCTTGAGGCACACATCCACCTGCCGGTCGTCGATGACGAACCAGAAGCGCCTCAGCCTGATTTCCACGTCCGGGAACTCGAAGAGAAGAACTGCATGGTCAGCGGGGAGCCCCGTGAGATCCAGCCGCCGGTGCATCGCCCACGTGAGGGCCTCGGGATCGATCTCCTCTGACCGGACGTTTTGCTGCGCCCAACGTTGGCCCCACACGCCGAAGGCACGGATGATCGGCCGCAACTCCTCCCCCGCTTCGGTCAGGCGGTATTGCACGCGCCGCGAGCGTCCTCCGGCGCGGGTCCGTTCGAGGATCCCGGCGTCCACCAGCTCCTGCAGGCGCTGGGAGAGCGTGGCCGGAGAGATCAGAGGGATGCCCCGCCGCAGGTCGCCGAAGTGGCAGCTTCCCGCCAGCAGCTCCCGAACCACGAGTGGCATCCAGCGCTCTGCCAGGAGCTCGGCGGTCTTGGCGACCGGACAGAACTGGCCGTAGCTCGCTCTCGCCATGATCGGGAGCATATCCCGAGCCGGACGGTGCGAAGCAGTATGAATTTCATAGCAGACGCACGCGCTCGCCTGGGGCGAAATCGGACCGGTCAATGACCGGCCTTGCCACGACCGGTTACGTGAAAGGAGCGAGCAAATGAAGTTGGCCAAGACTCTTGCAGCGGCGACGTGCGCTGCTTTGGTTTTAATGGTGTTCACCACGCACCTGTCAAAGTCATCCGCTGATTCCGCGACTCGAGGCAGGGCGGTCGTGCATTCGATTCGCCACAAGGAATTGTGGGTAACCCACCAGCGTGATAGCGCGATCTCCATCCTGAAGTTCCCGAGTGGTGAATTGCTGGATGGGTTCTCGCTTCCCGCCGGCACGCAACCGCACATCATCACGTTTCACAGCGGAAAGTACGCGTACGTCAGTGGGATGGGAAACGGAGCGTTGTCGATCGTCGATGCGGATTCCCGGCAGCTCTTGAAGACGCTGAACTTTGCGCCCGCGCTCTGCCACCAAGGCAAGGTTTCCCCCGACGGCACCATCATGCTCGTCTCCGTTTTGCCGACGCGCAAGCTCCACAAGCTCGCTGTGGACGAGTCCAACGGCTCGTGGACGCCCTTGAGCAGTGTGGAGTTCCCCGTCTCGGGAAGGCGCCATTCTGCTCCGTCTTCCGGGCAGACAGCCAGCGCGCCTATGTATCGGCGATGATGGACGGCATCGTCATCGTCGACGTGCCATTGATGACAATTCTCGGCACCCTGCCCACCGATGGCTTTGTGGCGTGCGGGATGATCAAGCCGAACCCGCGCGCCGATCACGCGTGGTCGCCGCTAGCGGTGGCGGTGGCCACATCTACACCCTGGACATGACGAATGACACGCTAGTGGATCGCGGCACCCTCGGGGCGGCCAGTTGGCACAGCCTCAACATGACCCGCGACGGCACGCTCGGGTTCGGCACTTCACCTCTCAGCAATGAAGTGGTGGCCATCGACCTGACAACCCAGCCGGTCACCAAGCTGCGAACGATCCCGCTGCAGCCATTGCCTGGCACCGGTAACAACCAGCCGGACGCCATGGGCGGCGGCGAGGCGATCGTCGGCGAAACGCTTCCGGTCAGCCTGCGCGCAGCGGGCCAGGTGGCATTCGTTGATGCGGACAGCCTCGAAATCAACAGCTTCGTCAGAATCACTGAGCCCTCGCCGCCGGGCACATTCAGCACCATGAGCTGCATCGGCTGCTCGATCCATGGCGTCACCGTACGGCCTGGGCACTACCGTTACGGCGACAGGGACACAGACGATCACATCCACGATGATCATTACGATCGTGACGACGGCCATGGTAGGTCTGATTAGAACTCACGCTGACAGCGGTCGCCATCGCCTGAGGAGTGGCGGGCGCTACTGGATTCGAACCAGTGGCCTTCGGCTTCGGAGACCGACGCTCTATCCAACTGAGCTAAGCGCCCGCAGGCGGCGGTCTCTACCCTGGCGGGACCCCTCTGGCAAGGCCATTTCCCTCGCGCTTAGTACGCCACCGTGAAGCGCTTCCTGATGAACCCCGGCTTCTCCAGCTCGTCCAGCGCGGCGACCGCGTAGTCCTCGAAGGAGATGACGCTTTTCCCCTGCGCGTCCGTGATGAGCTGGTCGCCGCCAGTGCGGTACTTTCCTGTCCGCTCACCGGCGTGGATGACGGCCGCGGGACTCAGGTACGTCCAGTCCATCCCGCCGCCCTCTCTGCGGTACACCTCCAGAGCATCGCGCTGTTCGAGGGCCTCCGGCTTGTACGCCGCGGGGAAGGCTGGTTCGTCGACGATCTGCACTCCCGACGCGTCCGCGAGACTGCCTGCCCCACCCACCACGAGCAGCCTTTTCACGCCGGCCCTCGGCAGCGCCCTCAGGAGGGTCCGCGCCGCCTCGACGAGCGAGGGGACCTTCCCGACCGAACCGGGCCGGGGAGAGATGGCGTTGACGACCGCGTCCGCGCCGCGTGCGACGCTCGCCACGCTCTCGGCATTCGTAGCGTCACCCTGGACCATCCGGACCCGCGTATCGGAAGACTTCGATTTCGCTGGATCGCGCGCCACTGCGACGACGGAGTGGCCGCGGGCCACGGCTTCCTTCACGATGCGGCGGCCGATGTTGCCGGTGGCGCCGAACACCACGATGTTCATTGGTTCCCTCCCGGTTCGCGACGTGGGCCCGGCGCGCGGCGGGCCGCCCGGTGAGCAATGCGCCGCCGCGCCGCCCGTTTCAAGGCTTGTGGGAGAGCAGCGCCGCCGGCGCGGCGGCGCCAAGCTTGCGCCCCGTCTCCGAGAACCGCGGCGACCTGCGCAACCCGAGCCGCGCCGCGCGATATTCGAGCGCCGTGCCGAGAACTCCGAGGCCGTACTTCACGCTGCGGCGGAACCCGATCGACGACGCTTCCGCGAAGTACCGCGCCGGGCAGGAGATCTCCCCGATGTGGAACCCGAACCAGATCG
>VBAL01000184.1:0-6719 GCA_005888595.1 Candidatus Segetimicrobium genomatis
CGGGAAGTACTTCACGGAGCACCTCGGGGTCTTCGCGTACGGACTGTTTTCCGAGCGTCTAGACCCGTGGCGCGGCGCTCCCTCCGGCGGTCTGATCCAGGACTCTTATGCAACCAACGCGCGCAACAACTTTGCGCGTGGCTGGACGATTGTGGTGACCAATAGCTCTCATTGGCCGCTGTCCGTGGCGCAGCGCGTTCCGGGTTGGGGAACCGAACACAAGGCTCGCACTAAGCAACTCTTCGCCCACTTCACGGGCGTCGCCTCGATAGGTGAGCAGTTGCCCGATGTGCGCAACCACGTGACGTTGGATCCCATCGTCAAGGATAACCTCGGCTTGCCGGTGCCCCACTTGGTCAACAGGGTCCATGCGAACGACCAAGCGATGATCACGGCGATCTCCGTGCGCCTCAAGGAACTCTTGGAAGCCGCGGGGGCGATAGAAATCTGGGGAAATGAGCACGGGCCTGGCGAGTCGGCGCACTACCTCGGCACCTGTCGCATGGGCACGAACCCGTCAACGTCGGTGGTGGACCCGTGGTGTCGGGCGCACGATGTACCCAACCTCTTCATCGGCGACGGGAGCGTGTTAGTGACGTGCGGCTCCGTCAACCCGGCGCTGACCATTTCCGCGCTGGCCACGCGTACCGCGGAGGGCATTGGCACCGCATTCAGGCGCAGAGACCTGTGAGGCCAGCACGCCGCTCCGGCCCCAAGTCGGGCTGGCCACCTGGGGTGATGCACCTACGCCACGGGCGTGGCTTCCGCCACCGTCGCTAAAGCTGTTCGAGCACCTGCCGTGCCACCGCACCGCCGATCGCGAGGGAGGCGGTAGCGGCGGGCGAGGGCGCGTTCAGCACATGGAGGGTTCGCTTCCCGACCACCACATGGAAGTCGTCGACCAGTTGCCCGGCGCGGTCGACGGCCTGGGCCCGGACGCCGCTCTGCCCCCGCACCAGATCGTCCGACCCGACGCGTGGGACGAGCTGTTGCAGCGAGCGGACGAAGCGCTGCTTGGTGAGGGAGCCATGCAGCTCGGCGAGACCGGTCCGCCAGTAGCGGCGCGCGAGCCGCCAAAACCCCGGAAAGGCGAGGGTCTCGGCGAAATCCCGTGGAGACAGCGTCCAGGGTGCGTACCCCTCTCGACTGAAGGCGAGGACCGCATTGGGACCCGCCTCAACGCGGTCGTCGATCGTGCGAGTGAAGTGGGCGCCGAGAAAGCTGAGGGCCGGGTCGGGCATGGGGTAGATCAGACCCCTGACCATCGCTCGACGCTCGGGCACGAGTTCGTAGTAATCGCCCCGGAACGGCACGATTTGGACCTGCGGATCCAGGTGGCACATGCGCGCCAGCCGATCAGCGTGCAGGCCGGCGCAGTTGACGAGGAGTCCCGCGCGCACCGGGCCAACCTCCGTTTCGATGTGGAGACCGTTCGCCTCTCGCCGCACGTCGGTTACGCGGGCGTTCGTCTTGATGTCGCCGCCGCCGCGCTCCACTTGGCGGGCGTACGCGGCCGCAACCAGGGCAAAATCAATCCACCACGCCTGTTTCCTCGACCCACAGCCCCGCCAGTCCCGCGACCTCGGGCTCCCGCTCGCGGAGCGCCTCTGAGCCGAGCCGACGGAGCCTCTGCAGGCCGTTCGCGCGTCCCCGCTGCTCGAGCAGCTCGAGCAGGGCGAGCTGCTCCGGTCGCGTCGCGACCACGACTTTCCCGCAGCGGCGGTGCGGGATCCCTTCCTCAAGACCGAAGCGATACAGCGCTTCACGTCCCGCGGTGCAGGTTTGGGCCTTCAGCGATCCGGGCTTGTAGTAGAGCCCGGAGTGGATCACGCCGCTGTTGTGCCCGCTCTGGTGCGCCGCCAGCCTGCCTTCTGCCTCCAGCACGACGACCGAGCCTCGGCTGCGCTGGACCAGCGCCAAGGCGGTCGCGAGACCGACGATGCCACCGCCGACGATCGCAACGTCGTATCGTGGACTCATTGCTCGCTTTCCGCGGCCGTGCGGGGGACGGGGGATGCGTTCCAGCGGCACTTCTCAAGAAGTGTACCGGAAGCGTACCAGCCTGCAGCTCGCGCCGAGAGCCTGCCCAGCCCGGTGGCATTCATCTTGCGGCTCTGGCTGCCGACAACTCAAGTCACCACTAGGACTAACGGTGCCTGTCAGCACGTCCGACCCAGTCAGCCGGCAGGCCGGATTCGCCCCGCTATCGCAGCATCCCGAGGCGCCCGGATGCTGCCGGTTCTGTCGCGCCCTGCTGCGGCACACGTTCGTGGACCTAGGCATGTCACCGCTGTGCGAAAGCTACGTGAGCGCCGAGCGGCTCGACGAGATGGAGCCGTTCTATCCGCTGCACGTCTACGTTTGCGACCAGTGTTTCCTGGTGCAGTTAAGGGAGTATGTGAGCCCCGCAGTGCTGTTCACGGAGTACGCGTACTTCTCCTCGTATTCGGACTCGTGGCTAGAGCACGCACGACGTTACGTCACCGCGATGGTGGACCGGTTCGCGCTCGGGCCGCACAGCTACGTGGTGGAAGTGGCGAGCAACGACGGTTACCTGCTGCAGGACTTCGTCCGCCGAGGCATCCCGACTCTGGGCATCGAGCCCGCGGCGAACATCGCGCGGGAAGCTGAGCGGAAGGGAGTGCCGACCCTCGTCAGATTCTTCGGGCGCGACACCGCGCGGGAGGTCGCGGCTGAGGGGCGCCGGGCGGACCTGTTGGTCGGTAACAACGTGCTGGCCCAAGTGCCCGACCTCAACGACTTCGTCGCCGGGATGAAACACCTGCTCGCGCCGCGGGGCGTGATCACGATGGAGTTCCCCCACCTCATGCGCCTCGTCGCGGAGAACCAGTTCGACACGATCTACCACGAGCACTTCTCCTACTTCTCGCTGCTCGCGGTCCGTAGGATCCTGGCGGCGCACGGTTTGGTGCTGTTCGACGTTGAGGAGATCGCGACGCACGGAGGCTCGCTGCGCGTCTACGCATGCCATGCGGAGGACTCTTCCAAGCCGCTGACGCCGCGCGTGACGGACCTGGTGCGCCAGGAAGAAGAGGCCGGGCTGTCGGGGCTAGCCTACTATGGCTCGTTCTCCGAGCTCGTGCAGGAGACGAAGCGTAGGCTGCTCGAGTTCCTCATCGCGGCGAAGCGAGCTGAGAAGACGATCGTCGGGTATGGCGCGCCCGGCAAGGGGAACACGCTGCTGAACTATTGCGGCATCCGGACCGACTTCCTCGACTACACTGTCGATCGCAGCCTGTACAAACAGGGGAAGTATCTCCCGGGGACGCGCATCCCCATCCACCCGCCGGAGCGCATTCGGGAAACGCGGCCCGACTACGTGCTGATTCTCCCGTGGAATCTGAAGGACGAGATCGTGGAGCAGATCGCCTACGTCCGCGAGTGGGGTGGGCAGTTCGTCGTGCCGATTCCCGCGGTGCGCGTGTTCGTGTGATCTTCACGGCGACGCCCCTGGCAGCGGTGTTCCTCATCACGCCCGAGCGGAAAGAGGACGTTCGCGGGTTCTTCGCGCGCATGTGGTGCGAACAAGAGTTCGCGGCGCACGGCCTGAATCCACGGATCGTGCAGTGCGACATCTCATTCAATCGGAGGAGGGGTACCGTCCGGGGGCTGCACTACCAACTCGCCCCCCATGCGGAGGCCAAGCTGGTCCGGTGCACCGCGGGTGCGATCTACGATGTCGTCGTCGATCTGCGGCCGGACTCGCCCACGTTCGCCCAGCACGTGGCGGTGGAATTGACTTCCGAGAACCGCACGATGCTGTATGTCCCCGAGGGCTTGGCGCACGGGTTTCAGACGCTCGCCGACGACACAGAAGTCTTCTATCAGATGTCGGAGTGCTACATGCCGGAGTTCTCTCACGGCGTGCGCTACAACGATCCCGCCTTCGGCATCCAGTGGCCGATCGCGCACCCGGTCGTCCTGGAGCGGGACGCGACGTATCCGGACTTTCCGCTCGTCCGCCGTTGACAGCCGCTGGCGCCCGCTCCCCGAGCGATTTGGATCGAGTCGGTTGCGAGTTGCATCGGCTCATCGCAGAACTGTACCCGATGTGTCGCAGCATCACGGGGAACGGCGTGCGAGACACGCTCCGCGTGCTCCAGCGCCACATTCCGCTGACCGTTCACGAAGTGCCGAGCGGCACGCCGGTGTTCGACTGGACGGTTCCCAATGAGTGGAACATCCGGGACGCTTACGTCAAGAACGCGCAAGGCGAACGGGTCATCGATTTCCGGCGATCGAATCTTCACGTGATGAGTTACAGCGTGCCGGTGCACCGCACCGTGTCGCTGGAGGAGCTCAAGGCGCATCTCCACACCCTGCCAGCGCAGCCCGACTGGATTCCGTATCGCACTTCGTACTACAAAGAAGATTGGGGGTTCTGCCTCAGCCACAGGCAGTTGAGCGAGCTCCGCGAGGGCGAGTACGAGGTCTGCATCGACGCGACGCTTGCGCCGGGGCACCTCACCTACGGCGCATGTTATCTCCCAGGCGCCAGTGCCGCCGAGGTGCTGGTCTCCGCGCACATCTGCCATCCATCTCTGTGCAACGACAATCTTTCGGCGGTCGCGCTCGCCACATTCCTCGCGAGGGAGTTGCGACCGGTGAGGCAACGGTACTCTTACCGCTTCCTCTTTGCTCCCGGGACCATCGGCGCGATCACCTGGCTGTGTCTGCACGAGGCGGACGTCTCGAGGGTTCAGCACGGCCTGGTGCTCAGTTGCGTGGGCGACGCCGGACATCTCAGTTACAAGCGGAGCCGGCGGGGCAACGCGGAGATCGACCGGGCCGTGCATCACGTGCTCCAGCACTCGGGGCAAGCGCACGACGTTGAGGACTTCTCGCCGTACGGGTACGACGAGCGCCAGTTCTGCTCCCCCGGGTTCGATTTGCCCGTGGGACGCCTCTCCCGCACCCCCGGCGGTCGATTTCCGGAGTACCACACATCCGCCGACAACCTCGACTTTGTGCGACCCGAGGCCCTCGCGGATTCCTACGCGACGTGTCGCAGCGTATTCGACGTGCTGGAAGGCAATCAGACCTACCTGAACCGGAATCCGAAGGGCGAGCCCCAGCTGGGCCGGCGCGGCCTCTACGGCGCGATCGGCGGGCAAGCGGGGGAGCGGGTGGAGGAGCTGGCCCTGCTGTGGGTTCTGAGCCTCTCCGATGGCAGCCGTAGCTTGCTGGACATTGCCGAGCGCGCGCAGATGAGATTCGACACCATCAGAGCGGCCGCAGATGCACTTATGGCGCAGGGCCTGTTGGCGGAGGTCGCAGTGACTTCGAGAGGCAACGCGAGCGCTCCCCCGTAGCGGCAAGGTCGTTGTGCAGCCGCACAAGGCCGTTGCGCGGTCGCAACACGTGCGACGTTCTCTGGTTCCCATAAACGCGCAAGCTAATTCGGCCGAAGCGCTTATTGCGAGTGCCGCCGCGCATACGTCTTGCACATCCAAGCTTCCGACCTGCCGGCTAGCGCGGTGACACAGGAGGGACACCGGTGAACAGCGTTTTTGTTGATCCTGCCATAAGCGACGACCTGCGGCGCGAGCGCCTCTACAGCGGCCAGCTGTTCCTGTACTCCCCCTGCTCGAGCTCCTTGGCGCTGTGCGATGTTGCGCGCGAGCTGATTCAGGAGGCGTTTGGCCCGCTGGATCCCGAACTGGCGCAGCAGCGCATGCCAGTCGAGGAGTATGCCGCACTGCTGGCCGAGCTCAAGCCGAGGTTCATCCATCATCCCAGGTCGAAGGAGTGCATCCGGGAAATCCTGCGTGAGTTGGGGTGCGAGTTGACCAAGACGTACTTCGACGTGCCGCGACTGAGGACGGCGACGAGTGACAGCTACCTCACTTCGGGAATCGCCTACGCCTTTCACCCGCACCGCGATACCTGGTATTCGGCGCCCTTTTGCCAGCTGAACTGGTGGCTACCCGTCTACGAGATCGTGCCTGAGAACGCCATGGCGTTCCATCCCGCCTACTGGAGCCGGGCGGTTCGCAACGGATCGAGGAGCTACAACTACGTTGAGTGGAACCGAGAGGGCCGGAAGAACGCGGCTAAACACATCAAGACCGATACCCGCACGCAGCCTCACGCCGAGGAGCCACTAGAGCTCGATCCGCAGCTCCGGGTCATCCCCAGAGTGGGGGGGATCATCATTTTCTCGGCCGCCCACATGCATTCGACCGTACCCAACGTTTCAGGGCGTACCCGGTTCAGCATCGATTTTCGGACGGTACATATCGACGACGTCGTGGCCCGTCGCGGTGCGCCGAACCTTGACTCCGAGTGTACAGGAACCACCATGCGGGATTACCTGCGCGCGACAGATCTCTCGCACATTCCCGAAGAGATGTGCCTGCTCTATGACACGCTGCCCCGGCCGATGGATGGATTCGTCGCTGAGCATTCCGCGTCTGAGTCTCACTGACGCGGCGGCGAGGCCGCTGTTGACTCTCGTGTGAACGCTCATCATGGGAACCTTCGATGGTCAGGTCGCCGTCGTCACAGGAGCGAGCGGTGGAATCGGCAAAGCCATCGCCTTGGGTTTGGCGGAGCAAGGTGCAGCGCTGTGCATCGTGGGCCGCCAACTAGAGCGGCTGGAGGAAGTCGCGGCGTGCGCTCGAGCAAGAACCTCCCGGGTTCTCAGCTACCGCGCGGACTTGAGTCTCGATCAAGACATTGCGAAGTTGAACACGGAT
>VBAL01000184.1:6802-7309 GCA_005888595.1 Candidatus Segetimicrobium genomatis
TCTTGGGCCCGCTTGGACAAGCCCCCGTCGAGGAGTTTGACAAGCAGTATCGCGTCAACCTGCGAGCTCCCTACGCCCTCACCCGGGCGCTGTTGCCCATGATCCGGTCCGCTCGAGGCCAAATTGTGTTCATCAACTCCACCGTAGGCCTAGCCACCAGGGCCAACGTCGCGCAGTTCTCCGCAACCCAGCACGGGTTGAAGGCCATGGCCGACTGCCTCCGCGAAGAAGTGAATCCCGACGGTGTCCGCGTCTTGACGGTGTTCCCAGGGCGCACCGCAACCGCACGCCAGGCGGCGATTCACCAGCTGGAAGGCAGGCCCTACCACCCGGACCGGCTTTTGCAGACACGGGATGTGGCTGCCGTCGTGCTCAATGCGCTCGGCTTGGACCGGACTGCGGAGGTCACCGATATCAGGGTCCGGTCCCTGATCAAACCTTGACCGAGACCGCCTGATGAAAGTGTTGGTAACGGGACACAAGGGTTACATCGGGTCGGTCTTGGTA
>VBAL01000185.1:0-572 GCA_005888595.1 Candidatus Segetimicrobium genomatis
GAGCGCACGCCTCGCCACGGCAAAGTCGTACACCTCGCCTTCGGCGATCGGCGTACGGATCGTCACCGGCAGGTCGGCAATCACCGGTTGGTCGGTTCGCACGCGCTCCTCCAGCATGCCATACACCAGCCGGCTGGCCCCCAAATGCTCTACCTCGCGCACCCGGAGGCGGAAGGAAACGACCCCATCGTCTGCAGCAAACACCGCCTTGGGGAGGAAGTTCTCCGGCCGGAACCCCAGGATGGTGTCCCCCGACCACTCCACCAGATTCATAGGCGGCGAGCCCAGGAAGGTCGCCACAAATGTGTCGGCCGGGTTCTCATAGACCTCCTGCGGGGATCCGACCTGCCGCACCTTCCCGCGATCCATGACGGCAATGCGGTCGCCCAGTCCCATGGCCTCAACCTGATCGTGTGTCACATAGATTGTGGTCGTCCCCAGCTGCCGCTGGAACTGCTTGAGCTCGAATCGCGCCACGGCGCGCAGCTTCGCGTCCAGGTTCGAGAGCGGCTCGTCAAACAAAAAGACGCGAGGGGAGCGCACGAC
Source organism: Candidatus Segetimicrobium genomatis (assembly GCA_005888595.1). GTDB lineage: Bacteria > Sysuimicrobiota > Sysuimicrobiia > Sysuimicrobiales > Kaftiobacteriaceae > Telluricultor. The sequence goes on from VBAL01000185.1 coordinate 547, forward strand.
GGCACGGGCCAACGCCACACGCTGGC
>VBAL01000185.1:647-1173 GCA_005888595.1 Candidatus Segetimicrobium genomatis
TCCCGAATGAACGACCGGGCGCGTCGCAGCGCCTCCAGCGGAAAGGCGATGTTGTCGTACGCGGTCTTGTGTGGGTACAGGGCGTAGCTCTGGAAGACCATGGCGATGCCGCGGGCACGGGGCGGAATATCCTCGTCCACACGCTCTCCAGCGATGTAGATCTCACCGGCGGTAGGCTGCTCCAGGCCGGCGATCATCCGCATCAGCGTGGTCTTCCCACACCCTGAGGGCCCGAGGAGAACGATCAGTTCGCCTTCTTCGACCGCCAGGTCGACGCCGTCGACCGCGCGCACATCGCCGAAGTGTTTTTGCAGGCCCCGTGTCTCGACGTATGCCATGTCACTCTCCAACCAGGGAACGAAGGAGCCAAAGGACCACGGGACCAGGCATGAGCGCTCGCCCGCGTGGTCCCTTGGTCCCTGGTGTCTTGGTCACCGCGTACAACAAAGAGTGCACCTCTGGTGTAGCAGATGCACCCCGTTTCGCGCAAGATCGTGCGGTTACCGGTCTCCACTCCCGCCGCCGA
>VBAL01000185.1:1224-3941 GCA_005888595.1 Candidatus Segetimicrobium genomatis
GCTGGCTTCTTCGACCGACTGTTTGGCGGTCAACTGGCCCGTCGCGGCCTTGGCGAACATATCGGGGATGACGAAGGTGTCGAAGATTTCGCCGATGGCCGGGTTGGCGGGGCCGGGATGCCCGGGGTTGGTCGACCAGGGCTCCGCAGAGGCCAACAGGGCCAGCTTGTCGACCGGCTTCGAGCCGAACGGGTCTTTGAGGCACGCGGCCCGGACCCACTTGCGGCCCTCGTCGGGCTTCTGAGCGACCGGAACACTCTTCGGCGCCACTGTTCCGAAGAACGATGGGAAATTATACAGTTTGCTGGCCAGGACCGCGTCACGATAGTTGTCGACAAGGTCCAGCAGGAAGGCTTTCGCATTCTCGGGGTTCTTGGCGAACTTCCACACCACCCACACCCCAATCAGGTGCTCGCTGCCCACCCGAGCCTTCGGCCCGCCCAGTGCGCCGACGAAGTTGATATCATCGGCCACAGGCAGCTGGTTATCTTGGGCGGTGCGGTAGGCCGAGATCGAGTTCAGGATATAGGAGGTCTGGCGGGCGTTGAGGGCCTGGTTGTTGCTGGCCGCGTTCCAGCTCAGGATGGCGGGATTCATCACCTCGCGGAAGAGGCGCACGCCATACTCCACCCCGGCGACCGTCTCTTCGGAGTTGAGCACCACGTTCTCCCCGGCATCCTGCTCGGACGCACCGAAGCACCACAGGATGTCATGGGTGGCCATGTTCGAGTCAATGTCCTGCGAGAAGCCGATCCCGATAGGGATCTGGATTTCCTGGTGCCGGCGCTTGATCTCGTTGCCGCCCCGGAGCAGATCGTCCCATGTCGACGGACCATTGGGATACCCTGCTTCCGTCCATACGCTCTTCAGGTAGTCGCCGGGATCGACGACCCAGTTGTCCGAGAAGCCAAAGTACTTGCGCGTGTTCGCATTGTAAACGCATTTTCGAACCAGGGGAACCAGCGGCCCGTACCGCCGTTCCGCCTCGCTGTTGATGTCCGTCAGATCGAGTGCCTGCTGCTCAAACGCCGATGGTGGCGAGATGAAAAAGTAGACGTCGTGTCCCTGTTGAGCGGCGACCTCCGCATTGTCCCGCGGGACAATGTCGGCGAAGGAGACGTGGTCGACGGTCACCTTGATGCCCTTGCTGTCTCCCCACTTCACGGCCATGGGGTCAAACCAGGCATCGTACGCTGGGACGAAGTGGCTCCACGTCATGATCCGCAGTTCGCGCTGCTGGGCCCGGACGATTGTTGTCAGGAGCGATCCGAGGCTGCTGGCCGCCAGGCCTACGCCGGCCGCCCCGGCAGCGCCGAGCTTGAGAAACTCGCGCCGGGAGAGCCGGCGCCAGCGATTGTCGGAAACGCGGACCCATTTGTCAGCTTTGCTATCGTCCATCCAGCCGCCACCTCCTGGAATACGTGCAAGATTGGAGTCGAGAGGTAAACCAGTGGTGTATTTAGCCCTGTTGCAGAGCACTCCTGCCGGGTGCAGGTGCGCCTGGCCGCTGCTCCCATCCGCAGGAGACGACAGAACGCAAAGAGAAGCAACGGGCACTTTCGTTCCTGGAGCCGGCCGTGGCGATGACCAAAAAGCAAAAAACGACGCTGCTCAGCAACGTCAACCTCTTCTCAGGCGTCGGCCCCAAGGCCCTTGACCAGATTGCCAATCTGATGACCGAGATTGAGTTCGCGCCGGAGCGTTACATCGTGCGTCAGGGCCAGGTGGGGACGGGCTTCTATCTCATCGCTGCCGGGCGGGCCAAAGTGACGCGCGGCAATACCGTGATCGCCTACCTGGGACCCGGTGACTTCTTCGGTGAACTGTCGGTGCTCGATCAATCCCCTCGCATGGCCCATGTTGTCGCAGAACAGCCCACTACCTGCCTGGCGCTCGCGTCCTGGGACCTGGCCAAACTCCTGGAGAAAAACCCCAAAGTGACCCTTGCCCTCCTGCGCGTGGTGGCCGGGCGCCTTCGCGCCGTAAGCGAACAGCATACCCACTAACTACCGTCTGCCAGGTCTTCCGGGTCTTCCGGGTCTTCCGGGTCTTCCGGATCTTCCAAATCTACAAGGTCTGCAAGTCGTCAAGCCACGCGCGCCGCAGGTCATGCTTGAGACATGGTAGACCCGGTAGACTTGGTAGACCTGGTAGACACAGTTGAGTCAGATCAGTCCGTCAAGCAACGCAGCAAGTTGTGCGTGGTGTTCGGGGGTCTCAAAGTTGTGGAGAGGGTTTGACGGGAGCACGTGCTCGGTCACGCTCCCGCCACGGCGGGTGTAGACGGCGGGGTGGTGATCTCCCGTCTGGTCGGTCTCCAGCACGATCGCCGCCGCATCAGGACCGCCGGTGTCCACAAAGTGAGCCAGCGGGGCAATCCCTTCGTCTCGAATCCCCTCCCGCCGGTCGAAGCTCACCACACGGGCCAGGTACGATCGCTGGTTCCACAACTCCGGGGCCCGCGCGACCTCGGAGAGCAGGTACGGCACGACCTCTTCCAGTCGGATCGTGGGCCGTGGCACGGCAATCGCAAAATGTTTCTCCGCCAGATAGCGCGCCAACACACGGGCGTTGTGTCTGAATCCCCCGACTCCGCCTGAGTTGCTGGGGATGCCATGCTTCTTCAGGCCGATCGCACCCTGCGTCACCGTACCCGCGAAGAACACGCCCGGCACGGTCGTGCTCTCCCAGAACGGCGTCAGCGCGGGAAGGCGATC
>VBAL01000139.1 GCA_005888595.1 Candidatus Segetimicrobium genomatis
GATTTGCTGCGGCGCATGGAGGAGCTGCGCCTGCCGGTGGTGACGCCCGTCGGCTACGTCCAGGTCCGTCACCATGACGGCGAGGCCGGGGTGCTCATCACGCGGTATCTCGACTACTCGCTCCCGTATCACTACCTGTTCAAACAGCCGGACCTGGCCCGCTACCGCGACCACCTGATTGACGCGCTGGCCGGTCTGCTTGTCCAGCTGCACCTGGCCGGCGTCTATTGGGGGGACTGCTCGCTGTCGAACACCCTCTATAGACGCGATGCCGGCGCCCTGCAGGCGTATCTCGTGGACGCCGAGACCGCCGAAGTCCATCCCGAGCTGTCCCGCCAGCTTCGCGCGCACGACCTGGAGATCATGGAGGAGAATGTCTACGGAGCACTGGTGGACCTGGCGGCGATCTCCGCGCTGCCGCCCGACTTTCCGGTGATCGACGTGGGCGTCGAAATCCGGCGGCGCTACGAGAGCCTCTGGAACGAGGTGACTCGGACAGAGACCGTCACCCCCGAGGAACGGTTCCGCATCCGGGATCGGATCCAGGCGCTCAACGCGTTGGGATTCTCGGTGGAGGAAGTTGAGCTGACCGCCGTCCAGGGTGGGGAGCGTCTTCGCCTGCGGGCGTTCGTCGCCGACCGCAACTTCCATAGGGATCTGCTACAGAATCTGACCGGGCTTGATGCTGAGGAGACCCAGGCCCGCCAGATGATCAACGAGATTCAAGAACTGCGCGCCACGCTCTCCCAGAAAGAGAACCGGAGCATGCCCCTCAGCGCCGCGGCGTACCGGTGGCTGAATGAGCTCTATCTCCCGATCGTGGCGCGGCTGCAACCACTGGCCGACAAAAGCTCGCAGCCCGCGGAGCTGTATTGTGAGCTGCTTGAGCACAAGTGGTACCTATCTGAACGCGCAGGACATGATGTTGGACACCGGGCTGCGCTGGAGGACTTTGTGCGTCTGCTTAGCCGCCGGGCGGGCCGGCGGGCTGGAGGGTAGGACGCTGAAGACGCAGCAACTTGCCGTCGTGGGCATGCTCGCAGCCATCGCTTACCTGTTGATGCTGGCGGTCAAATTCCCCATCATCCCAGGCGCGCAGTTTCTGAAATACGACCCCAGCGATGCTGCGGGGCTCGTCGCGGGAATCTTGTATGGGCCCGCCGCCGGCGTCGCGGTCGTCGCCATCAAGGATATCTTGTTCTTGGCGCGCAACCCATTCGGCATCGTCGCCGACTTCATTGCCGCCGCAACGTTCGTGGGCGTCACCTCTTGGGTCTACCTGCGCGGCTCCGGCGGCACCGCGCCGCGCCTGCTGTGGGCGACGGTCTTCGGGATCGCGGCGCGCGTCCTGGTGATGATCCCGGTCAACTTTGTGATTCTCAGGCTGCAGTTCGGGATGACTCCGGAGCGGGTGGCGGGCCTGCTCCTGCCCGCCATTGTTCCCTTCAATGGCCTGAAGGGACTCATGAACGCGGCGCTCGCGTTCATGGTCGTCATGCCGCTGGTGCGGCGAGGGATTCTCAGGGCCGCCTAGTGACGGGGCCTGTCCCAGTCCATCTGCGCGATCTCACCCTGGAGTGGGGGCGCCGCACCTACATCATGGGCGTCCTCAACGTGACGCCCGACTCTTTTTCCGGCGACGGGATCATGGACGTCCCTGCCGCCGTGGCGCGGGCGCGTCAGATGCTTGCAGAGGGCGCCGACATCATTGACGTGGGCGGCGAATCGACGAGGCCGGGCGCGCAACCGGTGCCGCTCGATGAGGAACTGAGACGCGTCATCCCCGCAGTCGAGGCGCTCGCCGGCGAACTGGGCGCGGTGGTGTCGGTGGATACGATGAAATCCGAAGTGGCGCGCCGGGCGCTGCGAGCGGGAGCGGCGATGGTCAACGACGTGAGCGCGCTGCGGGCCGATCCGGACATGGCGGGCGTGGTCGCAGAACTCCAGGCGCCGGTGGTGTTGATGCACGGCTATGGCGCCGCGATGTCGCCTTCTGCGCTGGCAGCGCGCGTCATGCCCGAGGTGCTGGAGTTTCTCGAGGAACGCATCGAATCTGCGGTGGCGTCGGGCGTGGCCCGTGAGCGGATCCTGGTCGATCCTGGGTTTGGCTTTGGGAAGACGGTACAGCAGAACCTGGAGATCATCAGGCGGCTGCGAGAGCTACGCGTGCTGCAACTCCCGGTGGTGATCGGGCCGTCGCGCAAGGGGACGATCGGTCGCGTGCTCGGAGGACTGCCGGTGCAGGAGCGGGTGGAGGGGACGGCCGCCGCCGTCGTGGTGTCGATCCTCAATGGGGCCGATGTTATCCGGGTGCATGATGTCCACGTCCTGGCGCGCGTCGCTCGGATGACCGATGCCATCATTCGACCGGAACAGGGGGAATAATTCTTCTCAGATGATGCCCAAACTGCGAACGCTGGTCCTCACCGTGCTGCTTGTGTTGCCGCTGGGTTCCCTCCCGGTGGAGTCCGCGTCCACGCCCGCTGTACCCGCCTTCTCTCACATCTTCGTGATCATCATGGAGAACCGGGAGTTCGGTGAGGTGGTGAACACCTCGCAGGCCCCCTTCATTGCCAAGCTGGCGCGGGATTATGCGGTGGCGAATCCCTACTATGCCGTCACACATCCCAGCCTGCCCAACTACATCGCGCTGACCGGGGGAGATACCTTCGGTATTACGGATGACTGCACAGACTGTCCCGTCACCGGTGAGAATCTCGCCGATCAGGTCGAGGCGCATCAGCGGACCTGGAAGGCTTATATGGAAGGGCTGCCCACGGCATGCTTTTTGGGAAGCTCCTCCGGGGCGTACGCCAAGAAGCATAATCCGTTCGTGTACTACACGAACATCGCCACGAATCCGGCCCGCTGCCGGCAGGTGGTTCCGCTCTCGGAGTTCAATACGGACCTTTCCCGCGGAACAGTGCCCGACCTCGCCTGGATCACGCCCGACATGTGCCACAGCATGCATGACTGTGAAACCGGGGAGGGGGACCGGTGGCTTGCGGCCATCGTCCCCAAAGTACTCGCCTCTCGCGCCTGGCGGGACGGCGGAGTGCTCTTTGCGACCTGGGACGAAGGCACAAGCGAGGCGGGCTGCTGTGGAAAGCCCGGAGGCGGCAAAGTGGCGATGCTGGCAATCAGCCCATTGAGCCGGCGTGGGTACCGCTCGAATACGGAATCCAACCACTACGCACTGCTGCGGACGATTGAAGATGCCTGGTCCCTCGGGCATCTCCGGCACGCCGGTGATGCTCAGACCCCGGTGCTGGCGGACCTCTTCCAGAGATAGGAGAACGCGATGGACGTCTTTGAAGCGGTGCCGGTATGGACTCTTCAAAGGGGTCAGACCCCGATGAACAGTGGTGCTGATGCATGGATACGGGACCTCGAAGCGAGCTTCCTCAGAGGGAACAGCCGCCGGCGTGGTTGCTGAGGTGCTGAATTTCGTAGAGGAACGGATCGAATCTGCGGTGGCGGCGGGGCTGTCTCGCGAGCGCATCCTTGTCGATCCTGGTTTCGGATTTGGGAAGACCATCCAGCAGAACCTGGAGATCATCCGCCGGCTGCGGGAGTTGCGCGTCCTGGGGCTGCCGATCCTGATCGGACCTTCTCGCAAGGGCACGATCGGCCGTATCCTGGGAGGGCTCCCGGTTCAGGAACGAGTCGAGGGGACGACCGCGGCCGTGGCGGTGTGCATTATGAACGGAGCCGACGTGATACGCGTGCATGACGTGGGCGTCATGGTCCGTGTCGCACGGGCGACGGATGCCATCGTCCGCGTATCGGAATAAAATTGTTCGTGCCCTGGTTAGAACACGTAGGAAAAATCATACACGAGATGTCGGTGCCTGCGGAGGGAAGCGATGATGCAAAGTTCAGTGGCTTACCTTTCTCCGTCGGCGCTCATGGACGAGGAGGCACCGGAGAGTTGGATATTTCTCGACTACCAAGATGATGGCCGTATCCTCACTCTGCCCCTGCGGCAATTCGAGGCGACCTATCGACCCGGTCCGGAAGACCAGGGTTAAACTGTTGTTTCCGCGTTAGGCCGGTTCTCAGGGTTCGACACGTCGTTACACATATCACGGCGCCGGGCCGGGCGACGCACACTCCGGCAGGGACCTCAGGTAGGCGTGGCTGCCGCGGCTACCCGTTGCGCGGACGGTGTACCCAAGGCAGTGGCTGAGCGAAACGCCCGTGAAGCGGGCGGTGAAGGTACCGGCTTTGTCTGCCGTCACTTCCATGACGTACCGCCCCTTGACGTGCGCAACGACGGTGACGCGTTCGCTCGGGACGAAGAACACGCCGCGGATCGTTAATGGTGAAGGGCCTGTGACCTGGAGCGCCGCACTACCGGCGGCGGCCGACACACCTACCAGGAGCCCAATGGCAGCACAGCAGGCGAGCGCAACTCTCATCGGGTCCAGTATAAAGCACGAGGGGCCGCGCCAGGCGGCCCCCCGTAATCAACCGCCGCGTGCTATCTACGGTGACGGTAGGTTCAGCAACCAAGCCCCGAGACCGTGCGTCGCGGCGTACAGTTTGCGGGCGCCCGGTACGATCGTCAGACCCGCAACAGAAACGTTTGGCATCCCCGGCGCCGCCGGCGTCCAGCTGGTGGCGCCAGACGCGAGCCGGAAGACCCCGAAGTCAGAAGAGGCATACAGATCGCCTGTGGCGTCGTCCCTGACGACGTCCGTGGTCGGGAGATCACCGAGGTCATAGCTCCGGTCGGTCCACGTCGCCGTACCAGCACCTAGGTTGTACGTAACCTCGAACACATGGCCGGGTGTGAGCGGTGTGGCGCCGTTGAATCCGCTGTACGAGATCCACGCCCGATTCGCGTTCGCCGGGTCGATGTAGATCCCGGTCACGAACCGGCCTGGATCGTTAGCCGCAGACGAATCGATCCGCACGAACGACACCGCGCCAGCGTCCGCTGCGTTCGCGTTCTTGGAGACGAAGACTCGGCCGGTCGTCGTCGCCGCCCAGAGTGTGGAGGTGTCGCTGGTGGCCCGCTCGACCGCAGCGACGTTGCCACCCGAGCGGTCGCCCAGGCTCGCATCCGTGAGCGTGGTCGGGCCGAGTTGCACCCAGTCACCGCAGGGGACGGCGAAATCGCCCGTCCACTCGTTGCAGTGTAGGCGGAACTCAGCCAGCGTCATCGTGCCCAACCCGTGGGTCTTCGTCCGCCACACGTGCGTTGCACCGACATACATCGTCCCACTGACGTTCGGATCGGAGATGATAGGCACGTAGAACAGCTGCGGGTCCGCTACATCCGTGAAGAATACGTCCGAGATCCAGTTCCAGTCGGCGGTCGCGCCGTCGCTAAAGTTTACATCCGGCGACGCACCGAAGTAGGTGTGGAACCTGAAATGGGGGTTGGCGGCGTCGAACCCCGACTGCCCACCGTCGCCGATCATCATATTGAGCCACTTCGTGGGGCTGCCGGTCGACTGCCACGTCCCGTTGTCCTGCGTCCCGCCCTGGACGAGGTTGGGGTTGAACGGGCTCACAGAAAGGCTCTGGAACTGGAGCGTGGTCAGCCCCTTGTTCAAACTCTCAATCAGGGTAGGAACGCGAGAGAGCAGCTGCCTGCAGCGGCTGAGCCGCGTGGGTGAGAGCCCACGGGAATCGCAGTTCGAGGACGCGTTGGAGAACTCGCCGCTTGCACGGACGATCCCTCCGTCGGAAGCCTCGAAGGATTGGTAGGGATTATTCGGGTTGACTACGAGGGAGTGCTGGTCCGGATGCATCGCATTCGGGTGGACGAGATCCGTCGAGTCCATCGTCATGTCCGTGAAAGAAACGCCCGCGTCCGTCGAGAGAACGACGCCGCGCCCGTTCGAGATTCGGCCTGTCTCGCTGTACTGATAAGAGCCGCCCAGGTAAACGACGTCGGGGTGCCCGGCCGGTGTGACGACGAAGTTGTCGTACCAGCACTGCCCCGTGCAGTAATTAAATGATCCGTAGCCAGGATTAGCCGGATCGGAACTCGTCAGATCGACGAAGGTTGGTGAACCGCTGGCGACATCATCGCTGCGGAAGAGACGACTGTACACGCCGCCCGCGTTGGTGTGGCCCTCGCCGACATACATCCGTGTCTTACCGTTCGACAGACTCGTTACCGCGATGTCTGGGCGGGTTGTCGCGATCGTCGAATCCAGCGACGCTTTGATCTGCGTCCAGGTTGCCCCGGCGTCGTTAGACCGCCAGACGCCCCTGGCGTACGAGGCCGCGTAGACAGTATCTGCATTGGATGGATCGAAAACGACCTTGCGGACTCCGCGGGGCGAGCACGGCGTGGCGTTACTTGCGATGGCGGAGTTGTCAGTGCCGCACTCCGCGGTCGTCGCTGCCCCGTTGTGGATGAACGCCCACGTCGCGCCGCCGTCCGTCGACTTGTACAGACCCCACAGCGGGGCGCCCGGGATCGTCGCCCGATACGCGCTGCCCGCGCCGTAGCAGCAGGACGACGCGTGGCCCGTGACTGCGAAGCCCGAACCGGCATAGATCGTATTTGAATCACCGGGCTTGACCGCTATCGTTCCGACTCCGCGCATATTGAACACAGACGCCCCAAGTGGTCCCGACCAGGTGTTGCCGCCGTCAGCGGACCTATAGAGGCCCTTGCCGGCCACACACCCGCTTCCACACGTGTTCCCCTCGCCGGTGCCGACCCAGATCGTGTTCCCGCTTGGGTCGTTCGGGTCGACGGTAATCGACCCGACAGCGTTACCTTCGAACACCCCCGACAGATACGTCCACTTCGGCTCGGCCCGAAGCGCGTCGTCGGTTCGCCACACGCCACCTCCGGATGTGGCCGCCCAGAGCCGGCAGTTCCCGGGTGCACAAACCGGGGCAATCGCCAGGGCGGTCGTGCGGCCTCCCGCCGCATACTCGTTCGGGATGTACTGGGTGTTGTCGCGGAGCGGGAAGAAGGGGTATACCGCGTTGCTCGGGCCGACCGACACCCACGTGCCGGGCCGGCCTTTGCCGGTCGGGAAGCCCTTTCCCCGAAGGGTTTTAGCGTCCAGGCGGGCACGCTCGATCCGTGCCAGCGGGATGTCCCTGTCTGGGAACGCGCGCTGGAAGAACGCCAGCTCCGCGGCGGAGCCCGGCCCTTCGGAGGACTCACCACCGGTCCCGGGGAGCGCCTGCTTTAGTTGCTCCAAATGACGACCGAGCGCCGGCGGCAGATTGCCCTCTGCTTCAGCTGCCTTTTCGGCTCGTTCCCTCTCCCATCCCGACAACATGAAGAGCGCCGCGGTTGTCACTACGAGGAGCACGGCGCCCGTGATCAGTAGCTTGGAGCGTAGCCGTCTGAGTACCATACCACTTCTCCTTTCAGAATGTGGACCGGGTGGCGCGCGATTGAAGACGCGCCCCGCAAACAAAGCGTGACCAGGGCTTCGGTATCCTAGCCATAGATACTGATAGGGAACGTTGCGCCCTCAAGGGGGGGACCTGGGTTCAGCAGGTCTGAGGGCTCTCGTGCTCCTCTGTTTAATCAGCCAAGCCAGCTCGAATTATTGGGTTGGCCCGTCATTTCGTGAGCAGGCCTATGATTCCTGCTTCCGCTGGCTCTTGCCCCGGACCCCCAGACCGAGTATCTCTATGTGCGGGAAGGAGATCACCGATGGATGTCTTCGATGCCGTTCGCACTGTGCTGGCCGTGCGCAGTTATAAGGAGAAGCCTGTACCGCGAGATATCATCCGGCGGATCGTCGAGGCCGGGCGCCTGACGGGGAGCAGCATGAACGGTCAACCCTGGCACTTTGTCGTAGTCGAGGACCGCGATACCTTGCGTCAGCTGGGCAGACTAGCGCGATCCGGGCCGTATATCGCGCAGGCGTCCCTGGCGGTCGTGGTGGCCATCGAGAAGACGAGGTATGCGGTGTCGGATGCCAGCCGCGCCATCCAATCGATGATCCTGACCGCGTGGTCTGAGGGGGTCGGCTCGAACTGGGTAGGGTTCCTGGGATTGACAGAGGTGAAGCCACTCCTAGGCATTCCAGATGATCTGGACGTGTTGGCGATTCTTCCCTTTGGGTATCCGGCGCAGGCACTCGGTCGGGGGAAGAAGCGGCGCAAGCCCCTCTCTCAGGTAGCCTACCGAGAACGGTTTGGGCACCCATTTGAGTAATGCCACCCCTCGTCCAAAGGGGTCAGACCCCGACGAACGACTGACCCACCCGGGTCATTCAGAGATAGCCGGCATGGAGTCTTCAAAGGGGTCAGACCCCGATGAACAGGTGTTAGACTGCAGGGCTCGCCATGGTTGCAGGTGTTAGGTAGTTCTGTCCAATTCTTGATGGGGGGTGTCACGCACCTCACGTCCCCAGCGGAAGGAGACTGTATCCATGTCTAGCCGTTTCACCGCCGCCGCGGCGCCGGCCTCGACGGACCTTGGCGCTAAGCTTGTGGCACTGGCTGGTCTCGGCCTCGTCGGTTATGGCCTGATGTTCCTCATTCGCAACTTCACGGGTTTCATTGAGCTTGGTCTCACCCCGGAACACGTTGGCGGCACCCCCGAGCAGATTCGGGCCTTCAGTCCGCATCTCTACTACTACATCAGTCACCTGCAGGTGGCTGTCGCCGCCTTCATCATCGCCCTTGGGGTGGCGGTGATCGCCCTGGCCTGGCGAGGGATTCGCACCAGGCAGCGCTGGGCCCTCTGGACAGCATTTGTCGCGCCTGTTATCGCAGTCGGGTTGGCCTTGCCTCTCCACTACGTCTATGGCTTGGCGACACTCGGCCATCTCGGACTCATCTACCTGGATGCGGCGATCCTGCTTGTCGGCACCGTATTGGCGTACAAGGAACTCGCTCGTTAACCAGATTGGTAATCCCTCAACGCGAAGCTCTCAGGCAAGAGGCCTGGCAGACTCAGTAGACCTGGTAGACTCGGTAGACCCGGTAGACTGAAATGAGACGGCGGGTTTTTAACGCCGTCTCATTTCTTGGAGCGGGCGATGGGAGTTGAACCATTCGACTCGTCCGCGTTGCGGACTCGCTCATGGCCTAGGGCGGATGAGTCGAATGGCCTGAGTGAGCGCAGCGAGTCGAACGGCCCCCCGACCGTCGCTCACCGCGACCCCCATGAGTTCTGGACTCATGAGGCCCGAGAGAAATTTGACGTCGCGGCTCGCTCCTCGGAGGGGCTATCCCCTCCGAATCCTCCCCTTACCATCCGGGGGGACTAACGTCCCCCCACATCCCCCCTGGGTCGTGGGTTCAATTCACCGAATCCAAAAATCGCGCGAGGGTCAAACAGGACCCTCACGCGATTTTTGGAGCGGGCGATGGGAGTTGAACCCACGACCCTCTGCTTGGGAAGCAGATGCTCTACCACTGAGCTACGCCCGCTCGCCTGAGCAGGATTATACTACGCCCACGGCGCCTTCGCCCACGCGATCTTCGGCGGGGCGACGGCCGTTTCGTTCACGACCGCGCTGATGTTGAACCACCACATCTCAGTCGTTTCATCAATTTCCCCCTCGCCGACGCAGATGTGGTAGTTCAGCCAGCGGTACCGCTCGTCCTGAGCGCGAAACCAGATCGCCGCGACGATCGCCCGCCGCACCGCCGGCGTCGCCTCGTCGATGCTATATCCCTGGAGCGTAAAGAGGATCTTGACTCCTTCGTCCGTGGTGATGAATCCGTGGCAATCCGGACACCACACGCCATCTTCGCGGCGGCGAGGATGGTTGGCCCAGACGCCCTTTCCCCGGAGCCGTGGGCCCTCAACGGTCCCCCTCCCGTAGCCGAACCCTGCGCCCTCCTTGTCGTCGTACGGCCGCAGCCATGCGGCGTCTGCCTCGTACTGCATCTCGAGTCTGCATACCGGTTCCAATCGCATCGCCCTCACCCCCCCATGAAACCATAGTCTGCCCGGTGAGAACCGTGTCGGCCTTCGTTGCCCATAACGGGCCCCCGTTCCTGCTCCCAGACCCGCACGTTTTCTAGGCAACGATCGCTGGTCTTGTAAGAACAGGCCGGATTCTCAGCGGCTTCACAACTTCTTCAAACGGTTCTCGCATCATGGCAGGTAGCCATTTGGGAGGATTGAATAGTTTGAAAACACCGAAGGTATCAACAACTCCCAAGCTGAGCTGCTCGCGCAGCGCGTACGGAGGACGGAGCAATGGCACGACTCAGGCGCGACTTGATTGATGAAATTCTGAAAGTCCGGACCTCGATCTTCCAGGCGGTCTCGGCCGCCACGGCGCCAGCCTGGATGGGTCTCGAGTTAACGATGTCCCAGATGAAGGGACTGCGCACGCTGGCTCATCACGGCCCGGTGACTGTCAGCCGGGTCGCCGACGCACTGAAAATCGGCCTACCTACCGCGAGCCAGTTGGTGGACCGCCTCGTCCAGGCCGGGCTCGCCGAGCGGGGCGTAGATCCGGATGACCGCCGCCGCATCCTGGTGCGCCTGAGCAAGCGAGGGCAACAGTTGCACGACCGCCTCAGCCAGGGACCCCAGCAATTTCGGTTCTGGCTGCAGCGTATGAGTGCAGAGGACCTGGAAGCGCTCCACCGCGGCTACGTGGCGCTGGCACGGATCGCGGTGGGAGGCAACGACGATGCCACGCCGACGGAGGAGCCACCGCGGCGGGGTCTGCACGTCAGGAGCCAGTAAACATGCGAAAAGCCAACTGGTGGGTGGCTGCCGGCGCGGTGCTTATCGTTGCCGTCATTGCGGCAGTTCTTATTCACGGCCGCGGCGCGGAGACCGGGCAGGGACCGCAGCAGGGGGCGCCGGCCGCGCGGGGGACTCAGGTTCCCTCGCCGGTGGTCGCGGTCGGCCGCCTCATGCCGATGGAGATCCCCAACACGTTGTCGCTGACCGCGACCGTCGTCTCCCTGCGCGAAACCTCGGTGTTCTCCAGGGTGGCCGGCTACCTGGATACGGTGACGGTCAGGCCGGGCGAGATGGTCCGCTCAGGCCAGGTTGTTGCGGTGGTGGAACACTCACAGCTGGATGCACAGGTGCAGAGTGCGGTCGCCGCGCGCCGGCGGGCCGACGCAGACCTGCTGAATGCGCATGCTGCGGTCGACAAGGCCAAGGCACAACTGACCGTCGCCCAGTCGAATTTCGCTCGTGTGTCCTCCCTGTTCCAGGATGGCCTCATCTCGCAGCAGGCCGTGGATGATGCGAAGGGCCAGCTCCAAACGGCCCAGGCCGACCTCGACGGCGCTCAGGCCCAAGTCGGCGTCGCGCAGGCGGAGATCGAACAGGCTGCCGCGTCTCTGCGAAGCGCCCAACTCGCTCAAGCCAGCGCGACGATTCGCGCCCCATGGGGCGGCATCGTGGTCAGCCGGTCGTTGGACCCCGGCGCCTACGTCACAACCAGTGGGGGGACGCCGATCCTATCCATTGCCGACCTCGACAACATCGCGGTGCTGGTCAACGTGACCGAGGCGGATATGGGAACCGTGCGCCGGGGGGCGACGGCGGAGATTGGGGTCGACGCCTTTCCCAACCGCACGTTCCACGGGACCGTGGCGCGGATCGCCGGGGGAGTAGATCCGGACACCCGGACGGTGCAAGTCGAAGTTGATCTGGACAATCACGACCATGCACTGCGCCCAGGCATGTACGCGCGGGTGCGCCTGGTTGGTGTCCCACGCCACGCCTTTGTCGTCCCTCTGTCAGCGCTAGTGATCGTCGG
>VBAL01000199.1 GCA_005888595.1 Candidatus Segetimicrobium genomatis
GGTCTCCGAGGTCGGCGTCGGAATGTGGCAGGCCGGAGGGAAAGCCTGGGGCAGCGACGTCCGCGATGCGGATTGCCAGCGGGCGATGGAGCGCGCCGTGGAACTCGGGATCAACCTCGTCGACACCGCGGAAGCGTACGGGGACGGCCATTCTGAGAAAGTGATGTCGAAGGCGATCAAGAACGTCGGGCGCGATCACGTCTTCATCGCGACGAAAGTCGGCGGATGGCACCTCCGGGGCGACGACGTGAAGAAGGCGTGCGCCGCGAGCCTGAAGCGCCTCGGCGTTCGCGAGGTCGACCTCTACCAGGTGCACTGGCCGGATCCGTGGAGCCAGGTGCCGCTGCGGGAGACGATGAAGGCCCTCGAGGCGCTCCACCGCGCCGGCAAGATCCGGAACATCGGGGTGAGCAACTTCGCGGTCCGCGATCTCAAAGAGGCGCGCTCCCATCTCTCCCGTGTCGACATCGTCTCAAACCAGGTGCGCTACAACATGCTCCAGCGAGCGATCGAGTCGGAGGTTCTCCCCTACTGCAAGCGGGAGGGGATCGCGATCTTGGCGTGGAGTCCGATCGGCAAAGGGATCCTCTCCGGCAAGTACCACGACGGGAAGAGGCCCAAAGACCGGATCCGCGCGGAAGAGGATCTCTTCAAACCCGCGAACCTACGCGCCACGGTCCCCTTGATCCGCGAGCTCCGGAGGATCGGACGGGTCCATCGGAAGACCCCCGCCCAGGTCGCGCTCGCCTGGCTTCGCCGCCATCCGCACGTCATCCCGATTCCGGGTGCGAAGCGAGCGTCTCAAGCAGAGGAGAACGCGGGCGCCGCAGGGTGGTCCCTGAGTGGCGCGGAGATCCGTACCGTGGGCTCCATCCTGGACCGTCTGAGGCTCGACACGTTTTGACGTTCAGGGCCTCTTCCGACGCAGCATCACAGCCGCCACGATCGCGACAATCGCGACGACGATCACGATTCCGCCGATGGCAAGCGTCGTCATGTCCGTGGTCGTGCCGCCACCGCCGCTCGGCGCTTGGACGACGAGTGTCCCGTGCTGCGCCGCGTAGCCGTGGACATTGCAGAAGAACGCGAACGTCCCCGCCGTGCTCGCCGTGTATTGCCAGTCCTTGGCGGTCGTCTTGTTGCTGAACATGGGAGACCACGAGTCGCCGGTCGTGTTGCTGTGGCTGTTGTCCAGGTCGATGAGGAGCTGGTGCGACATCGAGTCGTTGGCGTAGAGGTGGAACGTGATCACGTCACCCTTGTTGACGGTCAGCGTCAGGCTATTGGAGATGTTCGAGGGAGTCCAGCCCCAGCCTGCGGGGTTTTGGTAGCTGCCGTACAAGGTGATGCTCCTAGCGGCCGCCGGGCTCGACCCTGGCGACGGGGTCGCTCCCGCGAATAGGGTCGCGGGAGCGACCGCGAGGACCATCAGTCCGACGACGACAATCGAGGTTCTTGTAACGCGCGAAAACATTTGCCTCCGTCCTTCGCCGACGCGAGAAACTGCTCTCACATAAAGGTTTTCCGTAATATGGGGCCTTCCATCACGGAGTGTGCGGGGGCTGGGAATTTCCGCCCCGCGCGCCCGCGCGAGGCTTTTGAACCCACGAACTCCTGCGAGACCGGATCTTAAGTCCGGCGCCGTTGTCCGAGCTTAGCTACCCCCGCGACGCGGCCATCATGCGGTCGGTATAATGCCTTTTTGCGTTGCTCGGGAAACTTCTTTTCCTCGGTCTTCCTTGCGGACCTGGATGCGAACTCGGATCGTTTGGCTCGAGCTCTCGCTGATCCTGATGGTGCTGTCGTTCGCGGAGTTCGGGGAAGTCCTTCGCGAGATCCGGACGGATGTCGTGCTCGACTGGTTCGTCTCACTTGCGCCCTTGGCCTCGCGGGACGCAACGCGGCACTTCAGACGAGTTGGCCCACGAATCCGGACGGGGGGACGCATGGCCGGACTCCGGACGCTTTGCCGAGTATATCTCACTGTTCGCCCGATCGGCTCGACCGCCCCGTGATCGGGGTCCGAGGATTTATTACGCTCCGTGCGGGTCGGGCCGTCGTGGCTCGGCTCGAAGGTCGCGCAGCCCTCGTCACGGGTGGCAGCGGGGGAATCGGGCGGGCCGCCGTTTTGGAGTTCGCGAAGGAGGGGGCCGACGTCGCGGTGCAGTACAACCGAGGGAAAGAGACCGCCGAGTCGGCAGTCCGTGCCGTCGAGAAACTCGGTCACAAAGCCATCGCGGTCCAAGCCAACGTGTCCGACCCGGTCGATTGCAAGCACCTCGTCGAAGAGGCGCGGAGCGCCTTCGGCCACCTCGATGTCGCCGCGTGCTTCGCGGGCCATCCGTTTCGAGACGACGAGTGGTACAAGGAGTATGCCGGCCTCACACCCGCCGAGGTGCGCGCTCCCATCGAGATCGACTTGCTCGGATCGATCTTTGTGTGCCAAGCGCTCTTGCCTTCCATGGTCAAGGCGCGGCGCGGAAGTATCATCCTCATCGGATCGACGCCCGCCTTGACGGGCGATACGGTCGGGATTCCGTATCTCGTCGCGAAGGCCGGAATTCTGGCCTTGGCCCGGGCCCTCGCGCTGGTCTATGGGCCGAAGGGGATTCGCGTGAACGCGCTCGCGCTGGGGAGCATCGGCTCGGAGGCGACCCGCCGCGGGACGAAGGCGGCGGACCGCGCCGCTCTCGCGCAGGAGCCGGCTCTGAAACGGTGGGGGACGCCGGAGGAAGTCGCGAAGGTCGTCGCTTTCCTCGCTTCGGACGACGCATCCTACGTCACGGGACAAACGATCGTCGTCGACGGGGGATACGCGCTCCGATAGCTCGAATCATGGAGCCGGCAAGGTCACGCCTTCCATGACGAAGGAGCCTCTCGTGCCGCAGGTGTGACAGGTCACGAGCAGCGAGGCACGTCCCGAAGCAGACTGCTCCCTTATGATCCAATGGCTGCGACCGCATCGGCAGACCAGGCGGACTTCGTCGCCCTGTC
>VBAL01000175.1 GCA_005888595.1 Candidatus Segetimicrobium genomatis
GATCCCGCTCTTCCGGTTCATCATCCTCCTGACCGCGGTCACGTCCGTCTTCACGCTCGCGAAGATCCTGCAGGTCCGCCTGAAGCTCTTCGACTTCTACCGCGCGCGAACGCTGAGCCGGGCGATCGGAGCGATCATGCTCCCGCACGAGGTCCGCTCCATGATCATGTACCTCGTCGACCGCACCCGGCGCTTCCCCGTGACGCCGAAGGACGAACCGCCGATGTCGATGCGAGAGATTCTTTTCATGGGTCGCGGCACGGTCGCCCTGATTGGCCTGATGAGCTTCGGCCTCCTCCTCGTGAACCCGGTCGGGCTCTACTACAACATCCTCTGGCTCGCCCCGTTCGTTACCTCGCCGATCGTCCTGCACCATTACTGTGGCCCGCGGACCGCGCCGAAGGGATACGCAAACGGCGGGGCGAAGGACCTCCTGGCGGACCCGCGGCTCGCTACCAGCGTGGACCGCCCGCTAAACCGGTGGTGAAGCCGCCGTCTCCGGGTCTCGCCGGATCCGACTCGGCGAAAGCGTGTGCCGGCCAATCATCCGCGTCACATACGTGCCCGTCACTCGGCTGGTGGCCTCGAGATTCAATCGTATCCGAGGAGTCTCTCGTATCGCCTGGGGTCGCCGATCCAAACGATTCGAACCTGGGAACCAAGCGGAGGGCGGCTTGCGACCGTGTACAGGGCTCGCCAACCTTCTGGCAGCTCGAGACGGAAGAGATTCGGTAGGTCACGGTACCGCCTCGGTGTTCGGTCTCGGTGAATTCGCTCGCCCAGGAACGGTTCTCGACGCAGTCTCCGGGCGAGTTCGCGAAGTTTCTTCTTCTGTGGATCGCCAGCCGCGCGCAACTCGTCCTCCTCGACGACGACCTCCGCCTCGGGCAGTCGTCCACCTCCGAGTGACGCGGTTCAGACTTTCAGGAGGCCCTTGTGGTCCCAGAACCTGGGATCCTCATGGAGCGTCCACATGACTCCGCGCCGGCGATCCTCCGTAACCAGATGAAGTCGGTTCAGCTCGTCGACGCATGCCCGGATGGTCCCGTGCCGGACGCTCTTCGCGGGCATCCGTCGCCCGATCTCCGCAAGGCTCAGCGGTCCTTCATCGTCCGCGACGGCCTTCCGGAGCACGGCTTCGACCTCGTGCAACGTTCGAAGGAGGGGGGAGGGTCCTGGGCCTTCGCTCGGTGCTGGGATCGTTTTCATCGCCATATGACACACATGTCACTATACATACTTGTACCCTCTGCTCCTGTGAGCGAACCGGTCCAGAAGAGCATGACAACCGCCTCGCCGCGGGCGCTTGCAAACGAGGTGTGCCGATGGACACGCGCCCGACGCGGGCTTCTGTCAGTTCTCTGATTCGGGGCGTCAATCCTTTACCCGGCGACGTGTTGCGTCGTCGAATGCCCGAAGGATCCCTCGAGCGACTCCGCAAGTTCCTCCTCCCCCTCGAGCTCGCAGAGGCGGAGCTGAAAGCAAAGCCGGCGGCCGCGGTCGTGGTCCTCCTGCGGAATGGGACGGGCAATTTCGAGGTCCTGCTGGGGGAGCGGTCGAAGCGCGAGGGCGATCCATGGTCCGGGCAGATCGGCCTGCCTGGTGGCCGGCGTCGCGCGGAGGACGGAACGATGCTCGCGACCGCCGTGCGGGAGACGCGGGAGGAGGTCGGAATCGACCTGGAGGGCCACGCGGACATCCTCGGTCACATGGCACCGCGCGCCCCGGGCAACAAGCCGGAGGTGCTCGTGGTGCCGTACGTGGCCGTCGCCCGAGGGCCGGTCGAGGCGACGTCGGGACCCGAAATGGCTTCGGTGTTCTGGGCGCCGCTCGCGGACCTGCCAGCGACCCATGCGCGGCGGATCGTTCCCACGATCCTTGGCGAACTGAACGTGCCGTCGTTCACCTACGAAAGTCGGCTGATCTGGGGCTTCACGTACCGGATCCTCGAGGAACTCCTCGTGCTCGTAGGGCTCAGCGCGTGAACCTCACACGAGGTGTGTGGGGCGCGTCGACATCGTCGCTCGTTCACGCAGGCCTCGGTTCGTCCGCCGGGAAGCACCGAAGCTTGCGCCCCTTCTGTTCCGTCCGGAGGACGCCGTCCCGCGCGAGCGCCTTCACGTTGTACGCGACGGAGGACGTCCGTCGATCCACGTGGCGCGCGAGTTCCCGCACCCCGACACCAGGACAGCGGCGGACCTCGTCGAGCAAGGACGATTGAAGCGGGCTCAACGGCAGTTCGTGCCAGAGGGTCGCGTCCCCGTCCGGATAGTACCATCGATGACGGCGGCGGGTCTTCGAACGGACGAGGCCTTGCCGCTCGAGGACCCCGAGATGGTACGCGGCGACGCCGTT
>VBAL01000016.1 GCA_005888595.1 Candidatus Segetimicrobium genomatis
TAGACCTGGTAGACGCATTCTCCGGGGGGAGCCGCGTCGCACGCACCGAATTCACGGGTAGACCAGTACGCGGAGGATGCGGCCCTGCAGCCACCTGACGTTGCTGATGCCCGTCTCGCGGCTGCCCGCAAGGCGGTGCGGGGAGTCGGTCTGGCGCTGCGGGTGCATCGTCTCTACTCAGCCGGTCACGCCCGGACACAGCAGGGCCTGCTGGAGGCCCAGGAAGTCCTCCGCGCGTATTTGACCACCTACGGTTCGCTGGGCTGCACGCCGGCCGGGCGGACCGTCGTGTTCGATTTCCATCCCCGCTCGTACGAAGACGATCTTGTTGCCGAACTAAGTCGCTCGCTCACGTCTGCCAAGATCGGGGCCGTCCAGTTCATGGCCGGCGTGACGATCGAGGAGATCGCGGCGCTGGTGGAGACGCTGCGCCTTCCCGTCACGGCCATTGATCGAGCCGGCGGGGCCGGAAAAATGTTGCGGGAGCGAGGTGTGCAGACCATCGCGCTGCAGGACCTCGGCGTGGCTCCACCGGGGGGAAGGCCGGCGACCGGTATCGAGCGGCTGATCGAGACGCTGCGCATCGCTCCCGATCAGCTCGCGACGAGGCTTCACGACGCATCCGCCGGAGACGTGGGAGAAACGGTGCAGCTGCTGCGCGTCCTCGACAGCATCCTCGTCAGCTGGCCGCGGGCGGAGCAGGAAGCCGCCTGGAGGAACCTGGCCGCCGCCATCGTGGCCACGACGCCATCACTTCAGGTCCCGCTCTGCCGCCACATCACCGCCGCGCTCCACGAACCTTGGGCGGCATCCATCGCGGCGCGGTGGCCGCAGAACCTCATCGCAGGAATTGTGGGCGCCGATGCCGGCCAGCAGTCAGGCGGCGCAGACGATATCATCACCTCGCTGCGGGCGTTGCATCGTGGACCATCGGCCGCGCGCGTTCCCCCAGGCGCCGCGCTGTCTGGTGAGGAGCGCGAAGGCGTCAGGGGGACGCTCGCATCGCCGCGCGGCGCAGTGCCACCCGGGTACGACCTGGCCACGCTTCTCCACGTCCTCGCCGCGCTCGATACCACCCGGTTCGAAGAAGGGCTCAAACTCATCGAACGCCACGTCGTCAGCGCTGTCGAGATACGCGACCTCGATCCCGTGGTCCAAGTGCTCACGGACCTGGGCGTCCTCATCCGCCTCCCCGATGCGCGGGCAGAACTGGCCCGAGCGGCACTGCGCTGGACGCTCTCCACCGCGGCACGCGATCTCGTGGCCAGGAACCTGGCACAGGTGGTTGACGAACGCCATCCGCTCAGACAGGCGCTGGCAGCCGTGCCAGAAGACGCTGTACCGGTGTTGCTGGAATTGCTGGCTGACGAAGCGCGCCTGCACGAGCGCCGGCAGCTCGTCACTCTGCTGGCAGTACTGGCGCGCGACCAACCCGGGCTGCTTGCTGCGCATCTGACGGACCCCCGCTGGTATGTGGCGCGGAACGTTGTGACGGCACTTGCGGAGATGGGCACCCCCGCCCTGGTTCCATATACAAAGACGGCGTTGCAGCATGAGGACCTCCGGGTCCGCAAAGAAGCGATCGCAGCGCTGGGGATGCTGGGGACGCCGGAGGCGCGTGCGGCACTGACCGATGCCTTGCGCCACCCCGACGCCGAGACGCGTGCTTCCGCGGCGAACTGGCTGAACGCAGGTAGGGCGCCTGACGTATGACCATACTCCCCGCAGCGGCCGCGGTCCGCACGCTGCTCGTCGCCGTCCAGCAGGTCCGGCTTTACGGCGGCGACCATCCTGCGGCCCGGGAGGCGAGCGAGCAATTCTTTCGCGTCGTCCAGGCCGGACTGGAGCAGGGGCCGGTGCAGATCGAGATCGACGAACGCACCGTGATTGTGCAGGCCATCCCGCAGCCGACCGAAGACCGCTATGTTCCCCAACTGCACGCGCACCTCGCTGCCAGGCGAATCGGAGGGTTGGTATTTCAGAGGGATGCGGACACGGAAGCGGTGGTCACACTAGTCCGGCTGCTGGCCCAAGAACCAGAAGAGCTCCTGGCCGAGGGCGGACTGGCGGACGCACTGCGAGCCGCGGGGATTTCAAGCGTCGGCGTCCAGGAGCTGACCCCTGTGGCCGGACGGCCAGCCGTGCGCGCGCAGGACCCGTATGAGGCAGCGGTGCGTGCGGTGCATGGAATTACAACGGCGACGGAGGGCGGACAGCCTGCGGACATTCCTCAGGCCCTGCTGGCCGCGGAAGGGCTGACCGCGGCGCTCAACACCGAACCCCAGCACCTCTGGCGGTGTGTGGCCGACCGCAGTCACGATGAACTGGATCCCGCGCACGCGGTCAACACGTGTCTGTTCGCGCTCTTTGCCGCTGACGCGCTCGGTCTACCGCACGAGGCGCAGATTGAGCTGGGTGTAGCCGGGCTCCTGCACGACATTGGGTTGGCCGCGCAGCCCTGGGAGCGGCGTCTGTTGGAGCGAACTGCCATTGGCCCGCGCCCAGAGTGGCGTCATCCGGCCGAAGGCGCCTTCCTGCTGAGGCACATCGGTGGGCGGGAGAGCCTGCCGATGATCGTGGCAGCCGAGCACCACCTGCCGGCGCTCGGGCAGGGTCCTGTGCTCCCGCATTCCAATCTGGTCGCGCTGGTCGACTACCTCGACGCGATGACCTGCGGCAGGGTGCCGGCGGCGCGCCAGATGTCGATGGGGGCAGCGTTGGACCAATTACAGCGCGGCCTGGGCCCACGATTCGATCCGGTTCAGGTGCGGATGCTGGCCGATTTGATCCGCCGGCAGGAGGCTGCTGGGCTGGAATTCTCTGCGCCAGTGTAAGGGATTTTGCGGGCTTCCCCCTAGGTTGGGGTCTCTCGACCCCTCACCTGCCGAAAACGCCCAATGTGCGGGCATGCTATCAAGGATGAGCACATCCAGCGGGGCGCCCGGCGGAGGATCCGTGGCAAAGGTTCAGCGCAAGCGCATCGGCGACATCCTCGTAGAGACCGGAGTCATCTCCGCTCAGCAACTGACGGAGGCCCTGGCCCGGCAGCGCCGCACGCGGGAGCGTTTGGGCCGCATCCTTGTGGAGCAGAAGGTAGCCACTGAAAAGCAGATCGCGCAGGCCCTGGCCGCGCAGCTGGACCTGCCGTTGGTGAACCTGGCGTCTGCGCGCATCGATCCCAAAGCGGTCAAACTTATCCCTGAAGCTCTGGCCCGCAAGCGCCGGGTGCTGCCGCTCGTCCTGGAGGGCGACCACCTGGTGATCGCCATGGCCGACCCATTGGATGTGTACGCGGTGGACGACGTCGGCATTGCCGCACACCGTCCGGTCAAGGCGGTTGTGGCGGTCGAGTCTGAAGTCGAAGCGGGCATTGCACGCGCGTACGGGATGGGTGCAGCCGCCCAGGCTGTACTGGTCGACGTCGAGGAGGAAGCGCCGGTCCAGGCACCGGCCGAAGAGGCGGAAGGGGTCGACGATGCCCCGGTGGTCCGCCTGGTCAACCTCATCCTCACTCAGGCCCTCAAAGATCGGGCCAGCGACATCCATGTCGAGCCAGAGGAAGAGGATCTTCGCGTTCGCTACCGGATCGACGGTGCGATGCAGACGGTGATGACTCTCCCGAAGAACGTACAGCCGGCGTTGACGTCGCGAGTAAAGGTCCTCGCCCGGCTCAATATCGCGGAGCGCCGTCTCCCGCAGGACGGAGCCTTCGAGCTGGCGCTGGATGATCGGCGCATCGACTTCCGTGTCTCCACGCTGCCAACACTCCACGGCGAGCGCCTCGCCCTGCGGTTGCTGGACAAGACACACGGGCTGCTGAGCCTGGAACAGCTGGGCCTTGAGGCCAGGGCGCGCCGGCGGTACGAGAGCCTCATCAAGCAGCCTTACGGCATCATCCTCGTCACCGGGCCCACCGGCAGCGGGAAGACCACGACGCTGGTCAGCACGCTGGCGCTGCTGAATTCGGCCGACAAGAACATCATCACGATAGAAGATCCCGTAGAGTACCAGCTCCCCGGCGTGAGCCACATTCAGGTGAATACCCGATCCGGACTGACCTTCGCGGCAGGCCTGCGGTCGATTGTGCGGCAGAACCCCGATATCGTGATGGTCGGCGAGATTCGCGACGTCGAGAGCGCGGAGATTGCGATCCACGCGTCCTTAACCGGCCACTTGGTGCTGACCACACTTCACACCAACGATGCTCCGAGCGCGCTGACGCGCTTGGGGGACATGGGGATCGAGCCGTACCTGACCGCGTCTGCGGTGATCGGTGTCGCCTCGCAGCGCCTGGTGCGGTTACTATGTCCGAACTGCAAACAGGTGGCGCCCATCCCCAAGGACATCGTGACGTGGTTACAGTCGGTGGTAAAGGATCCCCTCCCACCGGCGGAATTCCGCCGGTCTGCGGGCTGCGCCCAGTGCCGGCATACAGGCTACCAGGGCCGCAGCGGCATCTTTGAGGTCTTGGTGATGACCGAGCCGCTGCGCAAGCGCGTGCTCGCCCACGCGTCGGCGGTTGATCTGGGCGACGTAGCCCGGGGTGAGGGCATGACCGCGATGCGTGCCGACGGCATGCTCAAGGCGATGCAGGGGGTAACTACGGTCGAAGAAGTTTTGCGTGTCACCCGAATAGAAGAGCCCTCACTCTAAGAACGTTGGAAAGTTGAAGAGTTGGAAAGTTGGAGAGTCAACCGCGAGAGTTCTTAACTTTCCAACTCTTCAACTCTCCAACTTTCCAACTGAATTTCGGATCGCCTCGATGATCTCGATTGCGGGTTGATCCTTCACCAGCAAACCCTGCAGTCCGCTGTGAGCGACTTTTTCCCGGTCCAGCGCCCCGGGAAATGCCGTGAGCATGAACACCTTCGCCTGGGGGAGCTCCTTCACGATGGCGCGGGCCGCCGTGTACCCATCCAGCCCAGTCATGCGGAAGTCTATCAAGATCACGTCGGGCTGCAACTCTCGAGCCCGGGCCACCGCTTCCTGACCCTCACCGGCCTCCCCGACGACCTCTAGATCCACCTGCGTCTGCAGCAGGCGGGCCATGCGCTGGCGGTAGCTGGCGTTGTCATCAACCAGCATCACGCGGATCTTTTTCACGGCGTGCTCTCTTGTGGACACATGTCATTCTACGAACGCACCACAATAACTGCGAACTGCGTCTACTAGGTCTTCTAGGTCTACAAGGTCTTCAAGGTCTCATAGATCCAACTCACCGGCTGAGGAAAATCATGAGACCCTGGTAGACCTTGGAGACGTTGAAGACCTTGTAGACGTCAGTCTTTGGCTGGTGGCACCAGCCCTCGTCGCAGCGCATAGACCGCCGCCTGCGTGCGACTGTTCACGTGCAACTTCTCCATGATGTTACTGAGATGGTTTTTCACCGTGCGCTCGCTGATGGAAAGACGGTTCGCAATCTCTTTGTTGGCCAGACCGGTGGTGACGTGTTGAAGGATTTCAACCTCTCGCTGCGTGAGCGGCAGATGCACCGCGGCCAGGTCCTTCGTCTCACGCGTACGGGCGAACTCCCGCATCACCTTCGCCGCCATGGTGGGCGCAAGCAGACCCTCACCGCTGTGCACGACCCGGATGGCGCGGATCAGCTCGTCCGGGGTGCAGTCCTTGAGGAGATATCCCATCGCGCCGGCCTTAATGGCTTCAAAGAGGAACTCTTCGTCGGCGTGAACCGTCAGCATGATGATCCCAGCCCGCGGGCTACTGGCTTTAATCATTCGCGCCGCGTCGATCCCGGACAAGCTGGGCATGGTGACGTCCAGGAGGACGATGTCAGGTGCCAGGTCTTCTGCCAGACGGACGGACTCCTCGCCGGTTTCGGCGTCGCCCACCACCTCGATGTCGCCGGCGCCCTCCAGGAGCCGGCGTACGCCCTGGCGGAACAGCGCGTGGTCATCGGCAAGCAATACTCGAATTGCGGAGGTCTGCGGTGGTTCCGTCACGGACTCCTCCCCAGCGGAATCCGGATCCTCACCGTCGTCCCGCGGCCGGGTGCGGTGTCGATCTCGAGCTGGCCGCCAACGAGGCCGGCACGTTCCTCCATTGAGACCAGGCCCAGATGTTGCGCTCCAGGAGGCTGCGCGCGGAAGGCCGACAGGTCAAACCCCACGCCGTTGTCGGTCACGCTGGTCGTACACGTATCTGACGCGATCTCGGCCCGAATGGTGACCGCGGTGGCCCTGGCGTGCGTGCGTACGTTGGTCAGCGCCTGCCGTACGATCGCCAGAATCGCATATTTTGCGGCGGAGGGAAGTCGAGCCGCGTCGCCCGTTACGACAACGGAAGTCGGTATTTCATCGCGGCGCTGAAACTCGCGGCCGAGCTCTTCCAGCGCGGCGGGAAGCTTACCACGTGTCTCCGGCTCACGGCGGAGTTCGCTCAGGAACTCACGCAGTTCTCGCATGCCCCGTTCCAGCAGCACGCGCAGTTCCTTGAGGTCGCCGCTCACTTGTGCCGGATTTCCCTGCGCCGTCATCGCGGACAGGTCGGTCTGCAGCATCGCATCGGCGAGGGTTTGGGCCAGCCCGTCGTGCATCTCGCGCGCGATGCGGCGCCGCTCCTCGACCACGCCGATGTCGGCCAGGCGGTTCGCGGTGCGCGCCGTATGGACGGCCCCTGCGACCAGGGTGGCCACGGCATCGAGTTGATGCGGCAACACGGGCGTTCCGCCTGGGAGACCCAGACCGATGGCGCCGACCTTTCTGTTCTCGAGCCGCAGCGGCACGCATGCCACAATTGGACCCGAGTTGTCTGCGCCGCTCCGCCCCGAGCCGGCCGGGCCGGCGTGGGGGTGCTCGCCTGCGACGTGAAGGCGGCCGTCAGTGCTGGCCGCCAGAAGACCGGGTAGAAAGGAGAGCGCTGCCTGCCCTGCGATGCCGCGCGATGCGACGAGGTCCAGGGTGCCCGTGTCTTGCCGCTCCAGCGCCAGGACCGCGAACTGCGCGCCGGTGAGCGAACGGGTCTGGTCCAGCAGGACCGGCCACAATACCGCGGGATCTCGCAGGATCGCTCGACTGACGCCGATGAAACTCGACGTCACGTTCATGAGCGTCGCCGCGATGGCACGCTCGTGCTGCGCGCGGAAGAGGATATCGGCGATGTGCCGGGCGGCCAGCCCCACAGTGACGAGGTCGTCCGGTGAGAACCACGCCCGGTCGGTGGCGCGATTCACGTTTAACACGCCCAGCGGGCGGCCCCCAGACGACACCGGTACGCACATCGACGATCCGATTTCCTTCCGCAGTAATGGAAACGGGGCGGAGGCGCCCGGTGTCAGGAGTACCGGCTGACCTGCTTGTGTGACCCACCCAGCGATGCCCTCATCCAGCCGGGGCCGGACCTGCCGGTAGACGTCACCCAAGCGGTAGGCGGCGAGAATCTCCAATCGTCCGTCCTGTGGATCGAACAGCATCAAAGATCCACTGCCGCCTCCCAGGAACCCAATGATCTCCGCGAGCACCCGATCGCCCGCCTCTGCCGTGGTGGATGCCAATCCGCTGATGCGTCCCAGGGACGCCAGCAGGCCCTGCAGGTTGACACGGCGACGCAAGTGGGTCGCAGCCACGGCTGCGACCTGCCCGGCGGCCTGCAGCGCCAGCGCGGCCACGCCCCACGCGACGTACAGGTTCGGAGCAAACAGCGATCGGGGCAACAAGGGAAACTGCAGCAGCCCCACGACTCCAGCGATCGCGACGGTGGCCACACGGGTGATGAGCAGCCCGGCGACAGTGGCGGTGACAAACCCGAAATAGGAGAATACCTGCGGGTCCGTCGCGACCTGCATCCCCACGCCGATCGCTATGGTGTCGAAGACGACGCCAATCTGCGCGGCCTGGGGCGCGCGGTCTGCATAGCGCCAGGCGTACAGCGACAGACCCAGAGTATAGATGAGAATCCCAACGTAGAACAACGGCGGCGTACGAACGGAAACAGGGGTCAGTGTGCCGAGCGCGATGAGAGAGGCCAGAGCCAGCCAGCGGAGCGACAGGGCGGCGTGGGCGAACTCCAGCAGTTCATCCCGGCGGTCCCGGGCCATCATGCTCACACTTCAAGAGGCTACACAGTCTTCCCTGTCTTCACTGTCCTCCCGGTCCACAAACCTGAAGCTGACGCCTGCAAGAGACCGGGAAGACCGTGGAGACCTGGGAAGACTGGGAAGGCTATTCGGGGGAATTTTCCTCGGCGGCGCGAATAGAGCCTAGCAATGCTCACAGGTGACGCGCCTCCCCCGGCAGATTTCGACGGGGGCCGGGGTCTCCGGCGCGCTGCGATCCTGGACACCATCTGCCGGGCCGGGAGATGTTTGCGATGACCGCACTTCGAAATCTCCTGCCCACCGGCGGGGCGACCGTCGGTATCGACATCGGCACGCGCGCCATCAAAGTCGCCCAAATACGGCGGACCGGCAAGGGACCTGAACTTCAACGGTTCGGGATCGCGTCTACTCCGCGCGGGTCAGTGGAGGGCGGACTCGTCCTTGACCCGCAGGCGGTGGCCCAGGTCCTGCGCGGACTCCTGCGCACCGCCCGTATCGGCGCCCGGCGCGCCATCATCGCCGTGACCGGCCAGAACGTACTGGCCCGGGTGTTACGGTTTCCTCCGATTCCAGAAGATGAGGTCAAGCGGGCCATCCGCTGGGAGGCAGAACGACACCTTCCCTTTCCCGTCGATGAGGCGGTCATCGACGTGCAGACGGTGCGCCAGGTAAACCGCGACGACCAGCAGCAGCTGGAAGTCCTCCTGGCGGCGGCGCCCGAGGCGCTGGTCCTCACATATATCCAGACGCTGGAGAATGCCCGGCTAATGGTCGATGCGATCGAGGTCGCCGCGCTGGCGATGGCGCGGGGACTGGCACAGACTCCAGTGAGCGGCACCCACGTGCTGGTGAATCTGGGCGCCTCCATGACCGACGTCGCGGTCGTCCACGACGGCGTGCCGCAATTCACCCGTACCATTCTGGTCGGCAGCGACGCGGTGACGCAGGCTATCAGCAAGTTGCTGAAAGTCGATGAGGCGGCCGCGGAGGAGATCAAGTTACGATACGGCCTCGGATGGGAAGAGTGGCCGCCCGAGCGGGCGGAAGGGGCGTATGCTGCGGAGATGGCCGAGGCGCTGAGCGAGATCGTTACACAGGTGCGCCGCTCGCTCGACTTCTTCCGTGCACAGTTCTCTGGCGTCACGATCAACGACATGATCCTTTGCGGCGGGGGTGCCCTGCTGCGGCACCTGGACCGTCACCTGACCGGTGAGCTGGATCTGCCAGTCACCATCGGTAATCCACTGGATGGTATGCAGCCAGGCGAACAGCTCCTCGCTGCACAGGCGCTGGCTCCCCAACTGGCGGTCGCCACGGGGCTGGCATTGCGGACGATTGAGTAAGAATGCGCATCCGGCTCAGCCTCGTTCCGGGACCGGTGGTGCGGCAGCAGGAGCTGGCCAGCCGCCGGAGGGCCCTCCTCCTCATTCCGCTCCTCGCTATCGTCGGCGCTGCGGTCTTTTACGTCCTGCTGGTGAACGATACCCGCCGTGCCCGGGAGGTCATCCGCGACACCGAGAGCCGGCTGGCACCCTTACGGCTGACCGCGGCCCAGGTCGGCCAGTTGCAGGCGGAGATCGCTGATCTGGCCCAACGCCGGCAGGCGCTGCTCGGTGCAGCGGGACGGGGTCAGCTGCAACTTTCCCTGCTCCTCACTGAGATCAGCCAGGTTATCCCGCAGGACGCCTGGCTCCAGACACTGACCGTCGACGCCGGCACCCTCACCATGACGGGCAGCGCGCTGCAACTGCGGTCGGTCGGGCAGTTTGTGGGCGGCCTTGAACAGTCCCAGCGGCTTGAGCAGGTGAAGGTGCAGAACCTCCAGCAGGTCCAGGCCGGCCTGCGCTCCATTACTCAGTTCCAAATCACGGCACGCCTGAAAGGAACGGGGCCGTGAGCCCCAGCCGGCGGCCGGGGGCGCGATTGTTCCTGCAAGTGGGTATTGGCTTCGCCATCGCGATCGTGCTGACGCTGGTCGTGTTTTTTCCCCAGGTTCGGGAGGAGCGCCTGGCCCGGAGCGAGGCGCGGCGAAAGCAGGCCGAGCTCACCCGCGCGGTCGTGCTGGTGCAGCAGCGCGACGAGATCAGCAGGCAGTACGCCGCGGCCAAGCTGGACGCCGAGGCATTGCTGACGCGTATCCCTCGGGAGCCCGATCTACCTGGCCTGCTCTCCCGCATCGATCTCGCCATCGCGTCCAGCGGGGTAGGGGTGGAGCAGATTTCCTTTTTGGAGTCCCCTCCGGCGGCCGGCGCGCAGAGCGGGACGCCGGGTTCGGTGGCGTCCCTTCCGCTGCAGTTGCGGGTCAGGGGTAGGTATCCGCAGATCCGGGCGCTCGTGCAAGGTTTTGAGGAATCTCCGCGCGTGGTGGTTGTCGACCGCATGGTGCTCACCGGTTCGGACGCCGGGATCACTGTCGAACTCTCTGTGCGCGCCTTGTTCCTGCGCTGAGGGGCATACACTATTAAGAGGTCTACCCGGTCTTCCCGGTCTACCCAGTCTACAACTTGACCTTGAAGCAAATGCAGGCGACTGGGAAGACTGTGGAGACTGAGAAGACTGTGTAGACCGTAGGGGAGTACGACGATGCCCAAATACGCGTACCGGGCCTTCGATGGGCTCGGGCGGATGGAAACCGGAGTCCTGGAGGCTGACAGTGAGCGGGCCGCGGTCGCCTCCTTCCAGTCTCGCGGTTTCCTAGTAACCTCTCTCACCGCGCGCGACGATAAGGATCGGGAGCGGCCCGCCAGACGGCTCGGCGGGTATTTCCGCATCAATCGACGCGACCTGGTGATCGTCACGCGTCAACTGGCGACGATGGTGTCCGCCGGGCTGCCCATCATCTCGGCGCTACGGGTACTGGCCGAACAGATTCCCAACCGCCGCCTGCGAGAGGTCATCGTTCGCGTCCGGCTCGGGATCGAGCGGGGAGGGAGCCTGTCCGACGAGATTGCCAGGTATCCCGAAGCGTTCTTCCCATTCTTCGTGAACACTGTGCGGGCGGGGGAAGTGAGCGGTGTCCTTGACGCTTCGATGAACTACCTCGCCGACTACCTGGAGCGGGAGTTGGACCTCATCCAGAAGGTGAAGACCGCCGCCACCTACCCCGTGGTGGTCGGGGCCTTCACCACCATGGTAGCGATGGGGGCAATCGCCTTCGTCGTTCCCGTCTTCGTGACCATCTTCGCCTCGTTCAAAGTCCAGCTGCCGCTCATTACGGTCATTGTGATTCGAACGAGTGAAATCGTCCGGCACTTCTGGTGGGCCGGCATGCTGCTGCTGGTAGGCCTTGGGATGGCGATGGTCGTCACCCGGAGCAGTGAATTGGGCCAGCGCATCATGGATGCCGTGGTACTCAAAGTGCCGATTGTGGGTCCGCTGGTCTTGCGGCTATCGTTTGCCCGGTTCGGCCGCGCCATGGCGGT
>VBAL01000192.1 GCA_005888595.1 Candidatus Segetimicrobium genomatis
CTTGGCCTCCATGGCGGACGTGTACAACTCGACCGCGCGGCATACGGCCTGAGTATATTCAAAGCCAAGATCAGTGCTTGACAGCGTGCCCATACCGCTCACAGCCCGCCCATTTCCCGACGGACTTCACCAACAGGTTCGCCCTCCATCCATAACCAACGTGGTTCCCGTCATGTAGGAAGAGGCGTCGGATGCCAGGAACACGATGGCGCCCTTGTACTCGTCCTTCGCGGCCATTCTTCCCATCGGGATCAGGGAGGAAAGCCGCCGCACGAACTCGTCAGGCTGTTCATTCCGAACGCCTCCGGGCGCCAGGGCGTTCACCCGGACATTTCGATCGGCCCAGTACGTGGCCAGGTACCGCGTGAGACCGATCAAAGCATGCTTGACCACCGAGTAGCTGACCGGCTTCACCGGCTGCTTGTCCTCGGGCAGCCCCGGCTGCGTATAGAGGCGCTGGTCCGGGGCGATCAGCCCGAGCTCGGAGGAAATGTTGATGATCGAGCCCGATCCTTGCTTGGCCATCTGGCTTCCCATCATCTGACAACACAGAAACGCGCCGGTCAAGCCGACCGCAAGGTCCTCGGTCCATTGGTTTAGCGGAAAGTTCTCAAATCGCGCCCAGGCGACCGGCTTCTCCGCCTTGACTTTCGGATCGTTGGCGGCATTGTTGATCAGCACATCAAGTCGGCCGAGCCTGCCGACGGTTTCATGGACGACCTGCCGCAACGAGGCCGGATCGGTGACATCGGCCTGGAGGCCCATCGCCGGAACCGCGTAGCGCTCAGCCAATCGCTTCGCCTTCACGGCGGCCGCGTCCCCGCGGATATCTATCAGGATCGGAACGCCGCCCGCTTCCGCGATCGCTTCCCCATGCATCTCGCCGAGGAGGCCGGCGCCCCCCGTAATGATCGCGACGCGCCCGTCCAGACGCCACAGCTCGCACACGTTGCGGCTCATCGTCTCCCTCAGGCGAAGTACTTGTGCAGGTATGCCCGCACCTGGTCACGGTATCCCATCGCCGCTCCCACATCATCCGGATCACGGGCAGTCTGCAAGATGAACGGCCCCCGATAGTTGATTTTGAAGAGGGTGGAAAAAATCGCGCGGAAATCCGCGTGCCCGGCTCCAAGCGGCACGGTCGAGCCGTGGAGCAGCCGGTCCTTGATGTGGATGTGCGCCACCAGGTCGCCCAACACGGTCAGTTCGCTGGCGGCGTCATACCCGAGCGATGCGCTGTTGCCCGTATCGTAGGTGGCCCTGACCAAAGGGTGGCGGAACCGCTCCAGCAATTCGCGAAAAGGCTCCGGTGGCAGTGAGGTTTCAAAGACGACCTCAACCGAATGACGCTCCGCCTCCGGCAGGCACGCCGAAACGCACCGGACCACGTCATGTTTGTCCTGCTCGGTCAGGATCGCGGCATCATCGACGCAAGGAATCTCCACCCGCGCCGCACCCACCCGAGCGGCGCACTTGATCAGCCGCCGTAACACCTGGACGCTTTCCTCCTGCTCGCCCGCCGGAACGCGAAAGAACGGGTGGGCCATGAAGTAGTCCGCGCACACGGCCGACACGGGGATCCCTGTCCGTTCGATGAGGGCGTTGATCTCCGAGACGCCCCCATCGGTATACACGGGGTTCTCATGAGATCGACCCGCCTCGAAAATAAACTCGATCGACTGAAAGCCGTGCTGGCGTGCCAACTCGAACTCGTCCCGCCAGTGTGCCCAGGGAAACGCTTGGATGCGTCCCTGCACCTGAGGCAGGAGCCGCCCCTGCATCACACCGATTTCGTGCATCCGTTTTCTCCTTCGCGCCCTTACCGGACGGTCCAGCCGCCGTCCACGGACAGACACTGGCCGGTCACGTAGCGGGACGCATCGGACGCCAGAAAGACGATCGCCCCCTTCAGATCCGCCGGCTCGCCGTACCGCCCCACCACCGTGCGGTCGCTCAGCCGTCGTAGAAACTCGTCGTTGCGGGGCGCATTGTGCGTACCCCCGCCCAGGTTCGGAAACGCGCCCGGCAGCAGAGCGTTGCACCGGACGCCGCGACGCCCGTAGGACGCCGCCGTATAGCGGGTCAGGGCCAGCAGCGCCGCCTTCGCGGCGCCGTAACTCGGCGGGTTGAACACCTCGGTGCCTTCGTACAGGGCCGGGTCTGGGCTCACGATCGCATACATAGAGCTGACATTAATGATCGAGCCGGACCCCTGTTTGGCCATCCGTTCCGCCAGAACCTGGGTGGCCAGCGCGTGCCAGTAGACGCCCGATTCCAGCGCCCGCATCCATTGGTCCTTGGTGATGACGTCCACCCGGCCCGAAGGATCATTGAAGCCGGTCTCCTTGCTGAACTCGAACGCGTTGTTGACCAGCACGTCGATCGCCGCGTGCCGGTCGGCGACGGAATCCAAGCCCCGACGGTAGGCATCGTGATCGAAGAAATCCACGACCTCCACATCGACAGCCCGGTTGCCGTGTAGGTCCCGGAGCCGCGCGGCTTCCGCCGCCAGCTTCGCGCCCCGCCCCATCAGCACCACCCGGGCCCCCGCTTCCAGAAGGGCCTCGGTAAAGACCCGCCCGAGATAGCCGGCCGCGCCGGTCACCACGGCGGTCTTCCCCGTCAACGAGAAGAGCTTGGGAAGAGAGGGTTCGGGGAGAGACGTCACGCTGCACCCCCGATCTTCGCCAGGACCAAATCGCACACCTCCCGCACCGCCCCTGTTCCGCCGTTGTGCTCGAGCCTGATCTGCGCCAAGTCCCGTACGGCCGGATGGGCGTCGGC
>VBAL01000193.1 GCA_005888595.1 Candidatus Segetimicrobium genomatis
CGCCGGCGCACAGGGAGATTGAACGCAGGGTGGCCGAAGATGCGGTCGTCCTGGTACAGAATCGGGGCGGTATCGTCCCGTTGAACGGCGCGCGTGCACAGCGTATTGTGGTGCTGTCCGCGACCGATCCGGAAGGATATCGCCGGATGGCAGCAGGACGTGGCATCGGGCCCAATGTCGTCGAGCGTCCCTCAGACGTCGCGTCTATGGAAATCCGCCGGCGCCACCCGGACACGGTCAGCCTGTCCGTAGGCGACGGTGAATGGGAAACCCAGGCCGGGAGGCTGGCGGGGGCGAGCGCAATCGTCGTCGTGACCGAGAAGTTTCCGCTGGCCGGATTCGACTTTCCCGACGAATCCCAACACCGGTTGATTCGATGGCTGCTGTCGAAGCGCAGCGCTCCGGTCATCGTGCTGGCCTGCCGCGATCCCTACGAGCTCGCCCAGTTTCGCGACGTGGACGCCTATGTCTGCGCGGTCGGGTACAGACCGGCGTGCGTGAGGGCTGCCGTGGGCGTCCTCTTGGGTGACATTGCACCGCGCGGCCGCCTACCGGTGTCCATCCCCGGGCTCTACGCGGTCGGCGACGGAGTAAGTACGTCTACTAGGTCTCCCTAGTCTGCCTAGTCTCACTACGTATACCTGTCCGACGGCAGATGTAAGCTTGTAGACGAGGAAGACCAGGAAGACTGAGTAGACCAGGTAGACTAAGTAGCCGCCATTGGAGTGTCGTCGCGATGGCCACTTCTGGAGACGGCGCATTTCTCTTTGACCTCGATGGCACGCTCGTGGACAGCGTCTACCAGCACGTGCTGGCCTGGCGCGAAGCCCTGGAAGCCGCCGGGATCAAGCTGTCTGTGTGGCGGATCCACCGCCGGATCGGCATGAGCGGCGGCCTCTTCGTGAACGCCCTGTTGAGGGAGACCGGCCATCAATTGACTCCTGAAGAGATTACTCGGATGCAGCAGGTGCACCGTGAAACGTACGCACGAGAGGTGGCACAGGTCAGGCCTCTGCCCGGCGCCCGAGAGCTCCTGGCCTACCTGTCCCAGGCGGGGATTCCCTGGATCATTGCCACCAGCGGGCGCAGGGAGACCGCCGCATCGACGGTGCGGGTGCTCGGGCTGGATGCGACGGCGCCCCTGGTGACCCGGGACGACGTGCGCCGCGCGAAGCCGGATCCAGATCTCTTCCTGGTCGCGGCGCAGCGGCTGGGGGTGCCGATTACCGCGTCGGTGGTGGTCGGCGATAGCGTGTGGGATTTGCTCGCCTCCCGCCGCGCCGGCGCCCTCGGGGTAGGGCTGCTGTCGGGCGGATACGGCCTCGATGAGCTTGAACGGGCCGGCGCCTACCGGGTGTACGATGATCCCGCCGATCTACTCCGCCACCTGGACGAAGTCGGCGTGCGTGTGCCGGGCGGCTAGGAGAAATCCGTGCAGCTGAGTGAGTCGGGATGAGAAGTCCGCGGGCGGTGATGTCACAACTCCCTGGCGACTGCCCTGTGACGTGGACGGTCCTGGGGGCGAATGTGCTGACCTTCGTGGTTGCCTTTGTCGGCGGAGGCTCGTTGCTTAATCTGGCGTTCTATGCGCCGGAGTTTCTGCTGAGACCGTGGACGGCGTTCACCTACCCGCTGCTGGGTGTCGGTGGTATCTTCTGGCTGTTACTCGGTGGCTACGTACTGTGGATGTTTGGCGGGAGCCTGGAGCGTGCGTGGGGGTGGCGAGGGTACACGGTTTTCCTCCTGGCTGTGAGCGGCTCTTCGGCAGCCGCGCTCTGGTTGGCCAGCGTGCTGCTGGGGCGTGGTGCCGGACTGGCCGGTTTCGGGATGCCGCTGGCCGCCGTGACCGTGGCCTGGGCTTCGATCAACCCCTACGAGCGGGTGCTGTTGTATTTCGCGCTGCCGGTGGAGGCACGCTGGCTGGGGGTCCTGGCCGCACTCTTCGTCGCGATTTCTCAACCCTTTCCGTTGGGAGTGTTTGCGCTGGCTGGGTGCGGCGTGGCCTGGTGGTACGTGCGGGAGGGTCGCTACATCCTCGTCCGGCCGGCGCATCCACGTCGCCGTCTGGAACGCACGGAGCGCTCCTTGACCCTGAATCCGATCGCCTGGTACCGGCGCAGGCGACTCCAGCGGCAGTTCATGCGTCTGGTCAAAGGGTCCAAGGAAGATGACGACGATACACTGCATTAGGATCTGATGTCGGAGGAATCCAGATGATCACGCAATTACGGATCTACACGATCAACCGGGGGAAGATGGATGACTTTGTCCGCGCGTGGAGATCAGGCGTGTACCCGCTGCGGCAAAGACACGGCTTCCGGATCGAAGGCGCGTGGATACTCAAAGAACGAAGCCAGTTTGTGTGGCTGATGAGTTATGACGGGTCAGATTGGGAGGCCAAGGACAAGGCCTACTATGCATCGCCCG
>VBAL01000017.1:0-10281 GCA_005888595.1 Candidatus Segetimicrobium genomatis
CGCGCTGAATCTGTTCTTGGTATCGCGGATGCTCTCTAGAGGCTAACGTGTTCCGTCACCTGCTGGTCCCGCTCGATGGTTCGCGCCTGGCCGAGTCAGCGCTGCCGGCCGCGGGCGAACTCGCGCATCGGCTGGGGGCGTCGGTGACGCTCCTGCACGTTTTGGAACCCACGGCCCCGCCGACCGTGCATGGTGATCGTCATCTGCGCTCCCCCGCGGAAGCGGAGGGGTATCTAGCCGGCGCCGTGGACTGGTTGGCCGCGCGCCAGGTATCCGCATCGGTCGCCCTCAATCAGCAGCAGGGTGATGTGGCCGTGACCATCGCCCGGATCGGGGGCGCGGTGGGCGCCGATTTGATCGTGCTCACAACGCACGGGCGAAGTGGCGTGCGCGAGCTGCTGTTTGGCCGCGTCGCGCAACAGGTGTTGCAGCGGGGCACGATCCCCGTGCTGCTGATCCCACCATCCGCCTCCGGCC
Organism: Candidatus Segetimicrobium genomatis; assembly: GCA_005888595.1. Lineage (GTDB taxonomy): Bacteria > Sysuimicrobiota > Sysuimicrobiia > Sysuimicrobiales > Kaftiobacteriaceae > Telluricultor. The sequence continues at coordinate 478 of VBAL01000017.1, forward strand.
GCGACGCTTCCTATGTCTGGCGGCGATTGCTGGTGCCACTGGATGGCAGCGACACCGCTGAGTACGCCCTTGCTCCTGCGGCAGCGCTGGCCGCCGCCTGCGAGGCGGAGATGATCCTCCTGCGGATTGTGCCGACTGTGGAAACCGTCTCCGGGGATCAGTCGGCCCCCGCACGGCTATTGCCCACCACCACGGCGGCGATGCTGGAGGTCGAAGCGTCTGAGGCCGCGAGCTACCTGGAGCGGGTCGCCGGCGGGATTCGGGAGCACGAGAGGGTGGTGACGGCCGTCGTCGGCCGGGGGGATCCGGTCCGCGCGCTTTCCGACGCCGCCAGGCAGCGCCAGGTCGACGTCATTGTGATGGCCACACACGGCCGGTCTGGGGTCAGCGCGGTGTGGGCGGGCAGCGTCGCCTCGCGCCTCGTGGGCACGGGCGTCACGCCTGTCCTCCTGATCCGAATCCCGTCTGCCTAGCCTTCCTCCCGACGGACGGTAAGGACGGGGATCCGGCTGTGGCGTACGACGTACTCCGCGACGCTCCCGAAGAAGATATGCGCCAGCCCCGTCCGGCCGTGCGTGCCCATGACGATGAGGTCGGCGCCGACCTCGCGGGCTACGTCCAGGATGCCGGTCCGTGGGATGCCCTCACGAAGCAACGTCGCGGCCTTCGGATAGCGGGCCGCGGTCTTGGCCATCTCAGTTTTCGTCTCCGCACGCAGCCGCCCGATGAGTTCTGCTGCGGCCGGCATCGCGGCGAATTCAGTCGGCAGACCGGCAACACTGGCCAGGCTGAGGTCCAGAACGTTCAGGATCACCAACTCCCCGCCGAACGCGGCGCTCAGACTCATCCCCCACTGGAGCGCCGATTCCGCACCGGGGGAGAAGTCGGTGGGCGCCAACACGCGCTTCACACGTGGAGCGGTCTGGCGCCTGGCGGTGGTCATCGCATCACCTCGAGCGGCTTCCCGTCATCTTTCCCTGAAGAACCTTCAAGGCGACCGCGTATCCTGTCAGCAGCCCGTGATAGAAGCCCCGGGCGTCGGGCGAGCCAACCTGTAGATAGCGAGTATGAGCCCGGTCAGTCGCTTTGACCAGACGCTGCCACGCTTTGGGGTTATCCCGCGCGCGAATCTGCAACTTATCGAACAACTCCTCCACGGCTTCAGGCTGAGCTACGATGAATCGCTGCATCCTGCACCTCCCCGTGACGCGCCATATCGATTCTGTCGTGCGAAAACCCAGCGCGCTCCGTCGCCCTGGCCATTCTAGGCTGCTGCCGAGGGCGCCGGCGATCTCGTCGAGCGCCACACGGCCAGCCAGATCGCGCCGAGCCCTGTCATGACCGCCACCAGCCGGACCAACCATCCGAGGAATGGGACGGCATACAGGATGACCAGGATCGTCACTCCCTCGACCAGGGTCCAGGAGACGGATGGCGCACTCCCGCCGCGTACCGCCCTCAGCACTCGCTCTCCAAGCCAGGTCGCGACGACGAGCTGGCCGGCATAGCATGTCAGGAGCCACAGCAGTACCAGAGTCACTGCCAGTGGGATGCCGACAATGGAGATCAGCAGCACGATCGCCGCCGCCGGCGCCGCCGCCAGCACGACGAATCCAGTCAACAGACTGGCGCCGAACCGCGCGCGGATTTCGTTCAGCACACCTCCCGGGATACGCGGCAGGAGGGCGAAGACGACCAGCCCAAATGCCAGCAGCCCCAGCCATTCCCCCAGGCGCCACAACCACCGAAACCTGCTCCGCCGCGCGGAGACCTCTCGCATCCCGGGCCGCACCGCGGCGACCCGCTCGATGCCACCGGAGATCTGCGCGCCGGATTGAATCTCGGCCGGTCCGCCCGCCGCATACCGCAGCCGTCCTGCGATCCGCGCGGTAGAGAGCACCACCACATGATCGGCCTGCACGTCCACGTCTCCCTGCACGGATCCACCGACCACGACGTTCCCGCCGCCGACAAGCGCGTTTCGGCCCACCGTCCCGGTGATGCGGACGGTGCCGCCACCGACGACGAGATCGCGACCGATGCGAGCGGTCTCCGCGACGGTCACGTTGCCGCCGGCGAGGACGGCATCGGTCCCGGCGGTCGCACCGAGCCGCACTGTCCCGCCCGCTGCTCGAATGCTGCGGCCTACAGCACCGCCGATTTCCACGGTGCCCCCTGCCGCCAGCAACGCGCCGCTTACCCGGCCCATGACCGTGACGGTCCCGCCGGCCGCGGTGACATCTCCGTCTACGGTCCCGGTGACCGTGACGGTCCCGCCGGCGATGTATAAATCATCCTGAATTGTCTGTGAGAACGCGACGTTCTCTCCCGCACGCGGGACGAACGCGAATGCGGGTGACGGGAGGAACAGAAAGAGGAGCAGGGCAACCATTCCAACGTTTCGCAGGCTGTGTCTCATCGATCTTCACTCCATCCTCAGGCGTACCGGCCGTCCTGTACGCGCAGATTCGTACGCGGCGACGATGACCTCCAGAGCCCGACACCCATCGACCCCCGTCACCGTCGGTGCCCTTCGTTCCCGAATCGCCGATACGAACTCCGCAATCATTCCTTGATTCGCGTCCGAGCCCCAATACTCCCAGTGGATGCCTGGTGAACGCTCCGGATAGATGGTGAGGTTCTGACGAAATGCGTCCACACGCATCACGCCGTGCTGGCCGATGAGTTCCACGGTGAGGCCTCCCCATGCCGGATAGGATGCCGGCCGGCTCCAACTGCAGTCGATGGTGGCAAACACCCCGTTCGCAAAGGTCAGGAGGATCAAGCCTCCAGTTTCAACGTCGCCGTTGCCGCCTGAGAGCAGGTCGGTCGTCTGCGCGTACACCTCGGCCACTTCGCTGCGCAGATACCAGCGGAGTGTATCCACCAGGTGCACGGTATGGTCCATGACCGCGCCCCCGCCCGCCAATCGCTTGTCCACGAACCAGTCGCGGTGCCTGCGGGGGTTCTGTCCCTGGTTGGTCGAGACGCAGCAGAAGATCTCTCCAAGGCGTCTCGCCTCCAGCACGCGGCGGACCTCGAGCAGGGGAGCGCTGAACCGCATCGGAAGAGCGACCATGAGACTCACGCCACCCTGCTTGCAAGCTTCGAGCATGGCGTGTGCATCTGTGAGCGTCGTGGCCAGGGGTTTCTCACACAACACGTGAACCCCGGCACGGGAGGCCATCTCCACGAGCGCGCGATGCCGCGCGTTCTCTGAGCACACGATGACACCGTGCAGTTGTTGAGCCAGCAGATCCTCGTAGGTCGGCCACAACCGCACGCCGAGTGCCCGCGCGAAGTGGGCTCCCCGCGTCTTGTCATCATCCGCGGCGCCCACCAGCTCCGCGTCGGGAATCGCCCGGACGTTTTCAACGTACGCCTCGGCGTGGAGATGGGCAAAGCTCATGATCCCCAGGCGGATCACGGCGGCTTCTCTCCTGACGCATCAAGCTCCACCGGCTGGCCCCGGCGGGCGGATTCGATTGCCGCCCGGGCGATGCGCACGGCCGCCAGCCCGTCCTCGGCGCTCACGGGGGGGTCCGTCCCACTCGTCAGCGCCTCATGGAACGCGCGGAGCTGCGTCGCATAGGGACTTTCGTGCAGCGGACTCCTCGGCAGTTGCACCTCGTGATTCGATCCTTCCCCTCCCCGCAGATGCATCTCGATGGCTGCGGGTGCCGGGCCGGGGAACTCAATCAACCCCGCAGAGCCGGCGATCTCGAAGCGTGTCTGAAAGATCGGCGGAGGATACGCCCAGGAGCCCTCGAGATGCGAGATCGCGCCGCCGCGATGGGTGAGAATGGCCAGTGCATGGTCCGCCTCATCCGGCCGGCCCGACGTCTGAGCCGCTTTCGCGAAGACGCGCACCACGTCTCCGGCCACCCAGCGCGCATAATCGATGTCGTGGACCATGAGGTCCAGCATCATCCCGCCTGACCGCTCCGGATCAACATACCAGTTGTCGGTCTTGCGCGGCCGGAAGGTGCAGCGCGAGAGGCGCAGCACGGCGGGGGCGCCGATGTCACCTCGTGCCGTCATCTCCCGGGCCAGGCGGTACTCCGGGAAGAAGCGCAGCACGTGCGCGACCAGCAGTCGGACCCCGGCCGTGCGGCAGGCCGCGATCATGCGGCGACCCTCGCCAACGGTGAGGGCGATCGGCTTCTCGCAGATCACGTGCTTGGCCGCTGCGGCGGCGCGGAGGGTGAACTCGGCGTGCAGGTGCGTCGGAGTGCAGATGTCCACCACATCGACGTCAGCAAGCACGGCGTCGAGATCCGTGACAAAGCGCGCCGCGTACGTGCCGGCGAGGGCATCGCCGCCTGCCCCCGCTGTGCCGACAAAAGCGGCAATGCGCGCGCCGGTATGGCTCCAGGCCTCGGCGTGGACTCCTCCCATGAGGCCCGTTCCGACAATCGCCACCCGCATGCGCCACCCTCCCTCCTGGCTATTTGAATGCGCCCGTGGTGAGTCCCCGGATGAGACTCCGGGAGAACAGCATGTACGCCGCCAGGACCGGCACCATCGCCAGGGTCAGCGACGCCAGGATCGCATTCCAGTCGCTGAGAAACTGACCGATGAACTGCTGGGCCCCCAGCGTGACCGTTTTCGTCGCTTCCCCGGGCGCCAGGATCAACGGAAACCACAGATCATTCCAGATCGGAATCATCGTGAAGACCGCCACCGTGGCCACGGCGGGCCGCACCAGCGGGAGTACGAGCCAGAAGACCCGGTACTCGCTCATTCCATCGATCCGGGCGGCGTCCTTGAGATCCCGCGGCACCTGACGCATGAACTGCTGGAGGATGAAGACAGCGAGCGGCAGCCCCTGAGCGGCGTAGACCAGGATCAGTGCAAAGAGCGTGTTCACCAACCGAAGGTCAGACATGATTCGCAGAATGCTGACCGTGCCCAGGCGAATGGGGATCATAATCCCCAGCGCCAGGTAGAGCCCTACCCAGGCATTGCCGCGAAACCGGTACTCTGCGAGCGCGAACCCTGCCATCGCGCCGAGCAGGAGAATCAGCGTCATCGCCGCCCCCGCGACGATCGCGCTGTTGGCGAAATAGCGGGCGAAGTGCGCCCGCTCGAACATGGTCTGGTACCCGATGGGGCTGAACAGTCCCGAGAGTGGAGGCAGATAGGGGTGCGTGAAGATCGCCGCACGCGTTTTGAAGGAATTCATGACGATCAGCAGGACGGGCAGGATCGCCACCAGGGCATACCCGACCAGGATGGCGTGCACGCCGAGCGCCTTTCCGCGGTACGGTGGGGAGGGGGCTGCGGAGATCACTCGCGGTGTCGGGAGTCCGGAGGGCGTGGACATGGCGCAGCCTAGAGCTCGTAAACCTCAATCCGCCGTTGCCAGACAAACAGGTACGGAAGCACGCCCGCGAGGATCAAGAGAAACATCACCCCGGCGACCGTGGCGCCCATGACGGGATTACCCAGCTGGAGTTGAAATCCAAAGAATGTGCGATAGAAGAACGTACCCAGGATGTCAGTTGAGAAATTCGGGCCGGCCAGTGCTCCCTGTGTCGTGTAGATGAGGTCAAATGCGTTGAAGTTGCCGACGTATGTCAGGATCGCCACCAGGCCGACCACAGGCAGGATGAGGGGGAATTCGATCCGCCAGAAGACGCGCCAGCCGCTCGCCCCATCGACGCGCGCCGCCTCGAGGAGGTCGTCGGGGATGCCGATCAGCGCGGCGTGAAACAGCATCAACGGAATTCCCACGAACTGCCAGACAGAGATGAGGGACAACGTCACCAGGGCGGATCCTTCCAGCCCCAGCCATGGTCGGAAATACGCGGCGAGGCCGGCCGCGCGTAGCAGGCCTCCGGCGATCCCCCACAGGGGACTGAGCATCAACTGCCAGATGAACCCGACGATGACAAATGATAGAACGGTCGGAGCAAAGAGGAGCGTCCGGTACACCGCCAGGCCGGAGAGATGCCGCGCGCTCAGCAGAGCCGCCAGCAACAGCCCGACGGGATTTTGCACAAGCATGTGGATCACGAAGAAGAGGACGTTGTGCCGCAACGCGCCCCAGAACCTCGGCGCGTACAGCGAGTCTGCAACCAGGCGGCCGTAATTCTGAAGCCCCACGAAGACCTCGCCGCTGCCCTCCTGGGCTCCGTGGAGGCTCAATCGCAGAGAGTCAAACAGCGGATAGATCATGAACGCGGTATAAATAGCCGCCGCAGGCAGGATGAAGACGATGATATGGAAGGGAAACTGGCGGAGGCGCCTCATGCCATCGGCCACCGACGCGACGGACCAGCGGCAAGGCGTCTGCCCCGCCGCTGGTCCGTGCGACCGGTTCCGAGCTGCCTTACTTCGTTTGCTGAGGCTTGTACCACTTCACAAGTCCGTTCTGAACCTGGACCGCCGCCTCCTCAGGGCTGAGCTTCCCGCTGATCACGCCTGCGCTGACTCTCCACAACTCGTTTTCGAGGTTGGGTTCCCCCCGGGAGAGGATCTGGTACGAATTCCGGATGGTGGACTTGCATGTGCTCCGCCAGTCCAAGAACGTTTGGGCCAGCGGATCCTTCAGGGTGACTTTTTGGTTCGAGAGGCTGAAGAACCCCGGCAGGGCGTTGCTGTACAGGCTGGCAAATTCCGAGGTCGTCATCCAGGCCAGGAATTTCTTGGCCTCTTCGGGGTGGCGGGTCTTAGCGTTCATCCCCATGGCGATATCCGTGTGATCGCTGATATAGCACTGTGTGGCGCCGGCCGGCAGGGGCGGGGGGAAGGCGCCCATCTTGAATTGCGCCTGCCGGTTGAAGAGCGCCACCTCCCAGGAGCCCGCGGGATAGATCGCCGCCTTGCCCAATGTGAACAGGTTTTGCGAGTCGGGGTACTTCTGGGCCTCAAAACCGCTGGCCAGGTACGGCCGCCATTTCGCCAGCGTCCTCCAGACCGCGACATAATCTGGATCTGTGAGCTTGGCCTTGCCGGCAATCAGCGCCTGCCGGCCCTGTTCGCCCTTCCAGTAGTTGGGGCCGATGTTCTGGTAGCCCATGGTCGCGGCTTCCCAGAGATCCTTGGTGCCCATGGCCATCGGGATATAGGTGCCGTCGGCCTTGATCTTGTCGAGCGCGGCGAAGAACTCGTCGCGGGTCGTCGGCACCTTGATGCCGAGCTTGTCGAAGGCGTCCTTGTTGTAGATGAAGCCATGGATGACGGAAGCCATCGGCACGCAGAAGCTCGCCTTGCCGTCGTCGGTCTGCCAGGCGGACTTGGCCACCGGTGAGAAGTTCTCCATGCCGGGCAGCGCCGAAAGATCAGCGAGGTTGCCCTTCTTGTAGAGTTCAAGCGATTTGTCGAACGGGCGGCAGGTGATCAGGTCGCCCGCCGAGCCGGCGGCGAGCTTGGCGCCGAGGGCCGCGTCATATTCGGTCGGAGCCGATGGTCTGGTAATGCTTGGTAAAGGCGGGAAGGATCGTGTCCTGCCACACCGGCAGGTCGTCGTTGCGCCAGCTCTCAACGGTCAGGGACACCTGCCCCTGAGCCGAGAGCTGCGGGACGGGGACGGTATACCCTGCGAGCAAGAAAAACAGAGTCGCGAGGAGGAACGAGAGACGGACTTTCGCCATTGAGGGTCCTCCTTTAAAAGACCGGGGTGGAATCATTTTCTTATTCGCTGGGAGCCTGCCAAGTCCTATGGGCTGAGATATCGTCCAAACCATGCTGCGGCAAAGTCGGCAACCTGCTCCAGCGTGCCGGGTTCCTCAAACAGATGAGTGGCTCCTGCGACGACGGCCAGTTCCTTCGCCACGCGCAACTGCGCCAGCGCGGAGCGATTGAGGCCGAGCACCTCCTCATCCCGCCCGCCGACGATGAGGAGCGTCGGCGCTTTGACCTGATCGAGAATCTGGGCGGCGAGATCCGGCCGCCCTCCCCGCGACACGACCGCCCGAACAAGGTGGGGACGTTGCGCCGCGGCGAGTAATGCGGCGGCAGCGCCGGTGCTGGCGCCAAACACCCCCATGGCGAGTGCCGCGGTTCCAGGATCCTTTGCGAGCGAGTCGAGAATGGCCACCACACGCATCCCGAGGAGCGCGATGTCAAAGCGCAGCCGGCCGGTGCGTTGATCGAGCTCTTCTTCGGGCCCGGTCAGCAAGTCGGTGAGCAACGTGGCAAGCCCGGCGCGGTGTAATCGCTCCGCGACGAGCCGGTTGCGAGGGCTGAACCGGGTGCTGCCGCTGCCGTGGGCAAACACCACCAACCCACGTGCACCCTGGGGAACTGCAATCGTGCCCTCCAGCACGCCGGCGCCGGCAGGTATCTTGACGTCGTGTTGAGGAGGCGGGCTGCTCTGGGAGCTCGTCATCACGCTCCCATTATGGGACATTGCCCGCACCGGCGGTATGGACGGCGCGGCGTCGAACTATTTTCCAGAGATGATCCGCATCGGGCTGGCAGGCGACGTCATGCTGGGTCGGCTGGTCGACGGACACGTGCTGGCCAACCCTGCCGCGAGTCCCGCTTACGTCTGGGGGAACACGCTGCCCCTCTGGCGGCAGATGGATCTTCGCATGGTCAACCTGGAGTGCGTGATTGCGACGGCCGGGGAGCCCTGGGTCCCCAAAACCTTTCACTTCCGGGCCGGGCCCCGGGCGATCGACGTGCTTGAGGCCGCTGGCATCCAACTGGTCAGCCTCGCTAACAATCACGTGCTGGATTTCGGAGGCGAGGCACTGCAGGAATGCCTGGCGCGGCTGCGGCAGTCCTCAATCCGGTACGCCGGTGCGGGAGAGACCAGCGAAGAGGCGGCGGCTCCCACCGTGCTTACCGGAGATGGTATAACGGTTGCGGTTGTGGCGTTGACCGATGGGGAGCCCGAATGGGAGGCGATGCCGGACCGGCCTGGCGTCAACCACGTGCGGTACGACCGTGCAGGGCTGCTGGCACCCTACCTGCAGAGGGTGGAGACCGCGCTGGCTCGTGCCCGCGACGCCGCGCAGTTGGTCATCGTCAGCGTCCACGCCGGGCCGAACTGGGGGCCGCCCACCGCAGCGATGCGGGCGGTGGCGCACCAGATCATCGATCTCGGCGCAGATCTGTACTGGGGGCACTCCAACCATACGGTCCAGGGCATCGAGCTCTATCGGGACCGGGCGATCCTGTACTCGTGTGGCGACTTCGTCGACGATTACGCGGTCGATGCGGTCGAGCGGAACGATCTCTCATGTCTCTTTGAACTGCAGGTCGAAGCCACGAAGGTCAACCGGATTCTCCTGTACCCCGTGCGCATCGCAGGGTTCCAGGTCAACCTCGCGAGTAGCAAGGACGCGCGGTGGCTCTGCGCAAGGCTTATCGAGCGGATGGCGGAATTCGCAACCCAGGTCACGGCAGCGGGTGATCTGCTGGCGGTCGAGGTGGACGCATAACATGGAGCCGCTGGTCGCCCTGCGGGGGATCGCGAAGTCCTTTCCGGGGGTCCTCGCCAACGATCGCGTCGACTTCGACGTCTACCCGGGCGAGGTGCACGCACTCCTGGGTGAGAACGGGGCCGGCAAGACCACGCTGGTCAAGGTCCTCTACGGGTTTCACCAGGCCGATGCGGGGACGATTCAGTTCGGCGGCCGCGTCATTCAGATCCGTTCCCCTCACGATGCGCGCCGTCTTGGCATCGGGATGGTCTTTCAGCAGTTCACGCTCATTCCGGCTCTGACCGTGGTCGAGAATGTCGCCCTTTTCTTGCCTCACCTTCCTGCCGTGCTGAATCACGGGGTGATCGCCAAGCGGATTGAGGAGGAATCCGCCCGCTACGGCTTGGCCGTGGACCCATGGGCGCCC
>VBAL01000017.1:10306-24508 GCA_005888595.1 Candidatus Segetimicrobium genomatis
TGCTCCTGGCGCGCTCACGGGTGCTGATTTTCGACGAGCCCACCAGGGTGCTTGTGCCCCACGAAATCGACGGACTCTTCCGCGTGCTCGCTAACCTCAGGGAGCACGAGTATGCCATCGTCTTCATCACACACAAACTGCCTGAGGTGTTGGTGTGCGCCGATCGCATCACCGTGCTGCGCCGGGGAGTAGTGGCAGGGACGCTAATGCGCGCCGAGGCCACGGAGCAGGGGTTGGTGGGCCTGATGTTCGGTGCAGCGCTGCCTGAATATGATCTTCGTCGCCGTGAGCCCATCGCAGAGTCCGGGGGTCCCCTGCTGGAACTGCAGCAGGTCGACACCGGCGGCGACGGGGTCAGCCTCCAGGGGATCACGGTGACGATCGCACCGGGCGAGATCGTCGGTGTGGCTGGCGTGTCCGGCAACGGGCAGCAAGAACTCGGTGACGTGATCCTCGGCCTCACTCCGTGCATCAGAGGTAGAAAGATCATCGCATCCCCGAAGACCCGCTCCGCATGCTGATCGTCCCGCGCCTGAGCGTGCTGGAAAACATGGCGCTGGCCGACACGCGCAAGTACGCGCGGCACGCCGGACTGACGGTCGATTGGAGCGCCGCGCGCGGGGACCTGGAGCAGTCGACACGGCGGCTGGCCCAGGAGATGCTTCCGCTGGCCGTCCCGGCCGGAGCCCTCTCGGGTGGGAACGTGCAGCGGCTCAGTTTGATCCGGGAACTCTCCACAGATCCCCGTCTCATCATCGCGCTGTATCCGACACGCGGACTGGATATGCGCAGCGCGACTGCGGCCCGGGACCTGCTGCTGGCAAAGCGTGACCGCGGTGCCGGCGTGCTGCTGATCTCAGAAGATCTCGGCGAGCTGTTCTTGTTGAGCGACCGGCTCTTCGTACTCTATCGGGGACGGATTGTGGGGGCGGCACGGCCGGAGGAGACGACGGCCCAGGAGATCGGTCGTCTGATGACCGGCGGAGGCGTTGCGGGTGGCTAGCGCGGATGCGCGGCGATTCCGCCCCGACAGCGTGCGAGCGGCCCTCCGCGTGACCGGTCTATTCGGCCTGGCGTTCGCACTCTTTGCCGTGGTGCTGCTGGCCGCGGGCAAAGATCCGATCCGGGCATACGGGGACATCCTCTCCAGTACGCTGTTCAGCAGCTACGGGTTCTCAGAGGTTGTGGTCAAAATGATCCCACTCATGCTCACCGCCCTGGCGGTCGCGATCCCTGCCCGCATCTGGTTGATCAATATCGGGGCAGAGGGTCAGTTGTTTATGGGGGCGTTGTTCACCACATGGGGCGCCGCTCACTTCGCGGCGCTACCGGCATGGGCGCTCCTGCCTCTGGTTGCCGCCCTGGGGTTCCTCGGCGGCGGACTCTGGGCGGCGATCTCCGGCGTGATGCGCGCCCATGGCTGGGTCAGCGAAACGATCTCCACCCTCCTGATGAACTACGTTGCCATCTTCATCGTCAGCTTTTTCGTGTTTGGTCCCTGGAAGGATCTCGAAAGTGCGAACTACCCCCAGACCCCTGAGTTCCCGGCTGCCGCCCGCCTGCCGATGTTCTTCGGCACACGCGTCCACCTCGGGCTCCTCATCGCCCTTGTGGCCCTCACCGTGTACCATCTGGTCCTGACCAGGACTCGGTGGGGGCTGGAAATCCGCGCCATCGGTGGCAACATAGAGGCCGCACGTCGGAGCGGCATCGCCATCGGAAGGTACATTCTCGTGCTGATGTTCGTCGGGGGCGGCTTGGCTGGTCTCGCCGGAATGGGGGAGGTCTCCGCGATCCAGGGGCGACTGCGACCAAGCTTGTCTCCGGGCTTCGGCTACACTGGATTTCTGATCAGCTGGATTGCCGGGGGCAACACGTATGGCGTCGTGGCGTCTGCGCTGCTGATGGCCGTGATCACCGCCGGGGGCGACGTCCTGCAGATGGCGCATCGGCTGCCGGGCTCCGTGGTGAATATCTTGATGGCCTTGATGCTGTTTGTCGTGTTGACCAGGAGGAGGATACCATGAGCGTGCCCTTCCTCGAGAGTGTCTTGCTGGGGGCGATCCTCTCCGGGACGCCCTTGCTGTACGCCGCGCTTGGTGAGGTCATCGAGGAGCGGGCCGGCATCGTGAATCTGGGTCTGGAAGGCGTCATGTTGATGGGGGCGGTGACCAGCTTTGCCATCACCGTGCAGACCGGCAGCGCGGCGCTGGGTGTCCTGGCCGGGGCAACCGCGGGCTCGCTCTTCAACCTGATCCTGGCTTTGTTGGTGGTCACCCGGCGGGCCAATCAACTCGCCAGCGGGCTGGCGTTGATGTTTTTCGGCGTCGGGCTGAGCGCGCTGCTGGGCGCTCCATACATCGGCAGTCGTATCGCGGGCCTGAACCCCCTTGAGATCCCCACGCTGGCCCACCTGCCCTATCTGGGTGCGCTGTTCAGATCCGACATTCTCGTGTACTTGGCGATGCCGGCAGCAGCGCTGGTGTGGTGGGGGTTGTTCCGGACCCGCTGGGGCCTGAGCCTGCGGGCGGTCGGGGAGAATCCCACGGCGGCGTATGCTGCAGGCTACAGCCCGCGGGCCATACAATATCAGGCGCTCTTCATCGCTGGTCTGTTCGGCGGCATCGCCGGCGCGGAGCTCTCAATCGGGATCGCCAAGACCTGGGCGGAATGGATGACCGCCGGACGGGGATTCATCGCCGTGGCTTTGGTGATCTTTTCACGGTGGCATCCGCTGCGAACCGTCTGGGGGGCGGTGCTGTTCGGCGGAGCCGTGGCGCTGCAACTGCAGCTCCAGGCCCGCGGTGCATCGGTGTCCCCGTTCCTGCTGGACACGCTTCCGTATCTCCTGAGCCTCGGGGTGGTGCTGATCTGGGCGGGTGGACGGCATCACGCGGCTCCGGCCAGCCTGGGACGGGTGTTCGAGGGGACCGAGTGAGAGGCGCTCGAGTCAATCCAGGGAGGGGTGGATGAAATGAGGCACAGAGGACCGCACCTGCTGGGGGTGCTGCTGGTCCTGGTGATCAGCTTGGCGCTGGTGGTGATCACGATGGCTGGAGCGACACAGCGGACGACTGCCGCGCCTCCGAAGCTAATCGTCGGCATCCTGCACATCGGTTCCGTCACCGACGGGGGGTACAATCAGGCGCACGCTGAAGGCATCCGGTACATGCAGAGGACGCTCCCCCAAGTCGAGGTGATTGAAGTCGAGAACATTCCGGAGGGCGCGGACGCTGAGCGCGTGATGGAGAGCATGGTCCAGCGCGGCGCCAGGCTTATTATCGCCGCCAGTTTTGGTTATCTCGACCCGGCGTTGAACGTGGCGAAGCGGCACCCCGACGTGAAGTTTGAGCATCCGAGCGGTTACAAACTCGCCCCAAACCTCGGCACGTATTGGGCCAACACCCAAGACGGCTTCTATCTGATGGGGATGGCCGCCGGCAAGATGACGAAGACGCACAAGGCCGGTTTCGTGGTCGCGCTGCCCGTCAGCTTCTTCCTCGCCAACGTCAACGCGTTCCATCTGGGAGCGCGCTCTGTGGATCCCCAGTTTGAGACCCGCGTGGTCTTCACGGGGACGTTCCTGGATCCGGGCAAGGAGGCCACGGCGGCCAACGCGCTGCTGGACCAGGGCGCGGACGTGATGGCAATGATCGTGGACTCTCCCATTACCGTGGTGCAGGTCGCCGAGCGCCGCGGAGCCTATTCGGTCGGCTACCACTACGTGGGGGTTCAGAAGTTCGCGCCCAAGGGATGGATCAGTGGCCTCGCCTTTAACTGGGGTCCCCTCTACGTCCGGTTTGCCAGGGCGGTGATGGATGGGACCTGGAAGAGCGAATCGATCTACGGGAGTGTGGCCAGTGATTACCTGATCATCGCGCCCTTCGGAACCGCCGTTCCGGCGTCCGTCGTCCGGCAAGTCAGTGCCAGCAAGCAGGCGATGATCGGCGGGCAGCTGCGGGTATTTGCAGGGCCCATCAAGGATAACCGCGGGGTCGTGCGAGTGGCAGAAGGGCAGATACTCACCGACCAGGACTTCGGGAGGATGGACTGGCTGGCAGAAGGCGTCGTTGGCCAGCCGCGGTGAGGCACAGGATGGCGTCTACGCTGCGGGAACGCATCGAGACCGCCAATGCTGAATCGGTCGGCCGCATCACGTCCGCTGATCCCGTCCTGATCGACATCGCGCCGGCCGGTGAGGTGATTCCCGGTCTCGCCGGCCGGATGATCCTACACTCCGGGCCCCCGGTCGTCTGGTCTCGGATGTGCGGGGCGCAACGCGGCGCATGCATCGGCATGGTCCTCTTTGAAGGATGGGCCGGGAGTCCGGCAGAGGCGGAGCAGTTGCTGGCGAGTGGGGCGATTGCGCTCGAGCCCAACCACCACCATCAGGCGGTTGGGCCCATGGCGGGGACCATTACCGGATCGCTCCCAGTGTTTGTGGTGAAGGACACCGCATCTGGCACTCATGCGTTCTGCCGCCAAGTTGAGGGCCGCCAGCAGTTCGGCGACTACAGCGATGAGGCCCTGGACGGGCTTCGGCGATGGCGTGAAATCTGGGCACCCTCGCTGAGGCAGGGGATTCGGGAGAGGGGTGGCGTGCCTCTGCGGCCCATCATCGCCAAGGCGCTGCAGATGGGTGATGAGTTGCACAACCGTCCGGTGGCGGCGACGAGTCTGTTCACCGATGTCATGGCGGTGGCAATGATCGAGGCCGGGGTCTCGAAGGGTAGCCTCGTGGCGACCCTGACCCACCTGACGTACAACGAGTTCTTCTTCCTCGGCCTCTCGATGGCGTCCGCCAAGGCGTCCGCCGATGCCGCCGCTGGCATCGAATACAGTACCGTGGTCACCGCGATGGCCCGTAACGGGACCGAGTTTGGCATCCGGGTGAGCGGTCTGGGGGACGAGTGGTACACCGCCCCCGCCCCGCGGATTGATGGTCTGTATCTCACCGGCTACTCTGCCGACGATGCCGGATTGGACATGGGAGATTCCGCCATCACCGAGACCGTGGGGTGGGGCGGGTTCGTGCTCGGCGGTGCTCCAGGTATCCTGAGCCTGGTCGGAGGGACGGCTGAGCAGGGGATGCAGATCAGCCGGGACATGCGGGAGATCACAGTCGCGACCCATCCTGCGTACCGTATTCCAGCTCTGGATTTTGCGGGAGCGCCTGTTGGCATCGACATCGTGAAGGTGATGCGCTCCGGTATCGTGCCCGTGATCGACACGGCCATCGCCCACAAAGATCCCGGCCATCCGAAGATTGGCGCGGGGCTCGTGCGCGCGCCGAGCGAGTGTTTTGAGGAGGCGCTGCTGACCTATGCCCGCAGGTATGGACTCTCATAGCCGATGAAGAAGAGCGGTATCCTGAATGCTGAGTTGATGCGGGTGATCACATCGATGGGCCACACCGACCGGCTGGTCATCGCCGATAGTGGTCTTCCGATTCCGCCGTCGGTGCTGCGCATCGATTTGGCCCTGTCATCAGGAGTGCCGACCTTCGCGCAGACGCTGCAGGCGGTCCTGAATGAGCTCCAGGTAGAGTCGGCCACCGTCGCCGAGGAGATGCGGCAGCGCAGTCCCGCCCTCTACCAGGCCACGCGGCATCTCCTGGGCGCGACCCCGCTGCAGCATATTTCGCACGAGCAATTCAAAGGTGCGCTCCTTCAGGTGCGGGCCGTCGTGCGGACCGGGGAGCAGACACCGTACGCGAACATCATCCTGCAGAGTGGAGTGACCTTCTGAGTTGCGCGATGTTCGCCTAAAGTGACATGCCATCCGTGGACGTGCCTCTTCTCGAGATGAAGGGCATCACCAAATCCTTCCCGGGTGTCCGCGCGCTGCAGGATGTGTCGCTCGAAGTGCGCGCGGGCGAAGTTCACTCCCTCGTCGGCGAGAACGGCGCCGGCAAGTCCACCCTCATACGCATCCTCGGGGGTATCTACCCGCGGGATGCTGGCCAGATCCTGCTGCGCGGGTTGCCCGTAGAGGTCGCCTCCCCCACCCATGCGCGGCAATTAGGCATCAGCATCATCCACCAGGAGCTCAACCAGGTGCCGGCGCTGTCGGTGGCCGAGAACATCTTCCTCGGGCGCGAACCCCGTCGCGTGGGGGGACTGGTGGACTGGGACGAGATGTACGCGCGCGCCGGCCGACTGCTGGCCGATCTGGGGGTCTCCATCGACCCACGGCGACGCCTGGGCACGCTCACGGTCGCCGAGCAGCAGTTGGTGGAGATCGCCAAAGCCCTCTCCGCCGACGCCGCAATTGTCGTCATGGACGAACCGACGGCGCCGCTGACCGTAGAGGAGACGGAGCGGCTGTTTGGGTTTATCCACGACCTTCGGGCGCGCGATGTCGGCATCATCTACATCACTCATCGCCTGGAGGAGGTGTTCAAGATTGCAGATCGCGTGACCGTGCTGCGCGACGGGCTGCATGTCGGCACCTACGCGATTGCCGGGCTGACGATGGACGAACTCATCAGCCTGATGGTCGGCCGCCGGCTGACGGAGAAGTTTCCGAAGGAAGACGTACCGCTCGGTCCCCCCGTCCTGGATGTTCGTGGGCTGACGGTACAGGGGTTCTTCCGCGATGTCAGTTTCATCCTCCGCCATGGCGAGATTCTGGGAATCGCGGGATTGATCGGTTCGGGCAAAGCAGAGGTCGCCCATGCCATCTTTGGGGCCACGTCGCTCGACGCGGGCGAGATCCTGTTGGACGGAAGGCCGGTGAGCATCCGCTCCCCGGCCGACGCCATCGCTCTGGGCATCGGTCTGGTGACGGAAGATCGGAAGCGGCTGGGTCTCGTGTTGTCGATGAGCGTGCGCGCGAACATCACGCTGCCGATCGTCCGGCGGGTGGCGGTGGCGCTCTTCATCCGGCGGCTGGAAGAAACCGCGCTCGTCACCCAGGCCATCCGCGATCTCGATATGGCGGTGACCTCGCCGGAACAGATCGTGCGCAACCTCAGCGGCGGGACGCAGCAGAAGGTCGTCGTGGCCAAATGGCTGCAGACCCGCGCACGGGTGCTGCTCATGGTCGAGCCGACGCGCGGCATCGACGTCGGCGCGAAGGTCGAGATCTATCACCTGATGGTCGCGCTGGCTCGGCGAGGGGTGGGGATTGTGATGGTCTCTTCGGAGATGGAAGAGATCCTTGGGATGAGCGATCGCATCCTGGTGATGCACGAAGGCGTGATCACTGCGGAGTTCCCGCGCGCGCAGGCAACTCAAGAGGGGATCATGGCGTCCGCGGCCGGGAGGGTGCGTAGTGCAGTTTAGCCGCCTGTACGGTCTGGCGACGCTGCGCAGGCTGCCCCTCACGCGCCTGCGGAACGTGCTGCGGCGTTTCGGAATCGCGATCGCGTTCGCGCTGCTCCTCGTCATCCTCTCTGCGCTGAGCGGGTCGTTTCTGACGATCAGCAACCTGCTCAACATCGCGCGGCAGGTTTCCATCAACGCCGTCATTGCGGCCGGCATGACGTTTGTGATTCTTACCGGCGGCATCGATCTCAGCGTTGGCTCCGTGCTGGCGTTATCTGGAGCCGTCATCGCCGGGCTGCTCGCGGCCGGCCGCCCGGTGCTGGTGGGCATCGGAGGGGGACTGGCGGTGGGCGCGCTGCTGGGACTGGTCAACGGCCTCGTTATCACGCGCGGGAGAGTGCAGCCCTTCATTGCCACGCTGGGGATGCTGACCATCGGCCGGGGCCTGACGCTTGTCTACACGGATGGCCGTCCTATCACCGGGCTCCCGGACCCCTTTGTCTGGTTGGGCGCCGGCGAGGTGTTCCGCATCCCGGTTCCGGTACTCATCATGATGCTGGTCTTCCTGGCGTCGTCTGTGATCCTCACACAGACTGTGGTGGGCCGCTACGTCTATGCGATCGGCGGCAATGAAGAAGCCGCGCGGCTATCCGGTGTGAACGTCGCCGCGTACAAGACCCTGGTGTATGTGATCAGCGGGATCGTGTCCGCCGCGAGCGCGGTCATCTTGACCGGCCGGCTGAACTCGGCGCAGCCGACCGCGGGAGTCGGGTTCGAGCTCGATGCCATCGCCGCGGTAGTGCTGGGCGGTACAACGCTGGCCGGCGGGGAAGGCAGCATAAGCGGTACAATCTTGGGGGCATTCATCATCGGTGTCATCAACAACGGGCTGAACCTGCTTAACGTGAATCCGTTCTACCAGCAGGTGGTGAAGGGCGCCGTCATCCTCCTGGCCGTGCTCCTGGATCGGCGGCTCCGCTGAGAGAGGAGCTGACTCCGGCGGAACGAAGGCCGACCAGTGCAGCCCGTCACGATGCGGAGGGGGTGTGGCGCGGAATCGGGTCGCGGCCTGGTTGTCCCTTCCATGGAACCCTTCGTACCCTGAATTGCGCTAGATATCATGAAGGAGGGAGAACGCATGCGAAGAGGCTTGCTTGTTCCAGTCGTGTTGCTGGTGCTCTCGGTTTTACCGTTGTACGCCGCCGCTCCGCCCACCGTGGGCCTGTCCATCTCCACCCTGAACAATCCGTTCTTCGTCGACCTGCGCGATGGGGCGCAGGCCGCCGCCACGAGGCTGAACGTCAACCTGGTCGTGCTGGATGCGCAAAATGACTCGGCGCGTGAGGCCAGCCAGATTGAGGACTTGATCCAGAAGAAGGTCGCCGTCATTGCGATCAACCCCACCGACAGTGACGCCATCGCGCCGACCATCAGGAAGGTTCAGGGGGCGAAGATTCCCGTCATCACTGTGGATCGCGGCGCGAACGGTG
Source organism: Candidatus Segetimicrobium genomatis (assembly GCA_005888595.1). GTDB lineage: Bacteria > Sysuimicrobiota > Sysuimicrobiia > Sysuimicrobiales > Kaftiobacteriaceae > Telluricultor. The sequence goes on from VBAL01000017.1 coordinate 19,065, forward strand.
TGACGGTCGCCGCCCACATCGCGTCGGACAACGTCGCCGGCGGGAAGATGGCCGCCCAATACGTCGCCAAGCGATTAAAGGGGAAGGGCAACGTGGTGATGCTGGAAGGCATCGCCGGAACTTCAGCCGCGCGCGACCGCGGCAAGGGTTTTCGTGACGGTCTGAAAGCGTACCCCGGTATCAAGCTGGTCGCCGTGCAGACCGCGGATTTCGATCGCGCCAAGGGCCTGTCTGTGATGGAGAACATCCTGCAGGCTCAGAAGAAGATTGACGCCGTCTTCGCGCAAAACGACGAGATGGCGCTGGGTGCGATCCAGGCCATTGCGGCTGCCAAGCGAGAGAAGGAAATGTTCGTGGTCGGCTTTGACGCCATCGCCGATGCGCTGGCCGCGATCAAGGCGGGGACCATGGCCGCGACGATCGCGCAGCAGCCCAAGGTCATGGGCCGGCTGGCGGTGGAGAACGCGGTGAAGATTATCAAGAAGCAGCGCGTGAGCAAGTTTACGCCGGTGCCGTTGAAGCTGGTAACGAAGCAAACGATGTAGCCCGGTCCGTTCCAACCCGGTGCGCCGATGTACCGGTCATCGAGAGGGCAGGCGCTCTCGGGTTGGAACGGACCCCGGACCGACAATCTCCCCGCGTAGGAACCTCCTGCGCGGGGAGATCTGCTTGAAAGGCCAGTCTTCCCCATCTCCCCAGGCTCCCCGGTCTTCCCAGTCTACCTGCTGCCAGCGATTCGGCAGGCCGATCCCTCTTTGAGACTGGGAGGACTGGGGAGACAGAGGAGACCTGGCCGTAGGACGCTCCACCCGGCGGGCCGAAGTGAGGATGTGTATGGATCCCAGACCCACCGCGCCGCGAGTGCCTGCGACCGCGCGCGACCTGTCCAGCATCTTTGCGCCCCGCAGCGTGGCCGTCATTGGCGCGTCGCGCGACCCGGGAAAGGTCGGCCATGCCATCTTCCGGAACGTGTTGGAAGACTTCCAGGGCGTAGTGTACCCCGTCAATCCCAACGCGCCGGCGATCCGCGGTGTGCGGTCCTATCCCTCGGTGCTGGAGATCCCCGACCCTCTCGATCTGGCGATCATCATCGTCCCGGCGGCATCGGTCCGGGCTGTGCTGGATGAGTGCGGGCGCAAGGGGGTGCGCGGAGTCGTCATTATTTCCGCGGGGTTCCGCGAAAGCGGACCCGCAGGGCGCCGGCGGGAGGAAGAGGTTGTGGCGGCCGTCCAGCAGTACGGCTTCGCGCTGGTCGGCCCCAACTGCCTGGGTGTGCTCAACACGGACCCCGGCGTGCGGCTCAACGCCACGTTCGCCCGAGCGATGCCTGCGGCCGGGAACATCGCGTTTCTGTCGCAGAGTGGCGCGCTGACCACGGCCGTGCTGGACTATGCGCGCGCCCGGGGCATCGGGTTCTCGAAACTGGTCAGCCTGGGCAACAAGGCCGACGTGACGGAGCTCGACCTGCTTGCGGCGCTGCGCGACGATCCACGGACCGATGTCATCTTGCTGTACCTGGAGGAGCTCACCGACGGGCAGCGCTTCATCGGGCTGTGCCGCGAGATCACCGGTGAGATCGCGCACCCTAAACCGATCCTGGCGGTGAAGTCCGGCCGCACTCCGGCCGGCGCCCGGGCGGTCTCGTCGCATACGGGGTCGCTCGCGGGCAGCGATGAAGTCTACGACGCCGTCTTTCTGCAGAGCGGTGTGCTCCGGGTGGACTCCGTCGAAGAGCTCTTTCATTACGCCGTGGCCTTTGCCAACCAGCCGATCCCGTCCGGCCGCCGGCTCGCGATCGTCACTAATGCGGGTGGGCCGGGGATCATGGCGGCCGATGCCGCCGTGCGGCAGGGATTGGAACTGGCGGCGTTCGCCGAGGGGACGAAGCAGGCGCTGCGGCTGGCCCTGCCCGCTGAGGCTGCGATCGACAATCCGGTCGACGTGGTGGGCGATGCGCAGCACGACCGGTATCAGGCGGCGCTGCGGGCAGTGCTGCGTGATCCGGCATCTGATGGGGCCATCGTGCTGCTCACCCCGCAGGCGGTGACCGATATCGAGCAGATCGCCGGTGTGGTGGCCGAGGAAGCGCGCGCCGCGCAGCACCACGCGGCGCAGGGGGGCGGCCGGAAGCCGGTCCTGGCGTCATTCATGGGCCTTGTCGATGTGTCAGGCGGGGTACGCGTGCTGGAAGAGGCGCACATTCCGCATTACGGCTTCCCCGAGGATGCCGTGCGCGCGTTTGCCGCGATGACACGGTATGCGGAATGGGTGCGCCGGCCCCGGACCGAGGTGCGGGTGTTTCCGGTCGATCGTGGGGCCGCGGTGGATGTGGTGCAGCCGGCGCCGCGTGGAGTCTTCGTGCGTGAGACGCTGGCGTTCAGGCTGCTGGAGGCATACGGCTTTCCGCTGGCGCCGTGGGCGGAGGCGGCCTCGGCAGAAGAGGCGGTCATCCGGGCGTCGGCCATCGGCTTTCCCGTCGCCCTCAAGGTCCTCTCGCCGCAGATCATCCACAAGGTAGACGTCGGCGGCATCCGGCTCGACCTAACCGCGCCGAGTGAAGTGCGCGCGGCCTACGAGGAGATGATGGCGGACATCGCCCGCCGGCAGCCCGCTGCGGCGGTGGAAGGTGTGATCGTTCAGAAGATGATGCCCGGGGTCGAGACCATCCTCGGCATTAACCGGGATCCCCAGTTCGGGCCGATCCTGATGTTCGGCCTGGGAGGGATCTACGTGGAGGTCTTCAAAGACGTCACGTTTCGTTTGGCGCCGATCCGGGAGCTTGGCGCGCAGCGCATGGTGGAGTCCATCAAAGCGGCTCAGATCCTGCGAGGTGTGCGCGGCCGGCCGCCGGCCGATCTCGATGCGCTGCTCGAGTGTATCGAGCGACTGTCACAACTGGCCGTGGACATCCCACAGATCGCGGAACTCGACATCAACCCGCTGATGGTGTTGCCCGCCGGCCAGGGCGCTGCTGTTGTCGATGCAAGGCTGCGACTTCTAGAGGAGACGGGGGTCAGGGGTCAGGGGTTGGGGGTCGGCAAGAGTGGTGGTACTGCCGACACCTGACCTCTGACCCCCCGACCCTCCAAATGACGCGGAGGTGGGTTGAGATGTTTCTCGACGATCTGCAAAAGCGATTCGAGGAGATGCAGGGCAAGGCGGCCGGCGCCTGATTCCGGTAGCCTCTGTGCAGTATGGATTTGGGATGGGCGGGGGCCAGGGTCCGGCAGGTCGGGGCGGCTCGCGGACCAGGTCACCGCAGAAGGATGGCAACCCCTCTGGTGGAGGTTCTGGTGGAGGTGGAGGAGGGGGGGTCCGGATCGAGCCGGTCGCGCTCATCGACATCACGGATGGGCGGCTGCGCGTGGAGCCCATCATCAACGTGACGCGGCTGGCGGTGATCGGCCTGATCGTGGCGGGCTGGTCGGTCTTCTGGATTGCCCGGCACCTCAACAAAGATCTGTGACTCTATTCCGGGAGGGATTCGTAAGATGGACGCCTCTCGACCGCGCGTCATCACGGCCGCCCGGATCATCACTCCGTCCGGGGACCTCACCCCGGGGTCCGTCGAGATCGACGGCGGCCGTATCGTGTCTGTCCGCGCAGGCGTTGCCCCAGGCGCCGATCTTTCCGCCACTGATGGGGTGCTGGCGCCGGGGTTCATCGATCTCCAGATCAACGGTGCGGCGGGGGTGGACTTTCTGTCTCACGTAACGGACGTGGCGGTGACGCGGGTGCGCCGGTATCTGGCGTCCACGGGTGTAACGGCGTTTCTGCCCACCCTGATCACGTCGCCGTCATCGCACCTGGAACGGGCGCTGCGGTCATGGCAGCGCCTGATGGCGCAGCCCGGTGCCCCGCGCATCCTGGGGATACACCTCGAGGGTCCATACTTGAACAGGCAGTTCAAGGGCGCTCATCCCCCGCGGTACTTGCGGGCGCCGGATGCGCGGCACGCGGCGGCGCTGCTCGACGCGGCACCCGGGGCCGTGCGCCTCGTGACCCTGGCCCCGGAGCTGCCCGGTGCCGCCGGTGTGATCCGCGTATTACGGGAACGCGGCTGTATCGTCGCCGCCGGACACACCGCGGCCACCTACGAACAGGCGCAGGCGGCGTTTGGCGCCGGCGTGACGCTGGTGACGCACTTGTTCAATGCCATGCGGCCGGTGCATCATCGCGACCCGGGCATCGTCATCGCGGCGCTCGAGCACCCACAGGTGGACATCAGTCTGATTGCTGATTTCATTCACGTCCATCCCGCCATGGTGCGGCTGGCGGTCCAGCTCAAGAAGGAGCGGGTGGCGTTGATCACCGACGCGATCGCCGCCGCCGGGTCGTCGCGGCGTGTCACGCGGTTGGGAACCCGCACGGTCCGGGTCACGGACGTGCCGCGCCTTCCCGATGGGACGATCGCCGGCAGTGTGCTGTCGATGGACGCCGCGCTGCGCCACGCGGTGTCGGTGGGGGTGTCGCTGCGTGACGCGGTGTTGATGGTATCGGCCATCCCCGCCCGTGTGCTTGGCCGTAATGATCTGGGGCGAATCGAAGCGGGGAAACCGGCGGATCTGGTGGTGCTGACACGAGAGTTCCGCGTCCGCTCGGTGTACACGGCGGGCGAACTCACCTACGGAGTGGCCTGATGGCACCGCGGCCGCGGCCGGGACAGCTGATGCTGGACGAGATCCGTGAGCAGCCGCTCGTCTTAGAGCGGTTGTGGAGAGAGGAAGGTGCCGCCGTGACAGCGCTGGCCCGCCGCCTGCGGGCGCGCCGTCCTCCGGCCGTGGTGCTGGCTGCCCGCGGCACCTCCGACAATGCCGCGCTGTACGGGCGGTACCTCATCGAAACGCGCCTGGGCATTCCGGTCTCCCTGGCCGCTCCGTCGGTCGTGACCCTCTACGGCGCGCGGGTCAGATGGCGCGGGATGGTGGCGATCGGACTATCGCAGTCGGGACGGTCGCCCGATATCGTGCGATTTATCGAAGCGGCGCGCGATGCCGGCGCGCTGACGGTAGCGATCACCAACAGTCCCGGGGCGCCGCTGGCCCGCGCGGCGGACGAGGTGTTGGCTCTGCATGCCGGTCGGGAGCGCAGCGTCGCCGCCACGAAGACCTACACGGCACAACTGACGATGCTGAGCCTGCTGGTTGCTCACACCGCCGAAGACCGGCGGCTGATCCGGGCGCACCAGGCGCTTCCCGATGCCGTGGCCTCGGCGCTCGAGACCATCCCCGCGGTCACCGATGCCGCCGCGCATCTGTCGCAGGCCAGCGAGTGCCTGGTGACATCGCGAGGCTACAACTTTGCCACCGCGCTGGAGGCCGCGCTTAAGTTGAAGGAGAGCAGCCGGATCGTGGCCGAGGCGTTGTCCTCGGCCGACCTGCTGCACGGTCCGATCGCGGTGGTAGAACGGGACTTCCCTGTGATCATGGTGGCCCCACGCGGCC
>VBAL01000017.1:24544-25068 GCA_005888595.1 Candidatus Segetimicrobium genomatis
GCTCTCGTCGGTGCCACGCCTGCTGGCGGCTGCGGCGGTACCTGTGCGTCTGCCCGAGATGCGGGAGGAAGCCCTGAGCCCCCACGTCTATATCGTCCCGCTGCAGTTGCTGGCCTACTATACGGCGCGGTTACGCGGACTCAATCCGGATCGCCCCCAGGGACTGCGGAAGGTCACATATGTACTCTAAACGGGGGGACGAGGCCGCTTTGAGGTTTCTCGCCATGCTTACCAGCTGCGTGGGTGATGCCGATCGGCAGGACAGGCTAGGCGGAAGCAGCCGTGGATTGGCGGGCGGCGGGCGCACCGCGAGCGTGTCGAACCGCGGCGTAGCCCGCCACCAGAGGCAGCCAGAGTGTAAACAGTCGAAACAGCACGGCTGCCGCCACGGACTCGTTTACCGGCACGTCCACCGATACCAGGGCGAGCGTCATCGCAGTCTCCACAATCCCGAGCGACGGCACAATCGCTACGACCGCGAAGATGGCGCCGACCGCAAACCCGGCCACCGTAATTGCCCCCGA
>VBAL01000018.1:0-1722 GCA_005888595.1 Candidatus Segetimicrobium genomatis
GCCTCACCTGGAATCCCGAACAAGATGGAAGTAATTTCCCCTGTCGTGGAGACGACCGAGTGCATCCCCAGGAGGAAGGCGAAGGCCTGCACGGGAGCCATGCGGTAGACAAACGGCAACATCAGCGCGAGCGTGGTCGCACCACCGATTCCTGGGAGCAGCCCCACCCAGAACCCGACGACGACACCGATCAGCATGAAGCTCGATGCATTCCATCGCAGCACTTCCAACAACGCCTGGAGGAAAGTCTCGAGCATCGTCGAGACGATCAGTTGAAGCTAAAGAACTGAGTAAAGACCTTCACGATGTCGGGCGCCGCGCCCAGCACATCACGCGAGATCTGCAGGGCTTGATCGCCGCGCACGTAGTTAATCTCGAACCCCGCCTTGTCTGCGTCTACCAGAAACTCTTTGTCCTGCGCCACCTTGGTGAAGGCGTCCCAGTAGGCCCGGATGTATTCTTCGGGAGTCCCCGGTGGAGCCACAAATGGCCGTCCGATGATCTCAGGAGAGGAGCGGAGCCGCATCACCGCCTTGCTGCGCGCGTCGGGCACGAGGTCTTCGTCCATCGGAAGCTGGGCGATGTCCGGCACCGAGGCGCGGCCGCGTACGATGGAGCGTACCAGGCCGCGATCGATAAATGGTTTCGTCGAGGAGTACGATCCGGCGCGCCCGTCGACCTCTTTGCGCTCGACCGCGAGCATGATGTCGGCGCTGGAGGGATAGCCGCTGATGATCCGGAGGTTAAACTTCGCCAGGGCCTTCAGCAGAAGCGGAAAGTCGTAGGTGCTCGCGCCGGGGCCGGTGGCCCCGACGATGACCGCCGGATCGGCCTTCAACAAATCTGTCGCCGCGCGGTAGGGGAGATCGTCATGTCAAACCTGATGCCCGGGGCTTTGACCAGCTGGCCCAAGATCAGGTTCCGGTTGAACGCGCCGATGGTGAGGCCGTCGGGCTTCGCCACCGTGTAGACATGGTTGGCGGCGATGATGCTGTTCGCGCCCGGCATGTTTTGAACGACCACCGCGGGGTTGCCGGGCAGATACTTCGGAAGGTAGCGGGCGATCAGACGGGCCACCAGGTCATAGCCGCCCCCTGGGTTGTAACCGACGATGATGGTGACCGTCTTACCGGCGAACAGCGGCTGCTGCCCGGCAACCGGCCCTGTGAAGAATGGCGACGCGACCAGACACAGCGCAACCGCGACGACAAATGCTCTCATAACCCTCACTTTTCCCCACCCCCCAGCGGGTTCACGCAAGGACGGTACTGTAGGATCGCAGGTGAATGTATCAGTATTGTACGGTTGTCGTTGCCGTCTTCCTCTCGGTACGGACGTGGACAAAGCGGCGGCTGCCCCGTGGGGCTCCCTCTCGCCCCCAAAGGCAGGAGTGCGACCTCCCGCAGGGGGACGTATACTCTTATGAGTAAAGGGGTGAGTGCGGATGGAGACGCCGGCCGTTCCTCTACCTGAAGAGTGGGGCCGCATGGCCTACCGCCGCTTCTTGGAACGGGAGCAGCTTCCCCTGCTCAGCGGGCTGGCCGTCGGGGACCTCAAGCGCGTGGAGGTCAAACCGTGGCCGCGGATGGATGCCAGGGGCGCCTACATTCAGCTGACCGGGGCGGAGGACACCGACGGCGCGTATGTGCTGGAAATTCCCTCCGGATCCTCCACGGCCCCGGAGCAGCACGTGTTCGAGGAAGTGTTCTTCGTCATCGGCGG
>VBAL01000018.1:1767-15163 GCA_005888595.1 Candidatus Segetimicrobium genomatis
TGAACACCTTCCACCGGCTGCACAACGGGTCGGGGCAGGAGCCGGCCCGATTGCTGGCGGTGACGACCGCGCCGCTGCTGATGAACATGCTCCGCAACGAGGAGTTTCTCTTCAACTGTCCTTTCGACTTCACCGATCGCTTCAACGGTGAGGACGACTACTTCAACAAACCCGGTACACTGTACGCGCGCCCCGACAGCAGCCAGAAGATTTGGGAGACCAATTTCGTCGCCGATCTCTATCATCTCCACCTGCACGACTGGGCCGAGCGCGGGGGCGGGGGCAGGCACGTCAAGTTCGAACTGGCCAACAACGTCTTGGTCGCCCATGTCTCCGAGTTCAAGGTCGGCACATACAAGAAAGCCCACCGTCATGGCCCCGGCGCGCATGTCGTCATCCTGGAGGGTCAGGGCTACTCGCTGATGTGGACGGACCAGCACAAGACATTTGACGAAGTTCCCTGGAAGCCGGGGACGATGTTCGTGCCGCCTGGGACGTGGTGGCACCAGCACTTCAACGCGGGGTCGACGCCTGCTCGATACCTGGCCATCCGCTGGGGCAGCACGAAGTGGAAGGTGACGCGGTACTTCGACCACCAGGGCATTGACAAGAGCACGAAAGAAGGCGGGAACCAGATCGAGTACGCGGACCAGGATCCGCGGGTTCACCGCCTCTTCGCCGAGCGCTGCAAGGCAAATGGGGTCCAGGTCCGGATGGATGAGTTTGCGCCGGCTGTGATCGCAAGGAGCGGAGCGAAGAAATGACGTCGTCATCGCGAGGCCCGCAGGGCCGTGGCGATCCCCAGCCCGGGAGATCGCCGCGCGCCTTCGGCGCTCGCGATGACGGTATGGAGTCGTGACACGTGCACGAAGGTGACGAAGACCACATCCACCTCGATGACGGCACCTTCGCCTACACCGGCGAGCGCATCGAGCTCACCAGCGTAGGCATCGACATCGGCTCATCTACGTCGCACCTCATCTTTTCCGGACTGGTGCTGGAACGCCAGGGGAAACGCCTGTCGAGCCGCTACGCCGTCACTGAGCGGAAAATCCTCTTCCGCTCTCCGGTGATCTTCACCCCGTTCGCACCGTCCGGCCAGCTCGACGCGCCGGTGTTGGGCCGGTTCATCGCCGAGGCGTACGGGGCGTCGGGGCGCACGCCCGATGATGTGGACGGCGGCGCCGTCATCGCGACCGGCGAGGCCGCCCTGCGTGAGAATGCGCGGGCGGTGGCCGAGTTGTTCAGCGAGGAAAGCGGAAAGTTCGTCTGCGCGACGGCCGGGCCGAATCTCGAAAGCCTCCTGGCCGCGCATGGCTCGGGCGCCGTCGAACTCTCTCTCGGGATCGAAGATCCCATCCTCAACGTGGACATCGGCGGAGGGACTACGAAATTCGCGATTTGCCGGCGCGGCGAGGTCCACGAGACCGCGGCGGTGCATCTTGGAGCCAGGCTGCTGGCCTGGGACAAAGATTCGCGCGTGGTCCGGCTGGAAGACGCCGGCCGCCGTCTGGCGCAATCCGCCGGAGTCGGCGTTCCCGAACTCGGTGCGCGCATCGCCGGTAGTCTCCTCGATGGCCTGGCCAACGCCATGGGCAGGATTGTCCTCGATATCATTGCCGGCACGTTGCACGAGGGCGAGGCGGGGTTGTGGATTACGCCGGTTCTTCGGTCCCGAGGGCCGTTCAGCCGGATCGTATTCTCCGGCGGTGTGGCCGAGTACATCTACGGGCGCGAAAAACAAGAGTTCGGGGACCTTGGTCCGCGTCTGGCTGCGGCAGTCCGGCGCGGCGCCGAGGGTGTAGGCCTTCAACTATTGGAACCACGTGAGGCGATCCGCGCCACCTGTATCGGCGCCTCACAGTACACCGTGCAGTTGAGCGGCGACACGATCTACCTCTCCCACCCCGACCATCTGCCGCTGCGCAACGTGCCGGTAGCCGCCATTGGGAATGTCAGCGAGCCATCGGCCGAACACGTCGCCAGCGCTGTGCGTCAGGCGCTGGTGCGGCTCGACCTGGGGGATGATGGGGACAACCGCTTCGCCCTTGCCGTGCAGTGGCGCCACGGCGCCGACTACCAGTCGCTTCGGGCGCTGTGCGCAGGGATCATCGAGGCGCTGCCCGGCGCGCGCCATGGGCGGCCGCTCCTGCTCGTAGTAGACGCCGACGTCGCCGGACTCATCGGCGCGCTGCTGCAGCAGGAGTTCAAAGTCGACGGCAGCCTGGTGTGCATCGACCAGGTGCAGCTGCGTGAGTTCGATTACATTGACGTCGGCCGCAAACTCCCCGCACAAGACGTCGTGCCGGTGGTTGTGAAGAGTCTCGTATTTCATTGACCCATCGCGAATCGAATGGCGGTACTTGGTTCCACGATGTCCCAGAATAGGTCCCAGGTAACTTGGGCATGTCTAATCCGAGAGGTGAGAACATGCGGATGATGCAGTCGTACACCCCACGGGACTGGGCTCTGTTGATCCTGCGTGTGGGTTTAGGGATCACGCTCATCGTGCACGGCCTACCGAAATTCTCCGGCGCGGGGCCGGTGGCCTTCGCCCGCTACCTGCGCGTTCATCACTTCCCGGCGCCGTTATTCTCCGCCTGGATCATGGCCGTCGTAGAACTCGTCGGAGGCATCGCGATGGTAGCCGGGATCCAGACCACATACGTGGGATGGGCGGCGGCGGTCGAGAGAGTCTTCGTGGTATGGCTTCTCAAGATAGCAGGACACGTCAGATTTGTCTCAGCACGGGGAACCGGATGGGAACTCGACTTTCTGCTCTTCTGTATGGCCGTTGCCGTGGCGTTGCTGGGAGCTGGCGCGGTCACCCTCGAAAACGTCGTGAGAAGCCGGCGCACGACGTGATTCACGGGATGCGATAAGACGGGCCGGCGAACGGCCCCCGGCCTAGTCATCAGTCCGGTACTGAAACGGCCCGGGAGAGTTCTCCCGGGCCGTTTCGATTCTCCCACGGATACGGTTTTGGTGAACCTGGTATCGGGAATCTGTCTACGTTGATATGACCGGTGGGGGACTGGGATGGCCATCCGGGAGGTCCGGCCACTCCCCCATCGACCGTGGAAGACGTCCGGAAAGCCTGGGTTTAGTCGAGAATAGATACCCGACCACTTCTACGGTGGAGGATAACTATGGAAATCGTAAACTTGAAAGACAAGATGCGCCGCGTTCAGGAGTACTGGTCGCCCAAAATCGTGGGTGAACTAAACGACACGTACGTGAAAGTGGTCAAGTTACGAGGAGAGTTCGTCTGGCACCACCATGCGGGGGAAGACGAGCTATTCTTCGTCGTCGAGGGCGGGCTGCGGATGCAGTTACGCGATGGGAACCGCGATCTCGGGCCGGGGGAGTTCATCATTGTGCCCCGCGGTGTCGAACACTGCCCCAGGGCGTTAACTGATGAGGTGCACGTCGTGCTCATCGAGCCGAGGACGACGCTCAACACCGGGAACGTAGTGAATGAGCGAACAGTACGCGATCTCGAGAGAATCTGAACCCCGGTGCGACCGCTGCCTCGGCGGCGAGGGGGGAACCTCGACCACTGGTGACACCACTTACTGTGGCCTGATCGGGCGTGTCAGCGGGGGAATGGTTTTCCCGCGCGCCGAGGCGCGGATGAGCGTGGCGAGTCGCTTTCGCCTCGTTTCTTCCTTCTTCGCGCTGACGACCCACCAGACGGCAGTCCTTCGATACCAGTGTGCCTGGGATTGAAAGAAGGCCCACGCGGTCTTATCGGCGCGAAACTGTTGCTCATGAGTCTTACTCAGACTGGCAGTCTTTCGTTGTTCATACGAATAGATCCCTGACTTGTCTCGTCTGCGCGCGGCCAATGCGTTCAGGCCCGCAGGCCGCATCAGGCCGAGCTTCGAAAGCGCCTCGGCGCGTTTGATGTTGACGGCGCTCCACGTGCTGTGAGGTTTGCGAGGCGTAAACCGGATGGCATAGCTGACATCGTCAATTCTCTTGCGAATGCCGTCAATCCAGCCAACGCAGAGGGCTTGGTCAACCGCTTCCGGCCACGTGATGCTGAGCGTGCCGGAACTCTTCTTATAGAATCCCACCCACAGTGCTTTGGCCTTCTCGTGATGCTTTTCGAGCCATTTCCGAAACTCAGACGGCGTTGCGAAGAAGGTTGGCTTCACCGAAACTGCGTGAACACATCGACCAGAGCGGCTTTGCGTTCCTTCAGAACGTATCGGGCTGCACGCTCCAGCGCGGGCCGGATCTCACCCGGTTCCTCGATCGGCCCCCACGCCTCGATCCCGAACGACTTGGCCATGGCTGCGAAGTCCACGGCGGGGTTGTCCATGCGCTGACCGATGTGGGCGTTTTCGACTGGGCGTCCCCGGGCTTTGGCCATGAGGATCTGGTGTTCTTCGTCGTTGAAGTACGACCGGTTGTTGTGCATCACGATCAGCAGGGGAATCCGGTGGTGGGCCGCGGTCCACAGGGCGCTCGGCGTATACAGCAGGTCGCCGTCGGGCTGGATGTCGACGCACAGCCGCGTCTTGCCCAAGGCGAGCGCGGCGCCGACGGAGTGGCCGATCCCGTAACCCACGCCGCCGCCCATGTGCGCGCCGACGTATGGCGTCGTGGTCTTCCAATCCCAGAGCCGGCGGGTCCAGCCGCGCAGGTTCCGGTTGACCAGCACCCAGTCCTCGTCTTTGATGACATCCCACAGATCGGTCGCCAGCCTCGCCAGCGAGATCGGGCGTTCGTTGCCCGCCCGCTCCGCTGCCGCCTGCCACTTGGCTCGCAGCTCGCGGTGCATCTGTTCCAACGTCTTCCGCCGGCGATCGGCCCGCGCGCGGAACGCGCCATCTCGTTCGACAGCCGTGCCGCATAGATCGGCGAGGGCCGGAATCGCCAGCGATGTATCAGCGGCGATCGGGAGGTCGATGGGCTGCAACCTTCCGTGTTCCTGCGCCCAACTTCGGACCATGAAGTCGTTGAACGAAATGTGAATCAGCCTGGTACCGGACTTGAGCTGCGAGCGGGGGATGCGGGCCGTCCGGTCCACGGTCGAGATGGCCTTTTCGATGTCAAAGACATCCAGGGCCAGCACCACGTCGGCGTTGGGGAGCAGATCTGCTTCCGCCCCGGTCAAGTCCAGGGGATGCGTGTTGGGGAAGTTGAGGCGGCTGCCAAGGTCGACGACCGGGGTGGCCAGATTCTCCGCCAGGCGGATCAGTGGTGGCACCGCGGCGGGATTGCGGCCAACGTAGTCGGCCAGGATGACAGGATTCTCCGCCTGAATCAGCCAGCGCGCGGCGGTCTCGAGCGCCGACGGGTCGGCCTGCGCCAGGCTGGGCGGCGCGTAGCGCTTGACGTCTGGAATCGCGACAGGGGATTCGAGCCGCTGTTCCTGCAGCGCGGCATCCCAGCACAGATAGGTTGGACCTTGTGGTTCGGTCGTCGTGATGCGGTAGCCGCGGATGAACGATTCCACAATTCCCTGCAGGCTCGCCGGTTGGTCGTCCCACTTCACGTAATCGCGGATCGCGTTGCCCTGCACCAGCGCGGTGTGGATCCAGTCGATCCACGGCCGGCGCGTCTCCACGGCCATGGGGCCGGTGCCGCCCATCACGAGCACGGGAGCCCGGTCGAGCCAGGCCGTGTAGATCGCCATCGCGGCATGAAGCAGGCCGACGACGTTGTGCACGATAGCGACCATTGGGCGGCCGGTGGCCTTGCCGTACCCCTGAGCCACTGCGACGGCGATCTCCTCGTGGTTGCAGAGGATGATCTGCGGCATCGTGTTGCCGCCGTAGTTGACGATGGAATCGTGCAGGCCGCGAAATGTGGCCCCGGGATTGAGCGCCGCATACTCGATCTCGTACGCTTTCATCAGATCTACGATTACATCCGAGCCGTACTCGGCCCGCGAGCGGCCGGTCGCGACCGCCGCCCCGTGGACCGCCTGGACGTCGTGACCGTCGCTCATCGCTGCCTCCCCTCGGAATCGGGCTTCACTCCGGGCGCGGCGCCGCTCAGCCGGCGCAGTTCTTCACGTGTTAGTGTTCTCATCAGGGTGCGGAGCCAGTTCGCCAGCGGCGCCTCGGTGCCTGCTTCAGATGCGATCTCCACCGCCTGCGCGAGATCTTTGTCCGGCCAGGTCAGGTTGATGAGGTGCAGTTCCCGCAGCGCGTAACTATCGGCGCTGCCGTGCCTCAGCGCCGCGCGCAGCCGCGCGGGTGAGACCCCCAGCCGCTCTGCCAGCGCCAGTGCTTCGTGGACACCGGCCACGCCGGCCCACAGGATGAGGTTGTTGGCCAGTTTGGCGACCTGCCCCGCGCCGATCTGCGTGTCGATATGAACAATCTCTGTGCCAAACGCCCGAAGGATCGGCTGGCACCGTTGGAAGAGCGCGGGCTCACCGCCAACAAACACGGTCAGGTTGCCGGTTTCGGCGGCGCGTTGCCCCTTGGCGACCGGCGCGTCCAGCAGACCGACGCCGCGTGCGGCAGCCGCTGCGGCGACGTCCCGGCAGGTGGAGGGTTTCACGGTGCTGGCGATGATCACCACGGCTCCCGGTTGCAGACCGGTCAGAACTCCCAGCGGTTCCAGCGTGACCGCCTTGACCTGCGCGTCATCGGCGACCATCACGAGCACGGCTTGACTGTAGGCCGCGACTTCCCGGGCTGATGCCGCCGCTGCCCCTCCGGCTTCTGCCAGTGCCGCTCCGCGCGCCGGATCGAGATCGAATCCTGCAACCTCGAAACCGGCGTGCAGAAGATGGCGGGCCATGGGCAGGCCCATGCGGCCGAGGCCAATCACTCCCACCCGGCGAATCTCGTCTGTCATCCTTTTCCAGCCTCGGGAGCGGCGACCGGGCGCCGCAGGTCAGGCACCGCCAGCATGGCGAGGTTTCCGACCACCAGCGATGCGGCGATGAGGTAGAAGACCGCGATCAACCCCACGCGATCGGCTATGACCCCGCCGATCAGCGGCATCAACGTGGAGAACAGCGCCTGCGTGGTGAAGAGCGTGCCCACCGTCGTTCCTTCATATTGGCGGGGGACGACCCCGATTGCCCAGCGGAAGATCGCGGGACGCATCGAGTATATGAAGAATCCCACCAGGGCCAGCGCGCCGACAAACGCAGGGCCCAGGTCGAGTGCTGCAAACGCCGCCACCGCGAGGCTGGTGGTGAGCATCCCGGCAGTGGCCACACGCTTGGGACCGATGCGGTCCGACAAGGTGCCGGCAATCGGAGTGGCCACCATCCCGGAGACCTGGACCACGGCCACGTAGAATCCAACCAGGGCAGCAGAAATCTTCAGGTCGTTGACCAGGTACAGGGGCAGGAAGCTCTGCAGTCCCTGCTGCGTGAATGAGCGGATCCCCGAGACCAGCGCCAAAATCATCAGGTTCGTGTTTCGCAGCAGTGTCCGGAGTCCGGCCAGATACCCCGCCGGCGGCGGCGTTTTCACAGTGGACCCGACGCGGCGGCGCATGCGTATGATTGTCTGGAGGGCAATCACCCCGAGGACGACGCCGATGGCTACGGTGGCAGACATGACCTGCCGCCACGTGAGGTACCCCAGGAGCACCCCGGTCAGCAGCGGCGTGAGCGTGTCGCCCAGGTTGGCGCCGAGCTCATGGATGGCCAGACCGTATCCGCGGCTGGCCGGATACATTTCTGAGATGGACGTGATAGCGGCCGGATGCCAGAGGAATGACGCAACCCCCAGCAAGGCCATGCACACTGCCAGGGTCCAAAACGAAGACGTGGCGCTGATCGCAAGGTACGGCATGGCCATGCCCAGCAGCGACACCGCCATGAACATGTTGCGGCGGCCCAGCGTGTCCACGATGATGCCGGCCGGCAGGTTCACGACCGTGCTCATGAACTGTCGCACGGCGAGCAGGAAGCCGATCTGGCTGTACGTCAGACCCAAGTCCTTAGCCATGAAGGGTAGCAGCAGGTACAGCGCGGCGGTGTAGGCATGGGTCATGGCGTGTCCCGCGCCGATGGCCCACATTCCGGCGTTGGCCGGATCGGCCCGGAGGACGCGCTGTCGTAGAAGAAAGAAGTTCGCTTTCACACACCCTGTCCCGGAAGGGATTGCTTCAGCCCTTGCGGGCCTCGCAATGATACGTTGGTGTTGTTGTCCGCATCGAGGCGTCTTTCGCGTAGGCCGGCGCGACCCCCTCCGCCTAGGGGACGACCGTCACGTGGATTGCCGAAGGGTCAGTACGCTCTCCCAGCACGCGGAGCGCCTGATCAGCCTGGCTGAGTGGAAACTCGTGGGTGCGGATGTGCTCCAGCGGATAGCGGCGCGAGCCGATGATCCGAAGCGCCTCCTCCACGGACTGATAGTCGCGTCCGCGGACCCCTTTCACCGTCAGCTCTTTTCGAATCACGATGTCGTTGAACGACCCGGTAACCGGTTTGCCGCGCTTCGATGCGGCCAGGATAATCGTCGCGCCCTTGCGGGCCAGCGCCAGCGCGGTCTCCACAGTTTCCGGCGCACCCGGGGCAAGGTCCACGATCAGGTCGGCCATCTCCCCGTTGGTAATCTCGCGTACTGTGGCGACGACGTCGGTGCGATCCGCCGCGATGGGGATCGCCCCCAGCGCGCGGGCCGCCTCCAGGCGAGCCGCCGAGGAGCGGCTGACCGCGATGATGTGTTGCGCACCGCCCTCCACCGCGGCCACCACGCAGCCCAACCCGTGCGCACCCGGACCAATGATGACCGCCGTCCCTCCGCGGGGCAGCCGTCCTTCTTTGAGCACCCAGCGCACGCCGTTGCTGACCGGTACGAACAGCGTGGCGAGGTCAGAAGAGAGATCATCGGGGATGCGATGGACGAGCGCGCGTGGGTGAAGGTAGAGGATCTCGCTGAACCCGCCCCACAGGCCGGGAGGGATATCGATGGACGTCGCGCCGTAGCGCAGGAAGGGCCCCTCCGACCGGGAGTCGGTCGCTTCACACAGCGCCGGCCTGCCGGATTTACAGAACTCGCACTGGCCGCATGGGAGAAACTCCTCGACGGCGATGCGATCGCCGGATGCGATGTTCCACCGCTTTGCCGCGCTCTCGCCCAGCTCCGCAACCCGCCCCACGATTTCGTGGCCGAGGATCAAGGGACCGAGGTGGGCGCCGCGCTGCCGGGTGTAGAAATCCCAGTCGGTTCCGCAGAGGCCGCACGCGTCCACGGCCAGCAGACCGTCCTCGGGACCTACCGCCGGCACCGGCAACTGCCGCAGCTCCGTGCGCAGTGGCGCCACGGCCACGGCGGCCGTTACCATCCGCACACCGGTTGTTTTGGCGAGAGATCCGTCCATGGGCTATGGACCGTCCCTTACGCGTCTGTCATCGCGAGCCACGCCTCCCTGTCATTGCGAGCCCCGAAGGGGCGAAGCAATCTCTGGCGGGGGATCGCCACGGCCCTTTCGGCCCTCGCGATGACAGACGCAGGAGATTGCCACGGGGCTTCGCCCCTCGCAATGACGGACGGGGTGCACTAGGCCTGATCAATGTCGGCTTCAGGAATAGCCACTAGGTCGCTCGTGTCCACAAGCGGAGCGAAGTCGCGGTGCCGGGCGCGAAGGAGAGCGTCCAGCTCGTACGCCCGCAGCAGCACAGCCTGACCCGCGTTCATGTCGCGGATCAACAGGGCCTCTTCGGATCCCACGCGCGCCACGCCCACGCTCACCAGAGCAAACTCGTTTTGCAGCGGCTCCATTGTCCCATCTGTCCGCAGGGTGGTTTCGTCCGCGTGTTCAGACCGCAGCGGAAGCAGCGGGATCGGCTTGTAGCGGACCCGGGTGAGGCCTTCCAGTTCGAGGGGATCGAGGTACACTTCAGCCGGACGCGGCGCATAACGGCGCAGATGCAGACGCGACCCGGTCGCCGTCTGGTACTTGCTGACCTCGATGTTACCGAGATGCCCCAGCGGCATGTCGGTGAACTGAGGCTGTGGCATGAGGTGGCTAAGGGATGAACGAAAGATTGTAGTGTGGTTGATCGGAGTCGAGCAACACGACCTTCTTCCGGACGATCTTCCATCTCGCCCCGTCGCGGCGCAGCCGGTACTCGCAGGACGCCGGGAACACCCGCACCACGTTCAATCCCGCCTGCCCGAGCCCGCCTGGCCGCACCTCGGTGATCAACTGACGGCAGCGCAGCCGTGCCTGGCCGGCGCCGTCTGCCTCAACCTCCACATTCGACACCAACCGCATCGTCCGGGACGGCGGATTCTGGTCCAGCACCGGGGTCTGGGTGAGCCGGAAGACGCGTTCGTGAAGCCGCTTCCGGTCATCGGAGATGATCGAAATACCTTGTCCGGGTTCCTTCGCGGGATCGATTGGCACCCAGTAGCTCCCATCTTCGCTGAACAACGATTCCCACTCGTCGAAGCGGCGCTCATCCAGCAGCCGTGCCTCGGCGAACAGGAAGCGTTCGGCGTCGGAGACCGTGAGAGCGGCGGGTAGCGCGGCACTCCCGGATTTGGTCCGCGGAGAGTGCTGTCGTCGGGATGCCTTCGCCCGTTGCCGTGCCATGTCAGGGCCGGGACATCTCCAGCCGCCACTGGCGGTACAGCGAGCGCTGGGGTGTTTCGTCGGTGGTGTGGCCGACCCGCTCACCGTTCTCGACCCGCTCCCGATGCTGCCCCCGGCTGAACAGGTTCCACTCGTTCCCGCGGGCCTGGGCGCCGGTTTGCACCTCGGTGAAAACCTCGATGTCGTCCGGCGCGCCGAACCCCGCCGGTCCGTAAAAGCGTTCGTGCCCGCGGATGCGTCCGTCGTTGATGGCATCCGGCACGCCATGCAGCGCGTAGACATACAGCTGCACCTCGGTGCGATTCACGGCCTTGGGTACGATGACGCGCAGGTGTGTGTCAAACAGATAGAGGTTCGGAAAGATGAAGATGTTGCGCCGGGCAGAGAGATCGATCAGTTGCGTTTCGGCATACTTCGCGCGCATCGCTTCGGCATACTCGGGATAGCGATCCATCATGCGGGCAGTCCAGCTCGACGCCGGGTTGAGGCTGCCGGGTCGCTCCAGCAGGCCGTGCCCATTGAGGAGCCCCCGCGCGGCGCCCTCCTGCCGGTAGCGCTGCACCTCTTCCACGGTCGACTCCTTCGACAGCTGCAGCACACGCTGCCAGGACAGGTGCACGTAGTTGCCGTGATAGCCGTCGTAGCCATTCTCCGCCTGTAACTTCCAGTTGCCAGGATACTCGTAGCGATGGGGCGGGAGGAGCAGCTCGATCTGCTCGACCGGCGAGCGGCCCAACCAGGCGTCGATGTATTTGCGGGCCGGCCCAATGTGCTCGTCGAATGTGGGACCGTGGTCGCTGAGGCTGATGAAGAACAGGCCCCGGTAGTTCGCCATCCGGGAGACGGGGACCAGTCCATACGCCCCGCGGTCGAAATCATCGGGATAGCCGGTGCTCTGGGACATGCCGATCCGGCAGCGGAAGAAGTTGGAGTGCCCGCGCTCCTGGCGGCAGACGACTGCGCCGCGGTGACGGCAGCGATTGTACAGGGCGTAGATCTTCCCATCCTCATGGCGGGACAGGACGACCGGTTGGGTGCCGACCAGCACGGTTTTGTAGTCGCCCGCGGCCGGCAGCTCGGATTCGTGGCCCGCGTACACCCAGGTCCGCTCATAGATACGGTCCATCTCCGAGCCGAACACCTCGGCGTCCGTGTACACTGAGCCATGCACGCGGAACTCGCGCGGATCGTCGGCGACGAGGTCCGCGTACGATTGGGTGCGTTCTGTCACCGCCATATGAGGTAGACCTGCCTACCGAACGACGTCGAAAGTCAGCCTGCGCAGCAAATCTTGCAGCGAGATCCCCGCGTCGTACTCTGGAGCATTCTCGAGTTGTTCCAGGTTGTTCAATCCCGACCACTTGTAGACCCGGTTCGTGGCAGAGATGATGCGGGCCGGCTTCTCGGCACCGGCGTTGAAGTGTTGATGAATCGTGGCTGGCGGAATGTAGACGACGTCGCCGGCTTTCCACTCGAACCGCTGAGGTTTGTCGGGGACGATCCAGCGCCAGCCCGACTGATCCGACTCCACGTCGCAGTCCCAGTGCAGATCGTAGCCCGCGCCTTCGGCAACATAGAATGCTTCTTCGGCGAAATGCCGGTGCCGGCCGGACTTGCTGCCCGGCAGGATGACCTGCATGTAGATGTCGATCGTCTCTGCGCGGGTGTTCAACTGCTCGTTCACCATGTGCTTGAGCAGTCCGTGCGGGGACACCTCCCATGGCATTTCGTCGGGTTTGACCAGGCGGCGGCGCTTGCTGTTCCGGGCGGGGCGCTCGGCCGCGTCCACCAGCAGTCGCCGGTAGAAGTCGCTCTGCAGCGTTCCGCGCTGCCAGACTTTACTCTCGCCCCAGGGCATTGAAGCCTCCTAGCATGTGGCATTGCGACGCCAACCGTCTGTCATTGCGAGGGGCGGAGCCCCGAAGCAATCTCCGCTGAAGGAGATCGCCACGGCTCCTTCGGAGCCTCGCGATGACAGAATGGCGTGCGAGCTCGCAATGACAGATGTGCTACTCATCTTGCCGTGGCACGAAGCCGACGCCGTTCGTGGTGGGCTCCTTGGGGCGCGGGATCACGGTCTTCTGGAAGAGCATGTTCATGAAGATGAACATCGGCTTGGTCTTCATCACCAGCACGCGGGCCGGACGCTGCGGGTCGGCGTTGTTGTGCTGGTGGACGGTGTGGTTGGGGACCACGGCCACGTCACCGGCTTCCCACTCGTAGCGGATGCCGTCGTGGAGCTCGAACCCCCTGCCGTCGAGGATATAGAAGATCGCTTCATTCACGTGAAAGTGCATCTGGGAACTCCCGCCCGGAGCGTACTCCTCGAGGTGAAGATGCAGCGTCTGGCCGAGGTTATCTTCGGGATGGAGGTAGTGCTTGGAGAACGCCTGAGGCCCGTCGATAAAGTTGATTTCTTCGGCCCGCCGGACCCGCGGCAGCGCGCGCAGACGTTTTAGACTGTACTCACCTTGAATGGCGCGGAGGAAGACCCGGTCCTTACGTTGCTCGAAGTGCTGCGCCGCCACTTTGTCCCTCCTCTGGCCTGCGGTTCGTCGAGGAGTTCGATATTCAAGTTTAGATGTAAGTATAGCATTTGGTGGCCGAGGCGGACTATTTGGTGGGCAGGCCCATGCGGCGTACGAGGTCGTGGAAGCGCGGGTCGGAGCGTAGCGGCTCTAACAATGGGTCCACGTTGAGCTGAACCATTCGGTCCCTACGCTCCTGGTAGCCTTTTTCCAGCCAGGCGAACGCCTGCTCCTTATCGCCGAGTCCCGCATAGGCCCATACGATTGCGAACAGTGGAATTTGTCCGCGCTCCGTTTCAATTCGCTTCAATTCGCCCACCAGCTTAAGTGCCTCTTCCCGC
>VBAL01000188.1 GCA_005888595.1 Candidatus Segetimicrobium genomatis
CTCGCCGAGCGCGTCGTTCACCACGCTCTTGACGACGCCCTCGATCTCGGAGTTGCCCAGCTTGGTCTTGGTCTGCCCCTCGAACTGCGGGTTCTTCACCTTCACGTGCAGCACGCAGTTCAGACCCTCGCGCACGTCGTCGCCCGAGAGAGTGAACTCCTCCTTCTTCAAGAGGCCGTCCTTCTTCGCCCACTCGTTGATGGTGCGGGTGAGCGCCGACTTGAAGCCCGTGAGGTGCGTCCCGCCCTCGTGCGTGTTGATGTTGTTGACGAAAGTGAAGGTGTTCTCGCTGTACTGGTCGTCGTACTGGATCGCCCCCTCCACCTCGGCCCCCTCGCGCGTGGCCTCGAAGACGATCGGCTTCGCATGCAACGGCCGCCGCGTGCCGAGCAGCCACTTCACGAACTCGGCCAGCCCGCCTTTGTAGACGTACGTCTCTTCCTTCTGCTGACCTTTGCGCTCGTCCTTGAGCGTGATCGTGAGACCCTTGTTCAGGAACGCGAGCTCCCGCAACCGGTTCGCAATCGTCGCGTAGTCGAACCGCGTCTCGGTGAAGATCTCCGTGTCGGGCTTGAACCAGACCGTCGTTCCCGTCCCTTTGGTCTTCCCGACGACCTCGAGCTTCCGGGTCGTCTCCCCGCGCGCGAACGCCATGTGGTGGCGTTTGCCGTCCCGGTCGACCCAGACCTCGAGCTTCTCCGACAACGCGTTCACCACCGACACGCCCACCCCGTGCAGCCCGCCCGACACTTTGTAGGTGTTCTTGTCGAACTTACCCCCGGCGTGCAGCACGGTCAGCGCCACCTCGACGCCGGGCTTTTTCTCCGTTTTGTGGATGTCGACCGGGATGCCGCGGCCGTTGTCGATCACGGTGATCGCGTTGTCGGGATGAATCGTCACGTCGATGCGGGTGGAGTAGCCCGCCAGCGCCTCGTCGACCGAGTTGTCCACCACCTCGTAGACCAGGTGATGCAGCCCCCGGCCCGACACCGAGCCGATGTACATCGCGGGCCGGCGCCGCACCGCCTCCAGCCCCTTGAGGACCTGGATCGAGTCGGCTTGGTAGTCGCCGTTCTCTTTGGGTGCTTTACCGGCCGCGGGTTTCGCCTTGGCCATTAGATCTCTAGCGTGAGAGAAGCCAGCGTATCGTCTTGATGCGCCCGGGGCCGCGACCCGCGTTCAGCCGGGCCATGATCTCGGGCGCCATGAGCTGCAGCTCGGTCATCCAGGCGCTCGTCGCCACCCGCACGAACAGCGTCCCGTCGGCCGTGACCGACTCCGGCTCGGTCACCTTCGCGATCTGCGGACCGACCAGCCGGGGCCATTCGGGCACCACCTGCGCCTGGGCCAAGCGGCGCTCCAGCCCCGTGCGAGCGAGGTAGCTCTGGAGGGCTTCCCGCACCACCACGGGTCGCCGCGATTTGCGCTCGCTCATAGGCTGAAATTTACTCGGAAGTCATTGTCAGGTCAAGACTTACTTACGTTCCCAATCATGGCCCACGGACGACCACCGCAGTGTCCAGCACCCCCATAAACCCGGCTACGTCGCGGGCCTGCAGCCGCACCAGAACGTGGTCGCCCAGCACGTGGCCGCCGCGGACGGGGAGGCGGAAGCGGGATTGATAGGTCTCCTGGAAGAAGCCGTCATCCCCCACCCGGAGCGTATCGACGGTGACCCACACGGAGTCGATGCCGTCCCGGTCCTGGGCCCGCACGGTCCCGGTGAGGGTGTCCGGAGAGCTCACGCTGTCCTTGTCGAGTGTGATCTGCAGCACCGGGGGCGCTGGGCGTGGTCGGTCCCCGAGGCACCCGGCGAAGGCGGCCACGGCCAGGCTCCCAGCGATCAGCGACCTTCGAACTTTGCCTGGCGCTTTTCCAGGAATGCGGTCAGCCCTTCCTTCATGTCCTTGGTGGCGGCCAGGAGCCCGAAGTGATTGGCCTCGAGCAGCAGGCCCTCGTCCAGGGTCATCTCGAGCCCCTGGTCCACGGCCTCCAGGGCGAGCCGTACGGCGAGCGGCCCCATGGCCAGGATACCCCGGAGCATCTTCTCGGATTCGGGGAGGAGCTGCGCGGCGGGGACCACCTTGTTGACGAGCCCGATGCGGTAGGCCTCCTGGGCGTCGATCATCTCGCCCGTCAGGATCAGTTGCACCGCCACGCCTTTGCCTACGAGCCGCGGCAGGCGCTGGGTGCCGCCGTAGCCGGGGGCGATGCCCAGCTTCACCTCGGGCTGGCCGAATTTCGCGGTGTCGGCGGCGATGCGCAGGTGGCACGCCATGGCGAGCTCGCAGCCGCCTCCCAGGGCGAAGCCGTTGATCGCCGCAATGACCGGCTTGCCGCAGGTCTCGAGGCGACGCAGAACTGCCTGCCCGCGGAGCGCCCGGGCCTTCCCGTCGAACGGCCCTTGTTTGGCGAGGTCGGCGATGTCGGCGCCGGCCACGAAGGCCTTGGGGCCCGCGCCGGTCAGGATCGCGCCTTTGATGGCGTCCTCGGTGGCGATGCGCCCGGCGGCGTGGCCGAGCTCGTCCACCACCTGATCGTTGAGGGCGTTGAGCTTGTCGGGGCGGTTGATGGTGATCAGGGCCACGCCGTCACGGATCTCGAACAACAGGGTCTCGTAGCTCATCCGGGGAAAGGTAACGTGGAACGCGGCAGTCGGAACGCGGAACAGCAAAGGGGGCATCGAGTCTCGTCAGGCCGCTCGACCTCGAATCGCTCAGTTCCGCGTTCCGCGTTCCGCGTTCCACGTTCCGCGTTAAGTTCCCTCCATGTCCGTCCAGGCCATCGCGTGGAGCCCGTCGGGGGCGGTGCGGATCGTGGATCAGCGCGCGCTGCCGGAGGATCATGTCACGCGTGATCTGGACACGGCGGAGCAGATG
>VBAL01000019.1:0-210 GCA_005888595.1 Candidatus Segetimicrobium genomatis
ACAGGTATGGACGAACTTCCAAAAGTTTCCCGACGATTACAAGAGGATCAGGATTGCCTTCATTGAAAGCCGCAGGAAGCGAGGTGGGTCGGAGTTCCGTAAGAGTCTGAACTATTTTCTGAAACAGACAAAGATGAACAAGCGATTTGTCTTCGGGGACCGCAAAGAAAATGGCTAACACGGGTCAGGGCCCGGAACAGCACGAATGGC
>VBAL01000019.1:242-5047 GCA_005888595.1 Candidatus Segetimicrobium genomatis
GGCCGCTTCAGGCCGCGTTTCTCGCCCGAGGAAGCGGCCTCACCCGCCAGCTGCATTTGCTCGTCTTGCTGCTGTTGATCAGCTGGGCCCCCGCAGTTGCCGCATTGGTCGTGCTCGCCGTAATTCGCGATCCACAGGAAAGCCGGGCGTTGCGCCGTCGCCTGGCCGGGTGGCGAGTCGGCGGGCGCTGGTACCTGTACGCATGCGTCCTGCCGCCGCTGGCATGGCTCGCCGCGATCGCGGTGGCTCGTCCCTTCGGTGTTCATCTTGCGTTCCAGCCCGCATTTCTGGCGATCCTTCCTGGAATTCTGGTGGCTAACTTCGGTGAGGAACTGGGATGGAGAGGGTTCGCCCTCCCACGGTTACTGAGTCGCACCAATGCCGTGTATGCCGGTCTGGTGCTGGGGGTGATTTGGGGAGCATGGCACCTGGGATCGCCGGCCAGCTGGCCATCTCTCACTGCGGGACTGATTGCCACACAGATTGGGACGCTTACTGCGCTCTCGGTCATTCTCACGTGGATTTTCGTGAACTCCGGCGGCAGCCTGATACTTGCCACGCTGGGGCATGCGGCGTTTGACGCGTCGGCCTTTGCGTTTCCTGCGGCCGCGGCGTCAGACCAGATCCGCGTCATCCTGACACTCCTTTTGGGGATCGGGGCCGTAGGTCTGATGGTCCGCTACGGCATGAGACTGTCCAGAACGCCAGCGGCCGGGGCGCGGTAGCGAGGCGCCCTTCGCATCTTCAGCCGGCGCGCCGGCGGAGCAACGAGTTCGCGGTGAGCAGCGTGCCAAGCGTCAGCACGACGATGATCGAGGCCAGCGCGTTGAGCTTTGGGGTCACGCCGAACTTGACCAGCGACCAGATGTACATCGGCAGCGTGCTGTCCGGGCCGATGGTGAAGAAGGTGAGTGAGCGTGAAGGCGATCAACGCCCCGGCCAGCACCCCCGGCAGGATGAGCGGAAACGTAATATGCCAGAAGGTCCGCCACGGCGTAGCGCCGAGGTCCATCGCGGCCGCTTCCAGTTGCTGGTTGAACCCGTAGAGACGCGACGCCACGACCAGGACCACGAAGGGTCCCGCCAGGACAATCTGTCCGGCGATGACGGTGTTCAACGACAGCGTCAAGTTTAGGACTGGGACGAACAAGATCAACAAGGCAATGCCGGTTAGAATCCCAGGGATCACGATCGGGAGCAGCAGGAAGAGATTAAATGTGCGCTTCATCCGGAACCCCATCCGGACGAGCGGGAAGGCCGCGGCCGTGCCGACGAGGGTGGCGCCCACGGTGGTCACCGCGGTGACGAGGATGCTGTTCCGCACCGCGCCCAGCAGGACGAAATCCTCGCGCAACTCCCGGTACCAGCTCACGGTGAAATGCTGGAGCGGGAACGTGATCACCGCGGAGCTGTTGAACGAAAAGATGATCAGCACGACAATGGGAAGATAGAGGAAGGCAAACCCCAGCAGCCCGTACAGGGTGAGCAGAAGGCGCGGCATGCGCCGTGTCCAGCGCCGCCTCCGGCGGGGGGATCCCTCACCCGACATACAGACGCTCCAGGTCCACGGATCGCCGCAGCCCCAGTAGGAGCACCAGCACAAATGTCGCGATGACGAACGCGATGGCGGCCCCAAAGCCGAACTCCAGCGCGTGGATCTGATTGACGAGCAGATTGGTGATCAGCACCCCGCTCATCCCGCCGACCAGCGTCGGGGTGACGTACTCACCCAGGATGGGGATGAACACAAAGACGATCGACGCGTAGACGCCGGGGAGCGTTTGCGGCAGAACGACTCGCAAAAATGCCTGCACCGGCGTCGCCCCCAGGTCCATCGCCGCGAGCACCAGCGACCGGTCCATCTTCTCCAGCGAGGCGTAGATAGCCAGCACGGCGTACGGGATGTACAGGTAGACGAAGACGACGATCTCAGAAAAGACGTTGAAGAGCAGAAAGCTCAAGGGCTGGTCGGTAATCCTCAGAAAGTGAAGGGCCTCGTTGATCAGTCCTCGGTCCCCCAGAATCGCCGTCCAGGCGTAGACGCGCAATAGATAACTCGTCCAGAATGGCATGATCACCAACGTCAGCAGGACGCCTTGCCATCGTCGCGAGGTGCTGGCAATGAAGTATGCGAACGGGTAGCCGACCAGAAGACACGCGGCGGTAGCGATCAGCGCGATCACGATCGTCTTGACCAGGATGTGAAGGTAGATGCCCTCCGACGTGAAGACCTTGATGTAGTGTGCCACGGTCCACCGGCCGGTCAGCCCGAGCAGTTCCTCCGAAAATCGGAGGCTGAACAGGGCCATGATGACCATGGGTACGAGAAAGAGGACGACGTCGATCGTGGCCAGCGGGAGGAGACCCCAGAGGAGGCGTGGCATCGCACGCCTCACTCCGGGGGGAACGCGGACGGCTGTGGCAGGCGCCTCTCTCACCTCAGCGCGCAATGGCCTCGTTGAAGGCGTCGATGTACATCTTTAAGCCTTCGCCCGGAGGCGGTCCTTTGAGGATCATCCGCAACGCCACATCGGGTTGATCGTACCCGGTGGCGTGCACGAGGTCGGCATACTTGGGATCCTGTTGCAGCATCTTCATCGCTTTCTCGTTCGCCAAGGCCCGGAGCTGCTTCTGGAAGTTGAGAACCACGTACTTGGCCTGATTCTTATGATCCAGCCAGGCCATGGCGGCATTCCGGTGGGCGGCGTTCTTGACCACCATCTCGCCGTCGAGGAAGCCGACGTACCCTTCCCTGGGGTAGACCGGTTTCACCAGCGGGCCGCCGGCCTGCTTCACGCGATAGTCCAGCCCGGTGTGTGCATTGGCGATGATCCAGGCGGTTCCGTTCACGAAATACTGGACGAACTGGTTGGACTGTTCGACGAAGGTCAGAATGTTGGGCTTGAGCCGGATCAGAGCCTCTTTCGCCGCTTTGATCTCCGCGGGAGTCATCTCGTACGGCTTTTTCGCGCCGGTCACGAGCCCCATCTGCGCCATGATGTCAACTGGAGTTTTCTCCATGACGATGCGGCGGCGGTACTTTGGATCGAACAGCGCCTCGTAAGAGTTGAACGGCGTGACGTATCGCGGGTCATAATATGGGATAATCGGCGCCCACGACCAGGGGAACATGATGGACCGGTTGCCGACCTTCCAGAACGAAATCTCGCGGAAGACCGGGAACAACTCCTTCGCCGACTCGAACTGACTCAGGTCGAGCGGGTCCACGAGGCCGGATTGATGATACCGGGGGCCCCATAGCGCGTCGCCGCTGACCACATCAATCTGCCGCCCGCCGACGAGTTTCGTTTTCGCGTACGCATCGGCATTCTCGTCGAAGAGTGAGGTGTTGATCTTCACACCGGTGGTGGCCAGAAAGTCCTTCAATTCTGGCTCATCGAAGTGGTCGTCCCAGACCAGGATGTTCAGCGGGCCCTGCAACGCGGCGGCCGACGCGGTACCGCCGCCAAGCGTCCGCAGGACCGATGACGCGGCCACGAGACCGATGCCCAGCCGGGCACACGCGCTGAAAAATTCCCGGCGCGTCAGACGCCCTCCGCGCACCCCTTCAACCAGCGACTGAAGAACCGCATGCCTATCCGTCATGCCGATCCCTCCTCTACCAGGATCAGACTCCCGTCGGACTTCCAGACCACATGGGTCTCCTCGCCGATGGCCGGAATCTCCTCCGATGGGCCGCCGGCGGCCAGAAGGGCGGTCATCTCTATCCCCCCAGGCACCCGGACGATCACCTGGGTGTGGGTGCCCAGATAAGACGCCTTGAGGACCTGCCCGGGGATGGCGTTGACCCCCGGACCGGGGCGGCCGGCAATCGCAGCCTGCTCCGGCCGGATCACGACGCTGACGCGGTCGCCGGGAAGGAGGCCATCGGGACACACCGCGGTGATCGCGGAGCCCGCGTCCAGCCGGACGCGGCCCGCGCGGCCATCCACCGCTTCGATCGTCCCACCCAGCACGTTGGCTCCCACGAACTCGGCCACAAACCGTGACACCGGCTGTTCATAAATCATCTGCGGCGTCCCAATCTGGATGACGCGGCCCTGGTTCATCACCGCGATCCGGTCGGACATGGTCATGGCCTCTTCCTGATCGTGGGTCACGTACACAAACGTAATCTTCACCTCGCGCTGGATACGGGCGAGTTCGATTCGCATCTGTTTGCGGAGCTTGAGGTCCAGCGCCCCCAGCGGTTCGTCGAGGAGCAGGACGGCGGGGTGATTGACCAGGGCGCGGGCCAAGGCGATCCGCTGCTGCTGCCCGCCGCTTAATTGAGAGGGACGGCGGCCACCAAAATCCGGCAGCGAGATGAGTCCGAGCATCTCGTCGATCCGCCGCACCCGCTCAACCTCCGGCACGCCACGCATCCGCAGCCCGAAGTCAATGTTGGCGGCGACCGTCATGTGCGGGAACAGGGCGTAGCTTTGAAAGACCGTGTTGACGGGACGGCGGTACGGTGGAATCCCGACCACCGACCGACCCTGGATGACGATGTCGCCGGCGTCGGGTTCGATGAAACCGCCGATCAGGCTCAGCGTGGTGGTCTTCCCGCATCCACTCGGGCCCAGCAAAGAGAAGAACTCACCCTCGTGGATCGTGAGGCTGATCTCACGCAGCGCCACAACATCGCCGTACCGCTTCGTTACGCTGCGCAACTCTACCGCGGCGTTCCGGGACGCGGGGCGCGACACGCCTGTGTGAGGTATGGTCTCTGTCACCAAGAACTCGTTCGCCCAGGCACCCATTCACCGCGGTGCGAGACCGCCCCTTCCACTGGGTCGAGGGAG
>VBAL01000019.1:5162-7552 GCA_005888595.1 Candidatus Segetimicrobium genomatis
TACACGACCTAGCGATTCAGATCTGCCATCGCATCGTCCACCGACCGGTACGTCTTGGTCGGATTCAGCTTCTGCTTGGCCCTCGTGCGATCCGCCTCCGGCACATGAGCCATCAGGTTGCAGGCTTCGAGTATCGCCTTTCCGGTGGCGGGCCACCGCATATGCTCCCTAAGATGCGTTTGGGTCTCCTTGTCCCACATCTGCTTCATGATCACAATCACCTCCACTAAACATGATAGCACGTCCGATCGAGGCAGGAGAACGCGCGTCTCTGTCGCACTCCCATGGTGACGTACCTGATGTGTATATCGACAAGAACAAAAGGGGGTGGCAGAAGTGGCCAAGAAAAAGAAGAAGAAGAAGATGAAGATGTAATCTCGGCAAGAAAGCAGTTGCGGGCGGCGCGGCGATCGATGACCTGATCGCCGCGCTTGTTCTTTCTCCACTCCCCATCCGTGGCGGGCCCTATAATGGAAGCGAATTTCCCTCGGAGGTGCGCGATGGCGCTCCCAGAGTTCCACAATGAGCCGTTGACCGACTTCTCTGCGGATGCGGGCCGCACCGCGATGCAACAGGCTCTGCGCACGGTCGCGGCGCAGCTCGGCAAAGAGTTTCCGCTGGTCATCGGCGGCCAGCGCGTCACCACCAAAGACAAATTCAACTCGTACAATCCTTCGCTAAAGGACGAGGTGGTTGCCGTCTGCCAGAAGGCGGCGGCCGATCACGTTCAGACGGCGGTCGCGGCGGCGGAGAGAGCATATGCCTCCTGGTCGCGTGTCCCCGCCGAAGAACGTGCGGCGATCCTGCTGCGGGCGGCCGACTGGCTGCGCAGGCAAAAGTTTGTGGCCTCGGCCTGGCAGATCTATGAGGTCGGAAAAAACTGGGCCGAGGCCGACGCCGACGTCGCGGAGACCATCGACCATCTCGAGTTCTTTGCCCGCGAGGCCCTCCGCTACTCGCGCGGTCAGGTGCTGGCTCCCCACGCGCAGGAGTTCAGCGAGTACACGTATCTGCCGCTGGGGGTCGTCGCGGTGATACCCCCGTGGAACTTCCCGCTGGCCATTCCCGCCGGCATGGCCTCGGCGGCCATCGCGACCGGCAACACCGTTGTGATGAAACCCAGCTCCGACTCGCCGGCCAACGCCTACGTCTTCTTGGAGGCACTGGAAGCGGCCGGCCTGCCTCCGGGAGTGTGCAACATCATCACCGGTCCGGGCGGCACCGTCGGCGATCCGCTCGTTCAGTCCCCGCGGGCGCGCATGGTGGCGTTCACCGGCAGCAGGGAAGTCGGTGTCCGGCTCTACGAACAGACGGCGAAGGTGCAGTCCGGGCAGCGCTGGTTGAAGCGCTGCATCGCCGAAATGGGCGGCAAGAATGCGGTAATCATCGATGAGGAAGCCGACCTGGAGGAAGCCGTCTCCGCAGCCGTCGCCTCCGGCTATGGCTTTCAGGGACAGAAGTGCTCGGCAGGCTCGCGGCTGGTTGCGACCGCGCCTGTGTATAAGGAAGTGATTCAGGCATTCGTGGAGAGGGTGCGGGCCCTCGAACAGGGCGCCGCCAAGGACAACTATTTCTGCGGCCCGGTGATCAACGAAGGCGCGAAGAAGAAGATCCTGGAGTACATCCAGATCGGCAAGACCGAGGGCCGCCTCATGGCGGGCGGAGAGCCCGGTGACGGCGGCGGCCAATACGTGCAGCCGACCGTGTTTGTCGATGTGGCCCCCACCGCCCGCATCGCCCAAGAGGAGATCTTTGGACCCGTCGTCGCGGTGATCAAGGCAAAGGACTTCGATGACGCGCTGGCCATCGCCAACGGGACGGAGTACGGACTCACCGGCTCGGTATTCTCGCGGAATCCAGAGAAGCTGGCGCAGGCCCGGCGCGAGTTCTTCTGCGGGAATCTCTATCTCAACCGCAAGTCCACGGGCGCGCTCGTGGGCGTGCACCCGTTTGGTGGGTTCAACATGAGCGGGACAGACGCGAAGGTGGGCGGGCCGGACTACCTGCTGTATTTTCTGCAGCCGAAAGTAGTGGCGATCAAACATCGGTAGTCGCGCGGCCGCGGCATCGAATAGTCGCGGAAAACCTCATTCGTCACTCGCGGACCCAGCGCCGCCGCACCGGCGCTAGCGCGCGCCGGACGGCTTGCATCGCCGGCACGCCAAGCAGCAACAGCGTCATTTCGCTTGCGAGCAGCCCGGGAAACAGGAAGACAAACCGCACCCTCAGCAGCACCGACAACAGCAGCGAAACCGCTGCGGCAATAACGGTCGCAAACAGTGCCGCGCCCGCCACCGGCGACCGGCGGCCCACCACGTAGCAGAGCGACGCCCCCACCAGGTTCGCGCACGGCATGAAGATGAGCTCCCAGGGACCGGCGAATGGACTGG
>VBAL01000019.1:7578-28807 GCA_005888595.1 Candidatus Segetimicrobium genomatis
GACCACCAGCGGCTTGAGGATCTCCGCAACTCGCAACTGCAGCGGGCCGTAGCTCAGCGGGTTGAGCACGATGGTGATCGCCGCATACAGGGCCGCAACAACGCCGATCTCGGCGAGCGTGGCGGCGGGACGCAGGCGCATTCGAGTCAGGTCCAGTCAGCGGTCCGCAGTCTGCAGTCGATAGTCAACAACGGCCTGAGGCAAGACTGCCTACTGCTCACCGCTGACTGCTGACTGGTAATTTCCGGGATACTGGACTCGACAGACGGTGTGAATACCACCGCGGACCCTGTAGTCCAGGCTGATCTCCATCCACTTCGGCTGCACGACTTTGACCAGATCATCCAGCGTGCGGGTGACGGCATGCTCCTGGTAGATGCCTACGTTGCGATAGGACAGCAGGTAGTATTTCAGCGAGCGTAGCTCCAGGATCTTTTCGCCGGGCAGGTAGCGGATCTTTATCGTTCCGAAATCTGGCAACCCGGACCACGGGCAGACCGCGGTGAACTCATCGGTCTCGATCTCGACGGTGACGTCCTTCCCCGGGTGCTCGTAGGGGAACGTTTCCAGCACCGCGGTGTCAATCACTTCATCACCGGCGATATCAAACCGCCGGTCAGGTACCGGCGGTGTGTCGACGATCCGCGCCATGACGCATCCCTCCGCGCACAGTATAGCATCGCCATCCGCACGAAGCGCGCACACGGGGGGACAGTTGACAACAGGAGGCCACGACCCGTAGGATGAATTCGTCCACTCACAACGGGGGTGCTGGATGACGTACATTATCGCCGAGCCCTGCATCAACACCAAGGACCGATCCTGCGTCGAGGTCTGCCCTGTAGATTGCATTTACGAATACGTGGAAGAGGTCGGCGCATTCGTCGTTCCCGATCCCTCGACCGGGGCGGGGGTGGACAAACAGGTCATCCCACACCAAAGAGCAGCTGAAGTCGATGCTGTTCATCCATCCAGAAGAGTGCATCGACTGCGGCGCATGCGAATCGGTGTGCCCGGTGACCGCGATTTTCCCAGAGGCCAGCGTTCCAGAACAGTGGCAGAGCTACATCAAGCTCAACTACGCGGCATTCGGCGTCAAAAAGTAGTCGAGAGACCATCCACTCGCTCGGGGCCGGCCATGGCCTGCGGTCGGCCTTCTCCATCTCACCCGCGTCTGGCCATCCGGTCCAAAGGGAATCAAACATCTGTGCGAGAGAAATCGCTTCACAGTCCGGGTACGAGATAGAAGGCGTCCTGACCGTGGCCAATGACACACAGTTCCACAAGGTACGCTGGCACGTAACGGCCAAAGGCCTGGGGGTCTCCCTGCCTCCGGGCTATCACATGCTGGAAGCCCCGTTGCAACTCTTCCTCTACTACGGCGACCAGGAAATCGCACGCTTCGCGCCCGGCACCGATCCCAAAGAGATCCAGCGTGAGGCCGAGGCCAATGCCGCCACCCACCAACAGTCACACGTACCGGCGGCGGCCGCGGCCGAGGATCCCGTCACGGCATTGCCGTGGTCGGTCTCACTCCGCGGTGAGGCGGCGCGGCTGGCTGGCACCAGCGATCTGCACGTGATCGTGGTGCACCTGGACGGGTTGGACACGCTGATGGATGTGTACGGCTACAAAGCCGCGCATTCGGTCTTGCGGCAGGTCTCCCGCCGCATGACACGGTTGATGGACGACCGAGACCGATTCACCAGGCATGGGGGCGACAAGCTGCTGATTTTCACTATCCGGCCGCTGGATGACATCCGAACGCTCGTGGACATGATTCACCAGCAGGTATCCGCATCTAGCCTGGAAACAGACGGTGACCGGCTGCCGCACAGCCGTATCGGGGTGGCCACGGTGGACCGGCTGACTGATCCGAACGCCGCGCAGGCCATCATCGACGCTGTCATCATTTCCGCAGAGGTTGCGTCCACCGGTGCACCGGCCACTCCGGCGCACACGCCGCAGGCTGCCGTCCCTGCCCCGCACGGGTTCCAGGCCGAACTGGAACCTGAACCCGGGCTGGCCGAACTTGAACCCGCGGCAGCAGAACCTGAACCCGCGCCAGTGGAACCTGAACCCGCGCCGGCTGTCAGGTATGCGGCTCCGGCACCTCGCCAGGCCGCTGAGCCCGAGCCAGCTGCGGCTGGTGAGGAGCACGCGCCCCTCGCTGATTCAGCCGAAGATGAACTTGACGAGCCGGTCTTCCAACTGCCCGCCGCTGAGCTGATGGAGCCATTCCCGACGGCACCGATGGACGCCGAGGACGAAGAACCGCCGGTTGCCCCTGCCATCAGGCTGCGTGCCAGCGCTCCCGCGCCACCCTCGGAACTGGAGGTTGTCGCCCAGACGCCCGCCATGCCGGTCCCGACCCCTGACGGGGCGGGCCGCATCCGCTTCAAGGGCGCCAGCCTCGACGTGTCAGGTCTGGTGGCTACGGCAACGGTGAAGCTGGTGCACGGGGATCGCGAGGTCATCGGCCGGGCCGTCGGCCGCAACGCGCAGGAGCGCCGTCTCTTCCTGGCGGCAGAGGCCGCCGCCAGGGCGGTGACGGAATTTCTGCCCCAGGGCTATGGCATAGTCGTACACGACATCCAGCCGGCCCCGCCGGAGGTGGGGAAGGCGTTGTGGGCCGTGGTGTTGTTCCTGACGCCGACCGGCGAAGAGTCGCTCCTGGGCATCGCGCCCATCGACGACATGGCCTTCGAGGCCGCCAGCAAGGCCGTGCTCAACGCGGTGAACCGCCGCGTGGGCCTGCTGCTGGGATCGCTCGAATAGTCCAAAGCGGAAGTTGCTGGAGCAATCGTCTGGGTAAAAAGAAAGTCGCACGCGTTGCAGGACCCCGGCCGAGGTCTGCTGAAATTGGCCCCACTGGGGAGAGGCTGGGAATCATCATCCAAATGCAAGGGGGGAGGAAGCGTGGCCCGAAAGCGAAGAGCGAAGGGGAAGGCGAAGAAAGGGAGAAAGGCAGCCCGCAAGGTGACGAAGCGAGCGGCGCGCAAGACCACTCGGCGCAAGACCGCTCCTAAGCCCAAGCCAATGGAAATGCCGGGGCAGTCGCCGATGCAGGGGCCGTCACAGCCGTGGACTCCTTCCGGCGAGAGCTGGATGCCAAATCAGTAGGACTGGTCTGTCATCTCTTCTGGGTGAGGACCCCGACACCGGGGTCCTCACATTTTTTGAACCGCGCGCCGCTGTGTCTCCTACAGGTGACTACGCGTTCGATACACCGGGCAAGAATAATGCTACCAGTCTCACCACCACATCGGACCAAGGGGGGAAGACCATGAGAGGACTCGTCGCAGGAGCGATTGTGCTCGCCCTGATCGCGTTTGTCACGGGTGCGGCAACGGCGGAGAGCGCCGCGGAGATGGCAAAGAAGCAGCTCCAGACCGCGATGTTCCACGCGGGCGAACTGGCTCAGCGCGGAAACGTGGCGGCCACGTCACTGATGCACCTGCAGCACGTGATGAACTGCCTGGAAGGTTCCGGCGGCAAGAACTTTCGCGCCGCGGTTGGCAATCCGTGTCAGGGGCAGGGTAACGGGGTCGTGATTGACCTGCAGGCCGCCGAGAAGGCCGGGGCAATGGGCGCGGCCAAGGCGGGACGGTATGCTAGAGCCGCGCACGACATGACTGCCAACGTGCTCGGGTACGTCAAAGGCGGCTCCGCGTTCACGGAAGTCGACGCCATCCAGCCCTGGGCAAAGCAAATTGCTGCGCAGCTGAAACTGGCGGTAGACGCGCTGAAGTAGCCAAAGAGCGCTTCCTGTGAGCAAAGACGGGAGACATCTCCCGTCTTTGCATTTCCCCGAGGCAACGCCATCCCTCCGCGCCCCAGCTGCCTGGACGAGCGGCAGGGACGCCGACACGAAGCGGGAATCACAGTCTCACCGGCGCACGAACTTAAGGACCTCGGAGGTGACGGACGTGGGGCTGCGGGGAGCGCCCGGCAAGGTGGCGCTGCTCAAGAAGGTTCAGTTGTTTGAGGGACTCTCAGACCGGCAGCTCCAGCAGATCGCCCGTCTGGCCGATGAGATCGACGCGCCGACCGGTAAGGTACTGGCCCGCGCCGGGGACACCGGCCGTGAGATGTTTGTCATCGTCGATGGCCAGGCCACGGTCACGACGAGCCAGCGACGGACCCTGCAGTTGGGTACGGGCGATTTCTTCGGCGAGATGAGCCTGCTGGATGGCGGTCCTCGTTCCGCGACGGTGGAAGCCGCCACGCCGATGCATCTGCTGGTCATCGGCCAGCGAGAGTTCTTCGAACTGCTGGCCGAAGCACCGCTGATCTCCAAGTGCATCATGCGGACCCTCTCGCAGCGCCTGAGGAAATCTGACGCGGCTTTCTCCATGTGCACCTAATTCGTGATCCGTGATTCGTGACTCGCCATTGCAAGAAGCGGCGAGGCCAGAGGGTCCCCCCCAACTCACGGAGTGAACAGCGTCTTCGCTTCCCGGGCAAAGGCCGTCACCAACCTCACCACCTGATCGAAATCATCTAGCCACATCAAACTCACCGGCGAGTGAATGTAGCGGACCGGGATGGAGACAATGCCGGCCAGCACTCCCGCCCGGCTCGTCTGGATGGCGCCGGCATCAGTGCCTCCTCCAAAGAACGGCACCTTGAGCTGGTGACGGATTTCATGCCGTTGGGCGAGCGTCTCCAGCGCCCGCACCATGCGCTGGCTGACGATGGAAGGCGCATCTGCGATGGTGATGGCCGCGCCCTTGCCTACGCCGGTAGGCTGTCGCGGCGGGGCCACGCCCGGGAGATCGGCGGCCACGGTCGCTTCCACCGCGAGCGCAACCTGAGGATCAATTTGGAATGCTGCCGTGCGGGCGCCGCGCAGGCCGGTTTCCTCGCTGACCGCGAAGTTCATGACCAGGGTTGCCTCCGGCGTCGTCCCTGCCAGCTCCTCCAGCACCTTGACCAGTACCGCGCAGCCGGCGCGGTCGTCGAACGCTTTCCCCAGCAGCCACCCCTCGCGCACAACTTCAAACGGATGTCCCGGCACGACCGGGTCGCCGACGCGGATGCCTAGACCCGCGGCATGTTCCGCCGAAGATGCCCCGACGTCAATGAACAACGAATCTACCGGAATAGGCTTGTCGCGTTCTTCGCTCTTCAGGATGTGCGGCGGCAGGCTCCCGATCACCCCCCGCACCTTGCCGCCTTCACGGGTGCGTACCGTGACGGCCTCTGCCGGAAGGATCCGGGTGTCCCACCCGCCCAGGGTAGCGAAATGGAGGAATCCCTTTTCGTCGACATGGTTGATGATCAGACCAATCTCATCCAGGTGAGCGTCCAGCATCACGGTGAACCCCGACCCGCCCCGCCGCGTCACCAGCAGGTTTCCGAGCACATCGGTGCGGATCTCGTCGGCATAGGGTTCGACCAGCGCCCGCAGCGCCTCCCGGACCTCGTCTTCGAAACCGGTCACCCCAAACGCATCAGACAGCGTTTGCAGCAAACGAACAGTGTCCACGGCCATCACCTGAGATGTGGTCTGGTGTGTGGTTCGTCCGCGCGCCAAGCGCTCCCTGTTCCTGCCACCCCGCGAAATGACAGTACCATTTCGCGGGGACCCCAACTGGCCTCAGTGTTCGGACCTTGGCCCGTACCAAACTTGGCAGCTGCGTTTGCTGTTACGTGTGAGGGTTGGTTCTGGATGCCAAGTTGGTACGGGCCTTGTCCGGCCCATAGGCGACAGGTACACTGACCTCATGGTCGAGCCGTCCATCCGCTGCCCGCAATGCGGCACCACCAACCCGCCGCAGGCGCAGTTCTGCATGCGCTGCGGAACCGCGTTGGTGCAGCGCTGTCCCACCTGCGGCCGCGTCAACCCCTCGGGGGCGCAGTTTTGTCTGCAGTGCGGCACACCGTTGCAGGGCACCGGCGCGGCCGAGCGTCGCGTGGTGACCGTGCTGTTTGCCGACCTCGCAGGTTCCACCCGCCTGACCAAGCAGCTGGACCCTGAGCCGATGCGCGCGCTGATCGCCCGCTTTTTTGCGGCGATGCGCGAAGAGATCACCCGGTACGGGGGGACGGTGGAGAAATTCATTGGCGATGCGGTGATGGCCGTCTTCGGGATGCCGGCGGCGCACGAGGATGACCCGGAACGGGCGCTGCGGGCGGCGCTGGCAATGCAGCGGCGGATGGCCAGCCTCAATGCAGAACTGGACGCCGATCTGCATCTGCGCATCGCCATCACCACCGGCGAAGTCGTCGCCGACCTGCTGGCGGCGGCGGCCGGTCAGTTCATGGTGACCGGCGAGGTGGTAAACTTCGCCGCGCGGCTGCAGGCCCAGGCGCCTCCAGACGGGATCGTGATGGACGATCGGACGTGCGAGGCGACGCGGCATGCCATTGCCCATGAACCGCTGCCCCCGTTGGAGGGTGAGGAGTTTGGCGCGCGGCCGCGGTTCCGCGTCACCGGCCTCACCGACAAACCCCCGGCGAGGCGGCTCCAGGCGGAGATGATCGGTCGCGACGAGGAGATGCGGTTTCTGACCGCGCTGTATCGCCGCGTGGTGGAAGGGCAACATCCGCACCTGGTGACCGTGGCGGCTGTGGCCGGGATCGGCAAGACCCGGCTGGTCGAGGAGTTCCTGCAGAACCTGAAACACGGTGACGCGCCGCCGCACATTCTGCGCGGCCGCTGTCCCGCCTACGGCGAAGGACTGACGTACTGGCCGCTGGCAGAGATGTTGAAACAGGAGTGCGACATCAAAGATAGCGATCCCCTCGCCGTCGCCGGGCAGAAGCTGCACGACGGCGTCCTGAGGGTCTGTGCACCGGTGTTGGGATCCGACGAGAGCGAGATGCTGGCGGACGATCTGGCCACGATCGTGGGCACCGAGATCCCGCGCGACTACGACACGTTGTGGAAAACCCGGCTGGCCAGGCTCAAAACCCTGGTCGACGGCCGTCCCGTGGCGGTCCGGGATCCCAGCGTCGGCAGCGAGACGCGTCACAGCAGTGAAGTGGTGCTGCATTCGCTGCGTGGCTTTCTGTACGCCAGGGCCCGGAGTGGACCGCTGGTCCTGGTGTTCGAGGACCTGCATTGGGCGGAGCAAAGCCTGCTGGAGCTGCTGGAACGGCTCACCGCGCGCGGCGGTGAGGCCCCGATGCTCATCCTCTGCCTGGCCCGGCCGGATCTTTTGGATCGGCATCCCACCTGGGGCGTGCGTCTCCGTGAGCATACGACGCTCACACTCTCGCCGCTGTCGCCGGCCCACAGCGCGCGGCTCATCACCGAGGCGCTGCGCGGGACGGTGCTGCCCACAGACGTCCGCGACGCGGTGCTCTCTCGCGCCGAGGGCAACCCGTTCTTTTTGAGCGAGATCATGAGCCGGTTGATCGACGAAGGCAGCCTGAGGCACGAAGGCGGGAAGTGGAAATGGGTGTCCCGGTCTTTGGACATCCGCATCCCCGACACCATCCAGGGCCTGCTCCTGTCCCGCCTGGACCTGCTCTCCCCGTTGGAGAAGCGGGTGATCCAGGACGCCTCGGTCGTCGGCCGCATCTTTTGGCCAGGCGCGATCAACGCCGTGGATTCGTTGAGCCCCGACGAAACCGCGGCCGCAATGGCGCGGCTGGTCGAGCGTGATCTGATCGAAGAACGACCGGCTTCCTCGCTGGCCGGCGAGCGGGAGTTCGCGTTTAGCCACGCGCTGATCCGCGAGGTGGCCTACACCACGCTGCCAAAAACCGCTCGCAGCGAGCACCACCGCCGGCTGGCGACATGGCTGCAGGAGAGTGCGCCCGACCACGGCGAGGAGTTCCTGGAGATCCTGGCCCATCATCTTGAGCACGCCTGGCGGTACCGGTTTGAAACAGGCGACCACGCGGACGAACTGGCGCGCGATGCGGTCGACGCGCTGCGACGCGCAGCCCGGCGGGCCACCGCACTGGGAACACTGCCCGAGGCGCGGCGCCTGTACGAACGGGCCCTGACGATCGTGCGCAGCGCCGGGCTGCATGCGGACGCGACGCTGTACGCCGAGCTACTGACTGATCACTCCGACGTGGTGAAGTGGATGTCCGCCCCGGCCACGGTGTTTGCCAGTACGGAAACAGTCCTGCAGCTGGCGCAGCAGATCGGCCGCGATGACCTGCTGGCCCGCGCCTGGTTGAACAGGGCCTTCGCGGAATACGACAAGAACAGTCTGCAGACTGCCGAATCGGCGCTGCATAAGGCCCTCGAGTTGTTCAAACGGCTGGCGGACCGGCAGGGCGAAGCGGAAGTGTACGAACTGCTGGGGATTATTACCCACTCCCTGCGCGGCCGGCTGTCCAAAGCCCAGACCGCATACCGCAAGGCTTTGGAACTCTACGAGGCGATGGGAGAGGGCAAGGGGGCCGCACGCACGACGGCGTTCCTGGGCCGCGCCCTGCTGGACGCCGGTGAGCTGGCGCAGGCGAAACCCCTGCTGTTGAACGCCCTGGGACTGGCGCGCACGCATCACGAGCGCATCAGCGAGGCGCGCAGCCTGATCGCCCTGGCCATTATCGAGCACCTGGCCGGCGATCCCGCCGCGTGCGTCAGCAACTTCACCGGCTCGATTGCGATCTGGCGGCAACTGGGTGATGCCGTTGGCGAAGCGTACACCCACCGCCACCTCGGCATGCACCTGCTGCGGCGCGGGAAGCCGGAAGAGGCGGAGCGAGAGATTCAAACTGCCCGCCAGCTGCTCCGGGAGAATGGAGCGGTGGAGGACTCTCCGTTCCTCCTGCGGAGCCTGGCCGAAGTCTATCTCGCCAAGGGCGATCTGGCGCGGGCCTCCGACTACGGAGAGCGGAGCATCGCCGCTCTCCTCGGGGATGACGAGATGCCGCTGGCGACGCATCGGGTAACGCTGGCGCGCGTGCGCGCGGCACAGGGCCGGACAGAAGAGGCCGAAGCGCTCTTTGCGGAAAGTGTGGAATTTCTCGGCCAGCAGGACCAGGAATACCGATTCGATCTGGCGGTCTCGTTGCTGAAGTACGGCGAGGCGCTCCAGCTGATGGAGCAGCCGCACGGGGCGTCGAACTTCGTACGCGAGGCCGACGCCAAACTTCAATCTATTGAATCTATCGAATCTGTTGAATCTCTTGGATCAACGGACACGGACCATTTTTTGCGGTAGATTCAACAGATCCAATAGATCCAACAGATTCAATAGATTCACACTCGCTTCCAATCCCGAAGGATCTCTCTCGCCGCATTATGGCCCGGCGCACCCATCACCCCGCCGCCGGGATGCGCGCCCGCCCCGCACAGGTAGAGTCCGGCCACCGGCGTGCGGTAGCGGGCCCAGCCGGGGACCGGCCGGAGGAAGAACAACCGGTCCGGCGTCATCTCACCGTGGAAGATATCTCCACCCGTCAGGGAGAACTCGCGCTCCAGATCCACCGGGGTCAGGACCTGCCGGTGAGTGACGACGCTGCGAATGTTGGGCGCGTACTGCGCGATCGTGTCGAGGACCCGGTCGGCGTAGGACTCCCTCCTCTCATCCCACGAGCCATCGGTCAAGCGGTACGGCGTGTACTGCACAAAGACGGAGATGATGTGCTTGCCCGGCGGGGCGAGGGACGGATCGTACACCGTCGGAATCGTGAGCTCCGCAAACGGCTGCTCTGATGGCCGGCCCGCCCGCGCATCCTGCCAGGCCTGATCGATGTACTCGATTGAGGGACCGATGTGGATGGTGGCCCGGTGCTCGGGTCCGATACCGTCGGTGCGGCCCGTGCCCGGCGCGGCACGAAACTGCGGCAGGCCGTCGGTCGCCAGGTTGATCTTCATGGCCACTCCATCCATCCGGATGCCGTCCACCTCGCGCAGGAAATCGGATGGAAGAACATTTGCCGGCACCATCTTGAGGAATGTGCGCTTGGGGTCGGCGTTGGACGCCACGACCCGGGCCCGGATCTCCTGTCCGTCGGCGAGGACCACGCCGCACGCACGGCCGTCGCGGAGCAGGACCTGCGCGACTTCCACGCCTGTGCGGATCTCGGCCCCAAAACGGCGGGCGCTACTGGACAGGGCCTCTGTGATCTGTCCCATCCCGCCGCGCACGAATCCCCACAACCCGCGCTTGCCGGCCGCCTGCCCCATGCAATGGTGGAACAACACATAGGCGGTCCCGGGTGTGGACGGTCCGCCCCGTGCCCCGATCTCAACTCCGCCGACTCAAACCAGCCGTCGAGAAAATCCGTGGCGCTCTGGGTCATCATCCGCAGGGCCTGGATCAGGTCGGAGGGGACCAGCCGCATCGCCGACAACCCGAAGCGGCCGAGCGTCATCACGTCCCTCCACTGCCGCCGCAAGAGGTCCGGTGGGGTCCGGAGCAGCCACGGTTCAACGAATCCGGCGACGCGCTCCAGAAACGCCTCGTAATCTGGATACCGCCTGGCATCGCGGGAGGAGAAGCGCGTAATCTCTGCGGCGGTGGCCTGATCGTCGCGCCAGACAAACAGATGCCTGCCGTCCGGGAATGGGCTGAAGAACGCCGGGTCTTTAGGCAGGATCTCGTAGCCGAAGCGTTCCAGTTCCAGATCCCGGATGATCTTGGGCTGCAGCAACCCACACAAATATGCGGCAGTGGAGACGCGGAACCCCGGCCAGAC
Source organism: Candidatus Segetimicrobium genomatis (assembly GCA_005888595.1). Taxonomy (GTDB): domain Bacteria; phylum Sysuimicrobiota; class Sysuimicrobiia; order Sysuimicrobiales; family Kaftiobacteriaceae; genus Telluricultor. The sequence goes on from VBAL01000019.1 coordinate 18,193, forward strand.
CTCTTCGGTCACGCACGCACCACCGATAACGGGCCGGCGTTCCAAGACGAGGACCGTCAAGCCCGCCCGCGCCAGATACGCCGCGGCGACCAGGCCGTTGTGGCCGGCACCCACGATGACCACGTCGTAGGACGACGTCACCGCGGCCCGAGTCCTAAACGACCTCTACCGTCACGCGATGCCATGCGTTGTTCACGTACCCTTTGAAATTCCACACCGAAGCCGGTTCCGGCGGCTGGCCGGCGCCTGCAGAATCCTCCGCGCGCGCAACAATGGGCCGCCGGCCCGGCAGCAGGCGCAGGTGCGCCTCCCAAAATCGCCATGCCCAGGCGTGCGCCTCGCCCACCAGCTGCGCCGCCTCCCAGTGCATGCCACCGTCGGCGGACACCTCCACACGTGCGATCTGACGGCCACCGCCGGCGAACGCGTACCCTGTCGTGGTAAGATGCCCGGCCTGTAGACGCTGCCCCTCCCGAGGGGTACAGATGACCGCGCTCACAGGTGGCTCAGTGAGTGTCAACCCGGCGGTCCAGTCCACAGTCTGCGCCCGGATGTGAGGCGGGAACCATTTGTAAGCATGCGACTGAAAGTAGTTGCGAGACGGCTCCGCCGCGACGAAGATCGACCGGAGCCACTTCACGCTCCGGGCCCCGATGTATCCCGGCACCACCACCCGCAGAGGAAATCCGTGGACCGGCAGAAGCGGCGACCCATTCATCTCGTAGGCCAGGAGGACTTCAGGGCTCATCGCTTTCTCAAGCGGGATGGAGCCCCCGAACCCCTGCGTATCTGTGGCCACCGTGTCGAGCCCCAGCAGATGCACGTACCGGCCCAGGTCCCGCGCGCCGGCGGCCCGCAGGACGGCTCCGAGCGGCACGCCGGTCCAGGTCGCGGTCCCAACGGCCTCGGCATCCCACGGGATCTCCCCTTCGATCGACCGCACAGCGTTGAGTTCCCGCCGGCGGTTACCGGCGCACTGGATCGTCGCGGCCACGGTCGACGGCGCGAACTCCCGTTGCAGGGCCACTAGCGAGAGCCGGAGTTCACGATCCACAAGACCCGACACCGTCAGGCGGTAGGCAGCGGCGTCGACCACCGGAACTGTCCCATGGTTCCGTACGAAAAACAGCTGGACCGGTGTCAGCAGCGACATCCGCAGCGTTTCGAGCGGAGGCCCGGCGTTGTACGGCTCCGCGCTGCGCACCACCATGGAGGGATCTTTGAGGGGAACCTCTACCACGGCAAGCGGCCTTCCCGCCGCAGCAAACAATATCCTGCCAAGCACCAAGGTACCCAGGTACCAAGGTACCCAGGTACAAAGCCATGAGCCACGCCTTGCAGATCAATCCTTTGTATAAATGGGCAGGGCGGCGTTGGCGTTGTGGAGGAACACCTGCACTCGTTCCTTGGGGTACACGTAGACACCGATCTGCCAGGAAACCAGCACCTGCCCGGTGAGCGCCTGCGCGGTGACGTAGTACCAGCGGTCGCCCGGCAAGTTGGGAAAGAGGAACTGCCCTTTCGCGTTGGTCTTGGTCTTCGCGTAGGCAAGCTTGCTTTGCGTCTCGGGGCTGGCGACCACGTATTGCACCATCATGTGGGCCGCAAGCGTGTCAAATACACCGTCTTTGAGAGCTTTCTGTTTGATGGCATCGAAATCGATAGGCTGCAAAAGCAGGAAGACATAGGCGTTCACGCAGGCGATGGTCTTCCCGTCCCCCGTGACGAGACCGATCCGCCCTTCGATCGTCCCGTTGAGGTCCGTGGCAGACGCAACGTGTTGTGCCTGGATCAGCTTGTGGAAAATCGCGCGACCTCGGCCCTGTCAGTCTGGAGGAACCGGCGCAGCGGATGCGCAGTTTCCTCCGAGTTACCCAGCGCGACGTAGCAGAGAATGAAGTCGGGGGGACAGCGGACGGGGAGATCCCGTCTCATCCACGTTATGCCCGCAAGGCGGCCCAGATCAGACCATGGAACCACTCGCACTGTGCTCGGGTTCATGGCACGCCTCGGGAATGCATGTTCGCGAGCATATCCGTCACGCTGTCGTGCAAGTCCCAGGGAGGCTTCTTGCCTGGCTCCGGCGAAGCGGCTTGCAGGTCCCATGACATCGGATCATCTCGCGGTTAACGCTATTACCCGCCGGGTGCGGGAATTTGCTGAACGTGTCCGTCGCGTGCAGGACCGCGATCTCTACCTGTACCTGCAACCGGTGGAAGCCATCGGCGGTCCGCGGGTGACCATCGGAGGCCGGTCGGTCCTGCTCGGATCGTCGTACTCGTATCTCGGCTTGTTGGGTCATCCGGAGATCGAAGCTGCCGCGCGAGCGGCGATGCAGCAGTACGGCACCGGCACCCACGGCGTGCGTCTGCTGGCGGGCAATACCGACCTGCACGACCGGCTCGAAGCGCGCATCGCGTCGTTCGTTGGCGCCGAAGCCGCGGTGGCCTACAGCAGCGGCTATGTCGCCAACGTCGCGGTGATCTCGACGATCGTCGGCCGCGGCGACGTGGTGGTCTGCGACAAGCTCAACCACGCCAGCATCGTCGACGGCTGTCTACTCTCCGGCGCCAAACTGGTTCGAGTCATGCACAACAACACCGCCGCCGTCGACCGCGCGCTGGCCGAGGTCCCTGACGGGGCGGGCACGCTGGTGGTCGCGGACGCCGTGTTCAGCATGGATGGGGATGTGGTTGACCTGCCGGCGCTGGTCGATATCTGCCGGCGCCGCGGCGCCTGGTTGATGATCGACGAATCCCATTCGCTCGGTGTGCTGGGAGACGACGGGCGTGGCATCGAGAGCCACTTCGGGTTGCGCGGGGCGGTGGACATCAAGATGAGTTCTCTGTCTAAGAGCATCCCCTCGGTCGGCGGGTTCATCGCCGGCATCCCCGAACTTGCGGCGTTGCTCAAACACGTCTCCCGCGCGTTCGTCTTCTCCGCCGCCCTGCCGCCGGCCAGCGCCGCCGCGTCCATGGCCGCCATCGACCTGATGGAGCGCGAACCGCAGCGTGTGGCGAGGCTGCGGCGCAACTACCGAGCGCTGCGGGCGGGCCTCCAGGCGGGCGGACTGCAGGTGCGAGACGACCCAACACCGATCGTGCCGGTGATCACCGGCGCAGACGACGCGGCTCTGCGCATGGCGCGCCGGTTGTTCGACCGGGGGGTGTTTGTGCCGCCGATCGTTTCGCCAGCCGTCCCGCCGAATACCAGCCGGCTGCGGGTAACGGTCACGGCCGCACATAGCGACGCGGACGTGAAGGAGATCGCGGAGGCGGTCGCCGCCACCTGGCACGAGGTTACCCCCACGCCGGCCCCCACCCGTTCCTGAAGTCTTCTCGGTCTACCCGGTCTACCCGGTCTAATGCGTGCGCTTGCTGCGGACCATGCGCGCCGCCAGGCGATCGATCAGTCCCGGCGCCAGCGCGTTGAGGAGTATCGCCACCCGGAAGATGCGGGGGAGGACTACGAACGGCCGGGGGCGATCCGCCAACGTGACAATGGCCTGTGCGACCTGCGCGGTAGAGAGCCGTAGCCACCTCGGCATCAGGTAGCCGGTATTCGCGCGTCGATTCTGACGGAACTCCGTCCCCTCCACGGTTGCGGGATAGATCCCACAGACGGCGATCCCTTGAGGCTGCAGCTCCCGCCGCAGCGCCTCCGTGAGGCCGCGCAGGCCGAACTTCGTCGCATTGTACACCGACGTGGTAGGCGTGCCGATCAGTCCGGCGATCGAGGAAACGTTGATGACGACGCCGCGGCCGCGGCGCAACATGACGGGGGCAACAGCCCGGGTCAACATGATCGGGGCGACGAGATTCAGGGCCACCTCGGCCTTGATGTCCTCAGGCTGGAGCGCATCGACCCAGTTGTACCGGCCCACCCCGGCGTTGTTCACCAGCACGTCGACCTGCCCGTAGCGCGCAACAACGGCCTCGACGATCCGAAACGCTTCGTCCGTGTTCGCGAGGTCTGCGGGCAGGGGAAGGCTCTGTGGCAAAGAGGCGGCCAGTTGCCGCAGGCGGTCTTCCCGGCGCGCCACCAGCACCACCCGATCGCCTCGCGCGCCGAACGCCTTGGCCGTGGCCTCGCCGATCCCGCTGCTGGCCCCGGTAACGATGACCACTCGACTAGTCACGCCGCTCCCATGCTGTCATTGCGAGCCCGAAGGGCGAAACGATCTTACTGCAGCGAGGAGATTGCTTCGGCGCTTCGCGCCTCGCAATGACGGCTGCAAACCAGCTTATGTTACTGCTGCGATTGATTCCCGGAGGATTTCAATCATCCGGTCAACCTGAGTTTCGGTGATGACCAGCGGGGGCGCCAGACAGATGGTATCGCCGATGGGATGGTCACCGCCCTGGCCGGTGCGAATGCGAGTGATCAGCCCGCGCCGCCGGGCCTCGCCGACGACCTTTCCTCCCACCTGCAGCGCGGGTGCTTTCGTGGCCTTGTCGGCGACCAGTTCAATACCACACATCAACCCCAACCCCCGTACATCGCCGACGCCCGGGAGCTGGCGCAGCGACTGCGCCTTTTGCAGCAGGCGCGCGCCCATCGCAGCGGCACGCTCCACCAGCCCTTCCCGCTCGAAAATATCGAGGTTCGCGACCCCGACCGCACAGCACGTGGGATGGCCGGAATATGTCGCGGCGTGCATGAAGCGCTCGGAGGCCGGGGCCTGCATGATAGATTCGTGAATCCGGCGGGAGACCATCACCCCACCCAACGGCAGGTAAGCGCTAGTGACGCCTTTGGCAAAGCTGACCAGATCGGGCTGCACGCCCCAATGGTCCAACGCAAACCAGCGACCGGTCCGGCCGAATCCGGTGATGATTTCATCGGCGATGAACAGCACGTCATACCGGTCGCAGATCTTTCGCACCGCGGGGAAGTAGTCCGGCGTCGGGGGAATCACGCCCCCCGCGCCGATGACAGGCTCGGCGATAAACGCGGCCACGGTGTCCGGCCCTTCCCGTGTGATGGCCTCCTCCAGCGCAGCGGCGCCAGAGCCGGGGTACCGATACGGGTAAGAGGGCACGACGTGCGTGAAACCGGGCACGACTGGCTGGAACATCGCGTGGAAGGACGGCATACCGGTGGCGCTCATCGCTGCCAGGGTCAGGCCGTGATAGCCGTGGATCCGGGAGATGATCTTCGTCTTCCCCGGACGGCCCTGCCGGCGCCAGAAATAGCGGGCGAGTTTGAACGCCGTCTCGTTCGACTCCGCTCCGCCGGTCGTGAAATACACGCCGGAGAGGTTAGCATAGGCCACCCGCAGCAGCCGCTCCGCAAGACGGACGGCGGGGGCGTTCGTGTATCCGGTGTACGCCGACGCGTACGCCAGCGTCCTCATCTGCGCAGCGGCGGCGTCGGCCAGCTCGGCCCGGCCGTGGCCCACATTCACATTCCACAGCGACGCCAGCCCGTCGAGGTATTCACGGCCGTCGGCATCCCGCAAGACCGCGCCGTGCCCTTCTACGAAGACCACTGGGGCCTGGTGATCGGCGGGATGGTGGAGGGGATGAATCAGTGCGGCCAGATCAGTTGCCACGAGCGTTCGCGCATCCATGAATGGCTCTCTTACACCTTCCTCCGGCAAAGCCCTGCGCCGGACGCACACGCGAGGCAGGTGGCGCCCACCGAGGTTGCCCGCGGAGCGGGCCGGTGGATTTCGCTCGTTGCGATGAACAAGATTGGGAGGAGCGACCATGGCGCGGGTGTAAATAGGACAGTCATTTCTGTGGGATCGATTGAACGCTCTGAAAACGCGGCGGTGATCGTGCCGGTGGCCGCGCCGGGCCGGACGCGCGTCCGGCCCCCGGCCACGGTGTGGGACCGGGTCAAGCGCAACCGCCCCGCCCTGTTTGGATTGGTCGTGATGGCCATCGTGATCGGCGTGGCGCTGCTGGCGCCCTGGATCGCACCCTACGATCCCGCGCGGCAGTTCACCGACGGTCTATCGCTGGAGGGCCGGCCGCTGGCGCCGTCGAGCCGCTTCTGGCTGGGGACCGACCTGCTGGGCCGGGACCTCCTGACGCGCCTGCTCTACGGCGCGCGCATTTCGCTGCTGATCGGTCTGTTGGCGAATGGGGCGGCCCTGACGATCGGGACGTTCTTTGGCGCCGTAGCGGGTTACTTCCGCGGGTGGGTGAGCACTGCGTTCATGCGGTTGACCGACATGATGATGGCGTTCCCGGCCTTGATTCTGGCCATTGCCCTGGCGGCGATCCTCCGGCCCAGCATGTGGATCGTGGCCCTGGTGATTGCCATGGTGAACTGGGTGTGGATCGCGCGGATCATCTACAGCCAGGTGCTATCCGTCGGCCAGCGCGAGTTCATCGAGGCCGCGCGGGCCCTGGGTGTGCCGACCTACAGAATTTTCTGGAAGCACCTGTTCCCGCATCTGCTTCCGATCTTGCTGGTGTGGGGCACGCTGGGCATCTCCACCACGGTGATGTTTGAAGCATCGCTCTCGTTCCTGGGCGTGGGGGTCCGTCCGCCCACGCCCAGCTGGGGCGGGACGATCAATGAGAGCCAGTCGTATTTCCTGGAAGCGCCGTGGCTGGTGGCGTTCCCCGGCGCAGCGATTCTGCTCACCTCGCTGGCTTTCAACCTGGTCGGCGATGCCCTGCGCGATGCGATCGATCCACAGCTGCGGGGCCGCTGATGGGCGGGTACCTGATCCGGCGTCTGGCGCAGTCGGTCGTGATCCTGCTGGGCGTAACCGTGATCACCTTTGCGCTATTGTACGCGCTGCCGGCCGATCCGGCGCGCATGATCGCCGGCCGCAGCGCCACCGCGGATACCGTGGCGCGGATTCGCAGCGAGCTCGGGCTGGATCAGTCGCTCCCCGTGCAGTACGCGCGCTACCTGGGCCGCCTCCTGCGGGGGAACCTCGGCCGTTCCTATGCGCAAAAAATCGAGGTCACCGACTTGCTGCGCTCGCGGCTGGCGGCGACGTTCTGGCTGATGCTCGGCGGGATAGCGTTTGAGTTGCTCATCGGCCTCCCGGCCGGCATGCTGTCGGCGCTGCGGCGGCGCTCGGCGGTGGACAGCTCGGTGATGTTGGGCGCATTTCTGGGTGTGTCGGCCCCGCAGTTCGTGGTGGGGCTATTCTTGCTGTACTGGCTGGCGTATCGCTGGGGCCTATTCCCGCTTGGCGGCTACGGCACGCCCGCGCACGTGATCCTGCCGGCGTTTGCCCTGGGGATCGCCGGCGGCGGATGGTATGCGCGGGTGATGCGCTCGGCGATGCTGGATGTCATCAATCAGGACTACGTGCGCACCGCACGTGCCAAGGGACTGAGCGAACCCAGGGTGATCCTCAGACACGCCGTCCGGAACGCGCTGCTGCCGGTGGTCTCGATGGTGGGACTGGACATCGGCACGTTCATGGGGGGCGTCGTCGTGGTCGAGTCGGTGTTCAGCTGGCCCGGCATCGGGCAGCTGGCCTGGCAGGCCATCCAGATTGTGGACATTCCGGTGATCATGGGCGTGGTGGTGGTGTCGGCATTGGCTATCGTCACCGGCAACCTGCTGGCGGATCTGGCGTACCCGTGGCTGGATCCGAAGATTCGTTATGGATAAGGTGGGGGCGGGTAGCGCCCAACCATATGGTGAGGGGGTTAGTCGAGATGGGAAAACGCACTGGAGGTGAGCATATGAGGCAAAGGTGGATGGGGCTGGCGGTGTTAGTGGGCTTGGCGCTCCTGGTATCGCCGGTCGCGCCGACCTGGGGACAGAACCGCGGGAACGCGATGACCGTGACCTTCAAAGACGATATCAGTACTCTGGACCCGGCCATCGGGTACGACTGGCAAAACTGGTCGATCATCAAGTCCATCTTCGACGGGCTGATGGACTATGAGCCGGGCACGACGACGCTGGTGCCCCACCTGGCGGAGTCGTTCACGGTTTCTCCCGACGGCAAGACGTACACGTTCAAACTGCGGCGGGGCGTGAAGTTCCACAACGGCCGCGAGGTCACGGCCGCCGACGTGAGGTACTCGTTGGAGCGCACGCTCAATCCCAAGACCCAGAGCCCCGGGGCTGGGTTTTTCGGCGACATCGCGGGGGTGAAAGAGTTCACCGACGGCAAAGCCAAGGAAGTCAGTGGGGTCAAGATCCCTGATAAATACACCGTGGTCTTCACGCTCAGCAAGGCTAACGCCGCCTTCCTGCATATCATGGCCTTGAACTTTGCGTACGTGGTCCCCAAGGAAGAAATCGAGAAAGCCGGGGCTGATTTTGGCCATAAACCGGTGGGCAGCGGAGCCTACAAGGTGAAAGAGTGGGTGCTGGGGCAGCGGCTGGTGCTGGTGCGCAACTCCGATTACTTCATCAAAGGCAGGCCCTACCTGGACGAAATCGTCTTCCAGGTCGGCGTGGAGCCCAACGTCGCGTTCTTAAAGCTGCAGCGCGGCGAGGTGGACATCCTCGGCGACGGCGTCCCGCCTGCGGAGTTCACCAAAGTAATGAATGACACCAAGTTGCGCACCCTGGTCGCCGTCGGCGATCAACTGCAAACCGGCTACGTCACCATTAACACACAGGTGAAACCCTTCACCGATGTGCGCGTGCGCCGGGCGCTGAACATGGCCGTGGACAAGCAGCGCATCATCCGCATCATCAACAACCGGGCCGTCCCGGCGGTGCAGGTCCTGCCGCCGCTGATGCCCGGCTACGACAAGGAGTACAAGGGGTACGTGTTTGACGTGGCGCAAGCCAAGAAACTGCTGGCCGAGGCCGGCTATCCCAACGGATTCTCTACGGTCCTGTACGCCAACAACACCGACCCGAATCCGCGCATTGCCCAGGCCATCCAGCAGGACCTGGCCGCCATCGGCGTCAAGGCTGAGTTAAAGACCCTGGCCCAGAGTACGGTGATCGAGGCCGGCGGGACCAAGGGGCAGGCGCCGCTGGTGTGGTCCGGAGGGATGGCGTGGATCGCCGACTATCCCGATCCCAATGATTTCTACTGGCCCATCCTCTCCTGCAGTTCGCTGGCGCAAGGGACGTGGAACTGGGCCTGGTACTGCAACCCGCGCGTGGAGAAGATGGTGGAAGAGGCCGACGCAATGGTGCAGGCGAATCAGGCCGCTGCACGCGATGCGAAGTACCGTGAGATTTATCGCCTCGTGATGCAGGATGCGCCGTGGATCCCCATCTTCCACGAGAAGCGATACACGATGCATACTGCGCGCATGGGAGGGCCGCCCGGATTGTTCAACGACCCCATTCACATCCCGGTACACTACACCGAGGTGCGGTTGGTGCAATGAGTTATCCGACCATCCACAAAGCTCGGCATCATTTCGGCTGGAACAATGCGTTCGAGCCGGTGTTGCGGGTCACTCCGGGTAACACGGCAGTGTTCGAGGTGGTGGATGCCAGCGGCGGACAGCTCGGCAAGACTTCCACCACCAAGGACGTCGCCGCGCTCGATTTCGCCCGCGTGAACCCGGTGACCGGGCCGGTCTTCGTCGAAGGGGCGCAGCCGGGTGATGCCCTGGTGGTGGATATCGTTGACTTCGAGGGAAGTGGGTGGGGGTGGACGGCCATCATCCCCGGGTTCGGGCTGCTGGCCGAGGACTTTCCCACCCCGTTCCTGCACATCAGCAGCTATGGCGCCGGGGGTGTCGAGTTCGCCCCCGGCATCCGGCTGCCGGTGCGGCCGTTTCCGGGCACGATCGGAGTCGCTCCCGCGCAAATGGGACTCCACTCGGTCGTGCCGCCCCGCGAGGTCGGCGGGAACATGGACATCCGCGATCTGACCCGTGGCTCCACCCTGCGGCTGCCGGTGCAGGTGCCCGGCGCTCTATTTTCCGTGGGGGACACGCATGCCGCGCAAGGCGACGGGGAGGTGTGCGGGACGGCGGTGGAGTCACCGATGGTGGTCACCTTGAAATTCACGCTGCAGAAGCGCGCCAACTTGCGACGGCCGCAGTTTGCCATTCCGTCCCCGCCGACGCGGCACGTGGACGAGCGCGGCTATTACGCCACCACCGGCATCGCCCCCGACCTGATGCAGGCGGCCAGGGATGCGGTGCGGGACGCGATTGACTACCTGGGGAAGGAATACCGGCTCAGCCCAGACCTGGCCTACGCCCTGTGTAGCGTGGCCGCGGACCTGCGGATCAGCGAGGTCGTCGATGTCCCCAACTGGGTGGTGGCGGCGTACCTCCCGAAGTCGATCTTCTCGTAGGAAAGCTCCGTGGCCTGTCCGTCTCGCGGGGCGAAACAAAAGTCTTCAAAGGGGTCAGACCCCTTTGAAATCGCTGCGGAGGAGACCCATGAAATCTCACACGGGCGCGGAATTGTTCATCGCGGTACTCGTGGTCGGGCTCGCACAGGCCGCTGCGACAGCGCCAATGGCGCCGCCGATCCTGGTGTCAGGAGGATTCCAAACGCCGGAATCGATTTTCTATGAGGCGCGGAGCGACATCTATCTGGTCAGCAATATCAACGGCGACCCCACGGCCGCCGATGGCAATGGTTTCATCTCCCGGGTGGCACCCGATGGCCGCATCCTGGAACTAAAGTGGATCGATGGGACCCGGGCGGGGGTCCGCCTCAACGGGCCCAAGGGGATGGCCGTCGCCGGCGATACGCT
>VBAL01000211.1 GCA_005888595.1 Candidatus Segetimicrobium genomatis
CGAGCGGCGGGGCCGCCTCGCCGCCGAGATCCAGGACGGGGAAACAGTGGAGGTGGCCCAGCGGTTCACGGCGAAGCACCGGGAGCGTGTGGGCGTGCTCGAGCGCAAGCGCGGCGCGCAGCAGGAAGAGCTGGCGCTCGCCGAGCGCGACTTGGGGGAGATGCAGGCGCAGCTGCGCAAGGCGGAGTTGGGCCGACCCCAGGCGAGCGCCGACCGGAGTACGGAGGAGGCGTGGCGTGACCTGCAGGCGGCGGGCGGCGAGCGTCCCGGGATGGACGTGCGGGACGAGCTTCTGAAGTCGGAGATGGATCGGGCGGCGCGCGAGGCGGCCGCCGAGAAGCAGCTCGAGGAGATGAAGAAGAAACTGCGAAAGGATTGACGCATGCTCTTCGTGCTTGCCGTGCTGCTGCAGCTACCCGCCCCCGCCGATCTTCAGAAGCGCGCCCATACGTACAGCATCGTCGCCTGGGACTCCGCTACCGGGGATCTGGGCGTCGCGGTACAATCCAAGTTCCCGAACGTCGGTGGGATCGTGCCGTGGGCCCGGGCGGGGGTGGGCGCGGTGGCGACGCAGTCGCTCGGCAACACCGCCTACGGCGAGCGCGGTCTCGAGCTGATGGCGCTGGGCGCGTCCGCACCGGAAGTATTGCGGATCGTGATGCGCAGCGATCCGCGCCGCGCGCAGCGTCAGGTCGGCATGGTGGACGCGCGCGGCAACACCGCCAGCTGGACGGGAGACTCCTGCTTCGACTGGGCGGGAGGGCGAACCCTGACTCCCGCGGGCGACATCATCGCGGCCGGGAAGGGCCAGATGATCGTCGGCCGCTTTTTCGCGGCCCAGGCGAACATCATGGTGTCGGACCAGACCGTGAAGAACATGGCCGAGGCGTTCCAGCACGCCGGGGGGGCGCTGGCCGATCGTTTGCTGGCGGCGCTCGTGGCAGGTCAGGCGGGGGGGGGCGACAAGCGCGGGATGGAATCGGCCGCGTTGCTCGTGGTGCGCGCCGGTGCCGGTTACCTGGGCGGCAACGACCGCTACATCGACCTGCGCGTCTACGACGACAGCCAGCCGATCCGCGAGCTGCTGCGGCTCTACCGGCTGCATCAGCTCTACTTCTTTCAGAGCCGCGCCGAGGACCTGGTCCCGATCACGCCGGACATCGTGAAGCAGCTCGAGCCGATTCTGCTGCGCGAGCCGCTGAACCAGCCGCAGAAGTGGCTGGATGCGGCCCAGGGGACCGCGACCCCGAAGTTCCTCGAGGCGCTGGCGAACTTCATGTATTGGGAGAATTACGACGTGCGGGTCCGCATGGATGGGAAGATCGATCGAGTGGCGTTGGACGACATTCTGGCGCGGCGGCGGGGACGATGAACAGCGTTATCCGTCGTCCGTTTTCCGTCGTCCGTACGGAAAACGGATAACGGAACACGGAGAACGCCCCATGGACATCAAGCGCGACCGCATGGTCTTCCTGGGCTACGGCAAGTATTGGCGGTCCGACCGCATCCTCGGCCTGATGCCGATCGAAGAAGGGCGCGGGCCGGGCCAGCGCACCAATGTGTTCGTGGAGGGCCGCGCCGAGCCGATCGTGGCGTCGCGCACGGAGCAGAGCATCCTCGAGGACATGGGCGCGAGCGACGAGAGCTTCCAGACGCAGGCCTTGCGCGAGGCCACGCGGGAGCTGTTGGAGGCGTTCCACGAGTTCTCACCGGTGCTGCGGCGCGCGCTGCAACACGAGCACCATTTCGACGTGGAGAAATGGGAGCTGCATCTGAGCGAGCTGCTGCGCCCGGCCCCGGTGATCGAGCCGGCAGGGCAGGACGACCTGTTCACCTGACTTCTCTCGGAAGAGCCCCATGACGGCCGCTCCCGGGAGCGCGGTCGGCGGGCGGGACACCTCGGGTTGGGCGGGCCATCCACGCGGCCTGTCCACGCTGTTCTTCACCGAGATGTGGGAGCGCTTCAGCTACTACGGGATGCGGGCGTTCCTCATCCTCTACATGGTGCACGCGCTCGGCTTCGACGACGCGCGTGCGGGGTCTGTGTACGGGACGTACACCGGGAGCGTCTGGTTCGCCGCGATCTTCGGCGGCATCATCGCCGACCGTTGGCTGGGCCACTACCGGAGTGTCCTCGTCGGGGGAATCATCATCGCCCTCGGTCACTTCACGCTTGCCTTCCACGCGCTGCCGTTCTTCTATGCCGGCCTCTCATTCATCGTGATCGGAACCGGCCTCCTCAAGCCCAATGTGAGCACTCTGGTCGGCTCGCTGTACGAGCAGGGTGACGAACGCCGCGACGCAGGGTTCTCGATCTTCTACATGGGGATCAACCTCGGCGCGTTCATCGGGCCGCTCATCGCCGGATACCTCGCGCAGCAGGTCGACTGGCACCTCGGCTTTGCCTGCGCAGGCGTAGGGATGACGCTCGGGTTGCGCCACGTGTTGCTGGCGGTTCTGCCCACTCTCATCCGGATCCCCATCCTGTTATGGCGGTGGCTGATGAGCTTCACGGCGCAAGAGCGCAAGCGCCTCGCCGCGGTGGTCGTATTTTTCGCGTTCGCGACGCTGTTCTGGGCCGGGTACGAGCAGGCGGGCTCGACGCTCAACCTGTTCGCCGACCGGTACGTCGACCTCCGTCTGTTCGGCCTCAAGCTCTACGCGTCGTGGTTCGTCTCGATCCAGGCCCTGTTCGTGATCATCCTCGCGCCGATCTTCGCGTGGCTATGGGTGCGGCTCGGCTCGCGTCAGCCGTCTTCGCCCGCGAAGTTCGCGTGGGCGCTCCTGTTCATGGGACTCGCGTTCCTCCTGCTCATGCCTGCCGGAAGGATCGCCCAAGGTGGGGTGAAGGTGACCCCGCTGTGGCTGGTGGGAGCTTATTTCATCGAGGAGCTGGGCGAGCTGAGTCTCAGCCCCGTCGGGCTCTCGGTCGTGACGAAGCTCGCCCCGACGCGGGTCGTCGGCCTGATGATGGGCGTGTGGTTCCTGTCCAATGCCGCGGGGAACAAGCTCGCCGGGTGGGCGGCGGGGTTCATCAGCCGAATGCCGCTGATGTCGCTGTTCGGCGCCACCGCGGGCACGATGCTCGTCGCTGCGCTGGTCATGTTGCTCCTGATCAAGCCGGTGCGGAACCTGATGGGGGGGGTGCACTAAAGACGTTATCCGTCGTCCGTATTCCGTCATCCGGACGGAAAACGGATAACGGACTACGGAAAACGCTTCATTTCCCCAACCTCCTACCGAAAAACTGCGCCGCCGCATGGTATGCCGCGAGCCAGTGCGCGTGCGTCAGGAAATCGTGGATCTCGTCCGGGAAAATGAGCTGCTCGACGGTCACGCCCTGGCGCCGCAGCGCCTCGGCGAGCTGCACCGTCTGGCTGAACTGCACGTTGCGGTCGTCGTCGCCGTGGATCAGTAATACCGGCGAGCGCCAATCCTTCACATACGCGATCGGCGAGGATTCGAAGGCGAGCTTCGCAGCGTCGGCCTGCTTCGCGGGATCATAAGTATCGATCCAGTTCCGGA
>VBAL01000212.1:0-453 GCA_005888595.1 Candidatus Segetimicrobium genomatis
GGCGTGAATCTCTTCACCTACGCGGTGAGCTCGGCGCAATGACCGAAACAGCGCGCCGGCTGGGGCGGCTGGGGCGGCCCCACGCCCGCGCCCGCACGCTGGCAGTGGCGCTGGCCGGCGCAGGCCTCGCCCTCGCGGCCGCGGCGGGCGGCCTGCGCCTGGCGCCGCATCTCGCCGGCGTGCTGGGCGCCTGGGCGGCGATCTTCGCCGTGGTGGGGCTGGCCGTCTGGGTGGTGCGGCGGGCTCGCCGCGCCGCGGCGCCCAGGGTGCTCGGCGCGCTGGTCGAACGCGCCGCCGGGAGCCGCGCGGGGAGCGTCGTCACGCTGCTCGCGCCGGCGGCCGGTGGGGAGCGGGCGAGCGCGGCGCTGCTCGCCGCCGCCGACGCCCGGGCGGTCGACGCCGTCGCTCGGGCGGCCGGGGACGTGCATCGCCGGCTGTCGCGGGTGACGCGGC
>VBAL01000212.1:505-3778 GCA_005888595.1 Candidatus Segetimicrobium genomatis
CGCGGCCGCGTTCTGGCATCCGCTGCGCGCGCTGGCCGACGCGCGTGCGCCCGTGCGGCTCGCGGTGGACCGCGGCACGGTGCGCCGCGGCGACCGGGTCATCGTGACGCTCGAAGTGCCGGGCGGCACGCGCGCCACGCTGTGGACGCGCGGGCCGGGCGAGACATGGCGCCCTGCCGCCGTGCCGCTCGATACCGCGGGCCGCGCGATCCGACGGCTCGGCCCCCTCCAGAACGACCTCTACCTCCGCGCGACGAGCGGCGGCCGGCGGAGCGCCGAGCTGCGCGTCTCCGTGGCCCTCCCGGCCTTCCTCGCCGAGCTCGCCGTTACCGCCCGCTACCCCGCATACCTCGATCGGCCCGACGAGCCCGTGCTCCTGGGGACCGACACGGTGGCGCTGCCGGAGGGCACGGTGCTGCAGACGACGGGCCTCGCGAGCGTGCCGCTGGCGGCAGCGGTGTGGACGCGCGACAGGGGAGGGCGAGGGAGAGAGGAGACGCTGCCGCTGCGGGTGAACGGCGCGCGGTTCACGGGGAGCCTCGCACCGCGCGCGAGCGGCGGCTGGCGACTCACGCTCACGGGGGAGGGGACGACGCCGTTCGAGGGCGAGCCGCCGCAGCTCGTCGTGCGAATCGTTCCCGATTCCGCGCCCGTCGTGACCGTGCCGGTGCCGGGCGGCGACACGACCCTGCCGCTGTCGCTGCGCCAGCCCCTCGTGATCGACGTGCGCGACGACCACGGGCTCTCGCGCCTGAGCGTGGTGAGCTGGCGCAGGAGCCAGACGGGCAAAGTGGGCGCTCCGGTGCGCGACTCGCTGGACGTGAGCGGCCTGGGCGATCGGGCGATCGTGCAGGGCGAGCTGAACGCCGTGCAGCGCGGCCTGCTCCCGGGCGACACGCTGCGCTTCCGCGTCGAAGCGTGGGACGATGCGCCCGTGCCGCACGAGGGCGTGAGCAGGGAGTACGCGCTGCGGCTGCCGAGTCGCGAGGAGCTGCGGGCCGCGGCCCGCGAGGCGGCCCGCGATGTGGCCACGGCGGTGGAGTCCCTGAGCGCGACGCAACGGGCGCTGAGCGAGCGCACGACCGATCTCGCGCAGGAACGCGCCCGGGATGCGACGACCGTCCCGGCCAACGGCCGCACCCCTCCCCCCCCCCCCCCCCCGGCCGCCTCCCAGGCGGGGACGCTGCCGTTCCAGGCATCGCAGCGCGCGGGCGAGGTGGCCCGGCAGCAGGAGGCGGTGGCGCAGCGGGTCCGCGAGCTGGCGCGTGCGGTGGACGAGATCGCGCGGGCGGCGCACGCAGCCGGCGTGGACGACACCGCGTTCCAGGCGCGGCTGCGCGAGGTGCAGGAGATGCTGCAACGGGCCATCACCCCGGAGCTCGAGCAGCGGATGCGGGAACTCCAGGACGCGTTGGCGCGACTCGACCCCGAGGCCATGCGACAGGCGCTGCAACGGCTGGCGGAGGCGCAGCGAGAGCTGCGCCAGGCCCTGGAGCGCAGCCGGGAGCTGTTTCGCCGCGCGGCGGTGGAGGGGCAGCTCGCCTCCCTTGCGGCAGACGCCGCGGAGCTGCGGGATCGCCAGCAGGAGTGGAACCGGGAATCCGCGCCGCGCGCCGATTCGGTGGCCGCGGCGGCGGAGCGCGCGCTCACGGAGCGCGCCGACACGCTCTCGCGCGGCATCGCCGAGGCGGCGCGGGACTTGGCGCAGGAGACGCGACGCGAGGCCGCCGCAGCTCCTCTCCCCCTCGCCGCGGCGCGCGCCGCAGCGGGGCGCGCCCGGCACGCGATGGGGCGGGCGGCACAGAGCGCGGCGCAAGCGGACCGGGCCGGCGCCGGCGACGCGGGGCGTGAGGCCGCGGCCGCGCTCGATTCGCTCCCGGAACAACTGCGGGGCCAGCGGGACTCGCTCGCAGCCCAGTGGCGCCAGGAAGCGCTCGCGGCACTGGACCGCGCGATGAGCGAGACGGCCGACCTGGCGCAACGCCAGGAGCGAGTGGCGGCGGAGCTGCAGCGTGCCCAGGGCGGCGCCGCGACCCGGGCGCAGCAGGCATCAATAGAGGAAGGGGCGGAGGCCGTGGCGCAGCAGATCCGGGCGGCGTCGGGACGGCACGCGCTCGTCTCCCCCGGGTTGGAGAGCGCCATCGGCTTCGCGCAACGGCAGATGGGGGCGGCCCGCGAGCAGCTCGAGCAGGCCCAGCCCAACACCGCGGCCGCGCAAGCGCTCGCCGGGGAGGCGCTCGACGCGTTGAATGCGACGGCGTACGCGCTGGCGCGCAGTCGCCAGGCGGTCGCCGACGCGAAGTCGGGGACCGGCTTCCAGGAAGCGATGGAGCAGCTTTTGCGCATGGCGGGGCAACAGCAGGGACTGAACGGCGACGCCCAGAGCCTGCTGCCGATGATCGGGCCGGGCGGCCAGGCGGTGCTGCAGCAGCTGCGCGCGCTCGCGGCCCGACAGCGCGCGCTGGCGCAGCAGCTCGAGCGGCTGCAAGCCGAGGGTGCCAGCTCGGCGGCAGGCCCGCTGGCTCAGGAAGCCCGCGATCTCGCGCGCCAGCTCGACGCGGGCCGGCTCGACCGCCCCACGATCGAGCGGCAGCAGCAGTTGTACCGCCGCCTGCTCGACGCGGGCAGGACACTCACCGGGCCCGAGCCCGACGATCAGCAGGAGCGCACCAGCCGCCCGGCGATCGGCGACAGCGTCCACCTCCCCGGCGTTTTGACGCCGGGGGCGACGGGCGCGGGCCCGCGGCTGCGCTACCCGACCTGGGAAGACCTGCGCGGTCTCACGCCCGAGCAGCGCAGGCTGGTGCTCGAGTACTTCCGCCGCCTCAATGCGCCTGCCGCCCTGCCTTGGGGGGGGTGGCACGGCGCGAGCGCAGGCCATCGGGCAGGGGTTCGAGCTGGAGCGCCAGGGGAAGCTCGACCAGGCCGCGGCGGTCTACCTCGCCACACTGCGCGGCGACACGGCGAACCTCGCGGCGCTGCTTGGGCTCGAGCGCGTCCTGCCGCCGCTCGGCCGGCTGCGCGAGTTGCTGCCGCTGGTGCATCGTGCGCTCGCCCGGGATTCGCTCAGCTCGCCGCTGCGCGGCGTCGAGCTGCGCACTTACGCCGGCCTGGGCGAGCTGGACAGCGTGGAGGTCGTGGCGCGGCGGTGGGCGGCGCAGGGACGGGGGGGGGGCGGCGATGAGGCGCCGTGGCGCGAATGGGCGGTGGCGCTCGAAGACCAGCGGCTGTTCGACCAGGCCCGCAGCGTGCTGCTCGAGGGGCGGCGTACGC
>VBAL01000200.1 GCA_005888595.1 Candidatus Segetimicrobium genomatis
CGCGAGCGATGGACGGCCGGCAGGCTCACCGTCCTGGCCCGTCGAGGCCCCCGGCTCCTGCTCAGCCGCTACATCACCTTCCCTCAGAAGCTCGACGCCATCGCGGAGCTGGCGGCACCGGGACCGGCGTTGCACCTCGGCCTCGTGCTGCTGTGTAGCCTCCTCAGCCTCATCCTCCATCCGCCGGCAGGAGGACTGCTCGTCGGTGCACTGGGAGCGTCGCTCCTGCGTCCCACGGCGTACACGATAGCCGCCCTGGCGGTCCACCCGGAACCGGCGCGCGCCGTCTCGGCCTTCGCGTTCCTGCCGATCTATGTGCTGTGGCGGATCGGGACAGCAGTTCGGGCCCTCCGCATGGTGGGGGACAGGCCCTGGATTCGCACGCAGCGGCACCAACACGGTGGCGCTTAAGGCCGACCTTCGCCGCCGCCGCCCGGGGCGGCCTCAGCGCCAGCTGATGTGGGTGTGGTCGTACCAGTAGTAGTCCGTCTCACTCTTGGACTCGCCCACGCCGCCCCAGGTCGGATCGATCGAGATGAAGCCCCAGTCCTGATTCGGAAACGAGCGCCCACTGTAATTCCCGACGAGCGTCCCGTCGAACCAGAACTTGATGATCCCCCCGGTGGGGTTGAAATAGAACTCCAGCCGATGCCACACCCCCAGCGTCACCGGCACGTTCTCAAAGCCCAGCCAGAGCGTCTCGGTGGACTCGCGCTCGATCTCCAGGTAGTAGGGACCGGTGCCGCGCATCACCGCGAGTTCCTGGTTCGTCCCGTCGGCATACTTGAAGAACGCAATCTTGTTCACGCCGCTCGAATGCGGTTGCCACGGATTGCTCGGCTTCCACCACATGCCGACGTAGAGCTCGCGCATCCCCGGCGGCAGGTCATAGTTCACATTGCTCGGGGAGTCGCCCCCGACAAACCCGATCGGATAGCGCTGCTGCAGCACGTTCACCGGCGAGAACGACGCGGACGCGTCCGCCACGATGCTGGCGTCCCCCATCGCGTGCGGCCAGGCCGTCCAGCCGAGCCCCGTGGTCACGTTCCACGGCATGTCGGTGACGACCGTCATCCCGGTGGGCTCGTTCGGCCACGCACCGGGCGGAGGCAGCGCCGTCACCGTGATCGCCGCGGTGCCGTTCCGGCTCTCACTCGTCGCCGTGATGGTGACCGCGCCGACGACCAGACCCGCCACCAGCCCGCTGCCGTTCACCGTCGCCACCGCCGCGTTGCTCGTCGCCCAGGTCACGCTCCGCCCCGTCAGCACGTTGCCGGCGGCATCCTTGAGCGTGGCCGTCAGCGGCTGCGTCGCCCCCACGGCGAGACTGGCACTCGCGGGACTGAGGGTCACCGTGGCCACCGGCGCCGTCGAAGCCGCGGTCGTGCCGCTGGCCAGGTTGGAGAGGGCCCCGAACACCGCATTCACATTGAGCGTGCCGCGGAACGCCACCAGCTGGACCTGATAGCCCGTCGCCGCCGTGAGGCCCAGCACCGTGCAGCTGCGCTTGGCCCCGATGACACTCCCCGCCACCGGCGTGGTGCAACTGCCGCGCCCCACGCTCGGGGCGGCGCTCCAGGACAGCGTGCCGACGGCGTAGCGCACGTCATAGCTGGCCGGCTGCCCCGTGCCATCGCTCACCTCGGTGAAGGCCAGCGTCAGCGCCGTGTCCGTCACGCCCGCGACCGCCAGATCCGTCACCGTCCCGGGGTTGGTCACGGTCGCCGTCACCGTCAACGCCGCCGTCCCACTCTTGCCTTCACTGGTCGCCGTGATCGTCGCCGGACCCGCCGCCACCCCACTCACCAGCCCACTGCCGCTCACCGTGGCCACAGGCGCCTGGCTTGTCGCCCAGGTGACGGTGCGGCCGGTCAAGACGTTCCCGGCTGAGTCCTTGAGGGTGGTCGTGAGTTGCAGGCTCCCTCCCACCGTCAAGCTCACGCTCGTTGGGCTCACGCTCACCGCGGCGACCGCAGGCGGGGCGGGTGGATCGGAGGCGGCCATCGTGGTGCCCGAGGCGATGTTGGACAGCCCCCCGAACACCGCGTTCACGTTCAGTGTGCCGCGGAACGCCACCAGCTGGACCTGATAGGCCGTCGCTGCGGCAAGCCCCAGCACCGTACAGCTGCGCTTCGCCCCGATGACACTCCCCGCTACCGGCGCGGCGCAACTGCCGCGCGTCACGCTCGGGGCGGCGCTCCAGGACAGCGTGCCGACGGCGTAGCGCACGTCATAGCTCGCCGGCCGCCCCGTACCATCGGCCACCTCCGTGAATGACAGCGTTACGGATGTGTCCGTCGTCCCGACGACCGCAAGGTCGCTCACCGTGCCCGGCTTGGTCGCCGTCACCGAGATCGCCGAGCTCCCGCTGGCACCTCCGCTGGTCGCCGTGATCGTCACCGTCCCGGTCACTAGCCCGCTCACCAGCCCGCTGCCGCTCACCGTGGCGACGGCGGTGTTACTGCTCGCCCACGTCACCACTCGCTGGCTCAACAGGTTGCCTCCCGAGTCCGCCGGCGCCGCAGTGAGCTGTAGCGTTTGCCCCACGGGCACAGTTCCAGGGGCCGGGCTCACCGTGACCGACGCCACGGGCACGACCGGCGGGTCGCCCGAACACCGCGTTCACGTTCAGCGTGCCCCGGAACGCCACCAGCTGAAACTGATAGGCTTTGGCGGCGGCCAGCCCCAGCACCGTACAGCTCCGCCGCGCCCCGATCACTGTGCCGGCCAGCAGGACCTTGCAACTGCCCTGGGCGACAGCAGTCGCCGCGCTCCAGGTAAGCGCGCCCGCGGCCCAGCGGACATCATAGCTCGCCGGCAGGCCCGTCCCGTCGGTCACTTCGGTGAAGGCGAGCGTCACCGAGCTGTCCGTCACGCCTGTCACCGCCAGATCCGCCACGGTTCCGGGGGTCGTGACCGGCGCCGCCACTGTGACGGTCGCCGTGCCCGTGACTCCGCCGCTCGTCGCGCTGATCGTGGCCGTGCCTGCCGCCACCCCCGTCACCAGCCCACTGTCGTTCACCGTCGCCACGGCGCCGGTGCTCGATGCCCATGTGA
>VBAL01000201.1 GCA_005888595.1 Candidatus Segetimicrobium genomatis
CGGCGCGATCGCGTCGACGTCGAGGCCTCGAGACACAGCCGCCTCCAGATATGCGATTCCATTCGCGAGGGTGAACCCGATCTCTTGGGCGGCGGTCGCTCCCGCCTCGCGGATGTGGTAGCCGCTCACGCTGATCGCGTTCCACCGGGGCGCCTCGCGGGAGCAGAACTCGATCACGTCGAGGGCGAGGCGCATCGAGGGCGCGGGCGGGTAGATGTACGTCGACCGCGCGATGTACTCCTTCAGGATGTCGTTCTGGACGGTCCCGCGAAGCGATCCCCGGGCGACGCCGCGCGCCTCGCCGACGGCCAGGTAAAGGGCAAGCAGGATCGCGGCGGTCGCGTTGATCGTCATGCTCGTGCTCACCCGATCGAGCGGGAGGCCATCGAGCAGGGTGTCCATGTCCTCGACCGTCGAGATCGCGACGCCGACGCGTCCGACTTCTCCGCGGGCCATCGGTGCGTCGCTGTCGTAGCCCATCTGGGTCGGCAGGTCGAACGCAACGCTCAGCCCTTCGTTGCCTTGGGCGAAGAGGTACTTGAACCGTCGGTTCGTCTCCTTCGCGGTCCCGAAACCGGCGTACTGGCGCATCGTCCAGAGCCGACCCCGGTACATCGTCGGATGGATTCCACGGGTGAACGGCGGCTCCCCCGGGAATCCGACGCGTTCCCGGTACGCGTCCGTTTTCGGATCGCGCGTGGCGACGGCGTCGAGGGCAACGCCGCTTCCGGTCGTACTCGACGCCTTCCCCACGGCGGTCGCCCCTTTGGGCTCCGCGGGTCGTCGTCGATTCGTTTTACGCTGCCGGGCCATGCGATCGGTCTCAGTAATTCGTCCACGCGAGGCCGAGCTCCGGCAGGGACACGCCGCTGCCGCGATCGACCTCTCCGACGATCCGTGCGTTCACGTCGGGCTGGAGGGACCGAACGACGGTCTTCGCCGTCGCCTCCGGCGCAACGACCGCGAAACCCATTCCCATGTTGAACGTCTGATACATCTCCCGGTCTTCGATCCCCCCGAGCGACTGCAGCTCGCGGAACAGGGGTGGCACGTCGAGCGGCTTTGTGATGCGGAACTCGACCTTCGACTTGAGGCGGATGAGGTTGCGAAGCCCGCCTCCAGTGATGTGCGCCATCCCGTGGACCTTCCCGCGTCGGAGCGCCCGCAGGATCGGTCGGACGTAGATCGCCGTGGGCTCGAGGAGTTCCTCGCCCCAGGGACGCCCGGTTCCGCCGACCTTGTCGAACACCGTGAGCGACGCGTCACGCAGGACCCGGCGGGCGAGCGTCAGGCCGTTCGCATGGATCCCGTTGCTGGGCAGGCCGACGATGACGTCTCCAGGGCGGATCGCCCGACCGTCGATGATCTTCGACTTCCGGACGGCCCCGAAGCAGGTGCCCGCGAGGTCGAATTCCCGCACGAGCTCAGGGACGACAGCGATCTCCCCGCCGATGATCGAGACGTTCGCCATCTCGGCCCCGCGGTTCAGTCCGACGCCGATCTGGCGGGCGACCTCTCGGTCGTATCCCTCGATTGCGACGTAGTCGACGAAGGCGATCGGCTCCGCGCCAACGCAGATCATGTCGTTCACGTTCATGGCGACGCAGTCGATCCCGATCGTGTCCCAGCGGCGCATCTCCTTCGCAACGAGCACCTTCGTCCCGACGCTGTCGGTGCACAAGGCGAGCGCGTACGCGCCAAAGTCGACGAGTCCCGTGAAGTGACCAATCTGGGTCAGCGGCTTGCCCAGGCCGCGGCGACGGTAGGTGAGGGCGGAGACGAGGGCGGCGATGTGCGCGGCCTTTTCGTCCTGGCTCACGCCCGCGTCCGCGTAGGTCCGGACCACATCGCACGAAAGCGGCCGCGGCTATTTCAAGGGTGCGCGGAGCTTGGTAAACATGTTAAGCCGGTCCGGCCTGGCGCTGGCCGTCAACCGGAAGTCGCAATCGACTTATGGAAAGGCTCATAGGCGGATGTTCGCCTTGGGCGCGCTCAGAGGAGGGGGATTGATGGAAGAGGAAGCGTTACCTGGTACAGCCCATTGCTCGATGTGTCATGAGGGAATAGCGTTTACGCAGACGCTTGCGGCGATACGGGATTCGTTCATTATCGTTCTGTCCGTGATTGCGCTGATCGCGATTTTCCGAGCCGGGTTAGTCTAGCACCGCAGCAGCACTTGGCTAAGGCGGGCGGTCGTCGGCTCCGTTATCTCTACCCGGGCGAACTTCATCGTTGATTACCGCGCCGGTTAACATGTTAAGCCGGGAGCGGGGCCGGACGACGGAACGCCTCCAGGGTCGAACGCCCGATTGAGACCGCGCCCATGGCCACCCGGACCCCGAGTCCGCGCAATCGGGTCTCGAGCTCCACCGCATCTCCGGGAGGCATGATGAGGACGCTCTGGCCGACCCAGACGACTCCCGGCCGGTGGATGAATCCCTTCTCGCGATACCGGACATGCTCGGGACCCTCGGAGACTCGGCGTCGACCGAACACGATCTGGCACACCCGGGCCGCCACGGCCCGATGGGATCCGGAGACATCGTACGACAACAGGACCCGTTCCCCGTCGTATCCCTCAATCGTCATCAGGGCCTCGATGATGATAGCTATATTATAGCTTTTCCATGGGGACCGCGAAACTACTCGCAGCCGGTTAACATGTTAAGCCGGCAGTG
>VBAL01000202.1:0-2804 GCA_005888595.1 Candidatus Segetimicrobium genomatis
TGCCCCGCCCAGGTGTGCCTAGAGGCGGCGATGCTCAGGTGTGGCGAGCCATCTTGTTGTCCGATGCCGGACCAAATGTCAGATGCTGGGCACTCCGTCGACTAGGTTCACAGGTCGGAGAACAGCTTGAATTTGTCGCGGATAGCCGACTTCGGGACTTGGGTCTTGGTGACGGCCTACGCGTTAGAGTGGTGCTATTCGGTGCATGGCGCGATGCCTAACATCACGTTCGACCAGCCCGCGGGCTCGCATTCGCTCGCCGCGGCTGGTCAACGTGGACGTTATCCAGATCTCAAATCGTGAAGCCGTTGGCGGCGGGGGTCTCGCTGTGAGCAAAGAGCGTGTGCTGTCGGGGAGTGAGTCGGCCAGTCGGGTCCAGGGAGTTCTGGTGGGTCCCGACGAGCTGCGTTCGCGTGTCGGCGTGCTGGTTCTCGCGGGGTCGAGCGGTCGTGTCGATGTTGTGAGGGCTCGGAGCTTTGCTCAGCTTGGGGCTGTTGCGCTGGCGCAGCGGTGGTTTGGAGGCTCTGGGCAGGCGAAAGGGATCTGTGAGATTCCGGTTGAGGAGTTTGTTCGTGGCGTGGATCTGCTTGTCGAGGTGGGTGCGTCTCGGGTCGTTGTTGTGGGTGTGTCGAAGGGAGCCGAGGGTGCCCTGCATCTTTCGGTGGTTGACGATCGTGTGGATGGTGTCGTGGCGTTGTCACCATCGTCGGTGTCGTGGGCAAATGTTGGTGCAGGTCTTGATGGGCAGCTGACGCCGGCGCGTTCGTCGTGGTCGTGGTGCGGGGAGCCGCTGCCGTTTGTTCCGTACGATTCAGGCTGGGTTGACCCCGATCCGCCGGTAAGCTATCGAGCCCTGTATGAGTCGAGCCTAGTCGCGTTTGCTGACCGTGTAGCTGAGGCCAGCATTCCCGTGGAACGGGCCCAAGCCAAGATTGTCGCGGTCGCTGGCGGCGATGATCAGATGTGGCCATCCCTGCTGTTTGCGCAGCATCTTGAGGCGCGGCGGGCTGGGGTCGGGTTCGAGTTGATTGTCGGCAAGGATGCCGGTCACCGGATCACGTTTCCGGGTGAGACTGCTGCGCCGGACCGCGCTGCGGTCTATGCGTATGGCGGTTCGCAGGCGGCTGACGAAGCGCTGGGAGCAGTCGCGTGGCGCGCGGCCCTTCGCCTCGCTCACCTCGACTGACCGCGGCGTGAGGCTCACGGCCACCGACTGGATAACATCACGCTTCAACGGACCGAGGCTCGCGATGCTCGCCTCGGCCGCTGAGCGTGAGCGTTGGGTGCTGTGAGCTCAAGTACGAAACAACTCTGGAAGGCATTCGGGCTTTGCCTCGGTGTAGCGGTGGCCGCCTTCATTCTGCTGAGCCTTGGAGGTGTGGGGCCGTGCGGACCAGGCACCATTGGCGGCTGGATCGCGATGCTGGTCGGCATGCTCGCTTTGCCGATCAGCGGAATGCTTTTCTTGGTGGCCCTTGGCCTGACGATCATGGAACGCCTGAAGGAACGCACCCAACAAGGCGCTCCAGCCGACGGTCCTCGCCCTCCGGGCTCGGCCCGCGGCTGAGCGCCGGCGTTAGGCGGCGAAGGGTGCCATCTTCATCGTTCATATGCCGGAAGATCGAATGAGCCACCGCGCGCCCTGGGAGTGTACGTTCGCAAAGGAGCAGCGCAGCCGCTGCCTTCCCGGCAAGAACCCGCGCACGGACCACAGGTATTTCGAGGTCCTGTCCCTCTGCATCCTGCAGGCTGGCCTGAGCTGGGCCAGCGTGCGCAGGAGCTGGCCGCGCTACCGGAGCGCGTTCCTCGATTTCGAAATTGCGGAGCTCGCGCATGCAACTCCTGCAGCGCTGCTCCGCAGGCCGGGCGCGCTGAGGAACCGGAAGAAGGTCGCGGCCCTTGTTGCGAATGCGCAGGAGTTCGAGCGCATCCGCGCAGAGCATGGCACGTTCGCGCGCTATCTTCGCACGGTCAAATCGGATAAGGATGCGTGCACGATTCTCCAGGAGCGCTTCAGGCACGTGGTTCCGTACACGGCGGAGTTGTATCTGCACAGCGTGGGGCGGTCCGTATACGGTTCCTGAACGTCGCCGCCTAACGAACGCATGCAGCCGACCCACCAGCCAGTCATCAAATTTGCATACGCAAATTTGTCGCCTGTCTGGCGGGCGGCTGATGCGTGGCGTTAGACGGACATGAGAGCCGTGGCAGTGCTCGAAGAACTGGGGATTGTCGAGATTCCTGACGTCCTGACTGGGGAGCAGTGCGCTGACTTGGCCATAGCTGTCGACGGCGCCGACGCCAGGCGGGCGGGCTCACGAAATCTGCTCGATCTGCCCTCGTGCCGGGAACTTGCGGCAACATTCAAAGCGCACAGTGAAATCGGGCGACTCTTTCCGGCGGGATCGGTGGCGGTCCAATGCACGCTCTTCGACAAATCACCAGACAAGAACTGGCTTGTCGCGCTACACCAAGATCTCAGTATTCCGGTCTTGGAGCGAATCCCGCATCGCGATTGCACCGGCTGGTCTGAGAAGGAAGGTGTTGTATATGTCCAGCCGCCGGTGGCCGTGTTGGAATCACTGGTTGCCGTGCGCGCGCATCTTGATGACTGCGGAACCGAAAACGGTCCTCTGCGCGTCGTACCCCGGTCGCATCGGCACGGTCGGCTGTCGGCGGACGTGACAAAGGCCCTGCGGGAACAGTATGGCGAGGTCGAGTGCACCTGTCCGCGGGGGGGAGTCGTGGTGATGCGACCTCTCCTGCTTCACTCATCGTCCAGGGCACGGACCCCGTCACGCCGT
>VBAL01000202.1:2909-3402 GCA_005888595.1 Candidatus Segetimicrobium genomatis
TGATGGCGTTGCTCAAAGATTTCAGGATCGACGATGATCTCGCTGGATCTCAGCAAAGGGCGATCGAGGTGGTCGTGACGATGAACGACGGCGCCTTGCGGTGGTGCTACTTCATGACGCCAGCGGCGCTTGCCTCGGCGGGGGACTGGGTTCCCGGTACCCAGGTGAGATTCCACTACGGCGCGCCCCACATGATCGTGGTTTCAGAGCTCAGCGCTGACATCATTTCGCGCGTGCTCCGGTACCTCGACCGGAGCGGAGATCTCGTCTTGTGTACCCGTGCAGTTGAAGGAGCCGGATAACATGGCGTTGCAGCGGACGACCGCCCTTCCTCGCTTCGCTCGGGCGGGTGCTCGCCGCTGAACGCGACGTTAGACGCCAAGGAGACATCATGACGGTCAAGCGTATGGACAACGTCGGCATCGTGGTAGAAGACATCGACGCCGCCATTGAGTTCTTCACCGAACTCGGCCTCGAGCTCGAGGGGCGCGCC
>VBAL01000020.1:0-1285 GCA_005888595.1 Candidatus Segetimicrobium genomatis
GCACGCCACAATTTATGTCAAAACCGATCGAGCCAGGACTAATAATCCCCTCGTCGAGGTCAAACCCAGCAACACCACCCACAGGGAAGCCATAGCCCCAGTGAATATCGGGCATCGCGAGTGAATACTTGACGATGCCCGGCAGCGTCGCGACGTTTGCCACCTGCTCGAGTGCTTGTTCTTCGGCAATCTGCCGCAGCATGCGCTCGTCGGCGAACACGAGCCCGGGCACCCGCATGCCGGGTTTGTAGGACGCGGGAATCTCCCAGCGGTAATCGTCGACCTTCTTGAGGATGTGCGTCCAGGGAGTAGACATGTTCACCTGACCACGGGACTGGGGACTTGGGACTGGGGACTAGTAACCGCCGGGAATGAGAAAAGGCCCCCGTATTTGCGGAGGCCTTCGGTCAGTTCTTGCTTTTACCAGTCCCTAGTCCCCAGTCCCGCAGTTTCGTTTTAGAAGGGCATCGCCTCGACAGCCTTGATCTCGGGGACCGCTTCCTTCAGCATCCGCTCCACGCCGGCCTGCAGGGTCATCATGGAGTGCATGCACCCGACGCACGCGCCTGCCAGGCGGATCTGCACGACGCCGTCCGCGACGTCAAGAAGCTCGATGTCGCCTCCGTCGCCCTGGATGTAGGGTCGGATGTTGTCCAGCACCTGCTCCACCCGTTCCCGGAGACTGCCCTCCTGCGTTTGGACCTGCTCCGCCATCGCTGCGCTCCTCAAAGACCTGCCATGAGACCTGACTGCCTCGTCCGAACAACCGCTCCTAGTCACCTGGGTTGCAATACTTGGACTAACGGCCAGGTGGCTCCGGAGTTACATCTACGCCTGTGTCGTTTGCGTCTGCGCCGTCGCCTCGTCGCATGGCTCCGCCTGGCCCGCGTCGTGGCGCGTCTTGAACGAATGTCCGCACCCGCAGGTGGAGACGGCGTTGGGGTTGCGAACCGTGAAACCTTCGCCAAACGTCGATTTCGTGTAGTCGATCTGCGCACCGCTCAGGTATTGGAGACTATTAGGATCCACGAGGACCTGTACGCCGCCGCGCTCGAAGATCTGGTCGTCGTTGCGGCGCTCGGCGTCGAAACCCATGCCGTACGAAAACCCTTCGCACCCGCCCGGTTGAATAAACAACCGCAGGTACTGGCCGGGCTGCTCCTGGGTCTCCAGGAGCTCCTTTAGTTTCGTGGCAGCCTGCTCTGTAATGGTAATCATCCGGTAGACCCTCCACGGCCATTCTACGAGCTACGCGAAAGCATGTCAAACGAACTGCAGGATCAGA
>VBAL01000020.1:1298-18824 GCA_005888595.1 Candidatus Segetimicrobium genomatis
TCCCGGATGCGGGTGATTTCCTCCGGTCCCCTGGTCCCTGGTCCCTGGTCCCGTACTATCTCCTATGCGCACAACCTCCCGAACCGCGGGATCGCTCATCAATTCCCGGAGTTCCTCTCCGGTCAGGGGTTGCGGCGGGTCGCGGTCGGCATCTACGGGACACAGGAAGCCGAACGCTGCGGCGCCGGCGTTCACGAACTGATGCGGCACATTCGGGGGAACATACACGAAGTCGAATGGAGCCACGTCGAACACCTCGCGGCCCACAACTACCCTTCCGGCGCCGTGGAGAACGATGATCGTGTGGACGTGCCGGTGTTTCTCCAAACTCGAGTAGCCGCCTGGCTCGATCTCAAAGTACCGCAACTGAAACGCCATCGGCTCACCCGCGCCGCCGGCCAGCGTATGCCGGATCACATCCCGCCACGCGGCACCGGGCACCGATGACCCGCCGAGCTTATAGACCCGTGGAGTGACCCCATCCCACGCCGCGCCGTCAAAGATGCGATGCCGACGATCGTCCGCCGGCGAGGCGCCGGGCAGTTCGCAGCTGCTGTCTTCAGGATGTCCGCTCACGGACGCACCACGACCTTCAACGCCTCGGTGGCCTCGCGCACCAGACGGTATCCTTCGGCAGCGCCGTCCAGGGAGTAGCGGTGGGTCACCAGCGCCTCTACCGGCAAGCCCGCGGCCAACCACTGCAGGGCGTCTTTGGTCTCCGGCGGGCCTGCGGAGTAGCTGGGGACCACGGTGATCTCTCGGAAGTACGCGTCGTGCACAGGAAACGGCCAGACGACGTCCGGCGGCGTGGGCGTGAACAGTGACAGCGTGCCCCCCGGCGCCACGCAGTCGAAGCCCAGCTGGATCGCCTCAACGGTGCCCGGCCCGACTACCACCACGTCGGCGCCGGCCCCATCGGTGCGGGCGCGCACTGCATCGGGGAGCGATTCGCGCGTCACGTCGACCACCAGATCGGCACCCAGCTGCGCGGAGCGCGACAATCTCGAGGAGACGCGGTCGGCGCCAATGATGAGTTCTGCCCCAAGCCGCCGCGCCAGCAACACGTGCAGCATCCCCATCACGCCGAGCCCGATCACGAGGATCCGATCGCCCGGACCGATTCCAGCGCGGTGTGCAGCCTTGACCACACAGGCCAGCGGTTCCACAAACGTCGCCGCCTCGTCGGAGAGGCCGGGAGGAATCCTCAGCACGTCGGCGCGCACGACCTCCGCAGGCACGATGGCGAACTCGGACAGTCCGCCCGGAATGAGCTTTGTGCGCCTAAACGTTTCACAATGCACGTAGTCACCGCGCCGGCAGTGACGGCAGACCAGACAAGGCGCATGATGGTGCACGAAGATACGGTCTCCGGAGGCGTAGCCTGCCACTCCTTCGCCGGTCCCCACGACTTCACCCACCGGTTCGTGACCCGGAACCAGCGGCGCTTTACGCGCCATGTACCAGTCCATCGCCTCACCGGGACACAGGCCGCAGGCGCGGATGCGCACCAGCAGCTCTCCCGGTCTCAGCGCGGGCAAGCGGACCTCTTCCAGGCGCAGGTCATCGCTGGTGTGATACACGATCGCGCGGGTTGTCGTGGCGGCAATCGATCGCAGACTTTCTACTCCCACGTCCGCGCCTCGGGGAGGATGGCGTATTTCACGCCGTTCCCACGGTCCAGCGAGGCGAAGACATCCACAATGCTGGTCAGTTCTTTCACACCGGTCACCAGAGGCCGGACGTCAATCGTGCCGCTGGCCAGCAACTGATATGCTTCTTCGACGTCGCGCGGCCGGTAGTGGAAGGAGTTGATAATATCGACCTCTTCGTAATGCAGACGAGTCGCATCGAATGCGACCCGTGTCCCCGCCGCGAGACCAGCAAACAGCACCACCCGCCCGCCGGGCGCCGCCCATCCCGGCGCCTCCACCCAGACCGCGGGGCTGCCGGTGCACTCGATGACGACGTCGCATCCCACGCCGCCGCTAAGGTCGCGGATCCGGCCGGCGACGTCATCGTGCTCCGTGTCCACAACCCCGTCAGCACCCAGCCGTGCCACCAGCTCCAGTCGCTCTCGTCGCCGACCCATCGCGATGACGCGTGCGCCCATGGCTTTTGCCATCTTCACGTGCAGGAGGCCGATCGCGCCCAGTCCGACCACGGCCACCTGTTCCGCCGGCCGCGGCCGCAGCCGGTCCCACGCGTGGATGACACAGGAGAGCGGCTCCAGAAACGCGGCCTCGATGTAGGAGATCTCATCAGGTTTCCGCAGGAGATGCCGGGCCGCCACTTTCTCGGACACGAGCAGATAGTCGGCGTACGCGCCCAGCACAATGCCTTCAAACTGGCGCTCGCACAAATTTTCGCGTCCCTGCCGGCAAGGACCGCAGAGCCCACACGGCGCGGTGGGCGTCGGCACCACGGCGTCGCCTTCGCGCACATGGCTGACCCCGCCACCGACAGCGGCGACATCGCCGGCACACTCGTGCCCGAATGGCCCAAAGGGGACCTTGGGGTGCCCCCGCCGGTAGGTCTTGAGGTCAGTGCCACAGGTGAGTGCGGCGCGGACGCGCAGCAGGACTTCGCCGGGTCCGGGCGCGGGGACAGGACGTGTAATCAGCTCGATACGCCTGGGTTCCAGGAGGACGGCCTGGCGCATCACAGAACGTGAATAGTGAATAGTGAATAGTGAATCAGCCGATCCAGAGACTGCTGTTGTCGCCGCCTGACCCTCTGGCTTCACCACTGCGCTCCTGGTGCTACGTCTCACTATCTACTCTTCACTATTCACTAATCACTATTCACTATTCACTCTTCACTGTTTCTCCGGCGCTCCCGCCTCAACTGGAAGCTGTTCATTCATCCAGGCCACGATGCCGCCGGCCAGATTGAACACACGCTCGTACCCGGCACGACGAAGTGTGTCGGTCACCGTCGCGCTGCGCTGGCCGGTGGCGCAGTGGATGATCACGGTGCGGTCTTTGGCGATCTCGTGCATGCGCTGAGGAATCTCACCCATGGGGATGAGCGCAGCACCGGGGATGCGGGCCGTCACCCACTCCCAGACCTCTCGTACATCGATCAGCTGTGCCTGGCCGCGATCCAGCATCGCCTTGGCCTCAGCCACGGACATCACCGGCGTGGTCGGGGTAGTGACCGTGGCGGCCGGCGCGTGCGACGGCTCGCGCCCCGGCACCCCACAGAACGCCTCGTAGTCGATGAGCGCGGTGATGGTCGGCTGGTCGCCGCAGACCGGACAGTCGGGGTTGCGATTCCACCGCAGCGTGCGCACCTCGCCGATGAGCGCGTCGTAGATGAGCAGCCGGTTGGCGAGTGTCTCCCCCTTTTCCAGGAGGATCTTGATCGCCTCGATCGCCTGCAGTGTTCCCATGTACCCCGCTAACGCACCGATGATCCCCCCCTCCGCGCAGCTGGGCACCGTGCCCGGAGGCGGAGGCGTGGGGAACAGGCACCGGTAGCAGCCGCGGCCTGGCAGGAACGCCGTGGCCTGCCCTTCCCATTTCAAGATGCTGGCGTCGACGAGCGGCTTGCGGAGCATCACGCACGCATCGTTCACCAGATAACGCGTTGGGAAGTTGTCGCTGCCGTTGATCACGAGATCGTAGTCGGCGATGATCTCCAGGGCATTCTCGCTGGTTAGCACGGTCTGGTGTGGAACAACGGTGATGTCAGGGTTGATGTCTTCCAGCGTGCGGCGGGCCGATTGCGTCTTCGGGCGGCCGATATCGTGGGTAAAGTGCATCACCTGACGGTGCAGGTTGGACAAATCTACACGGTCGCCGTCCACGATGCCCAGCGTGCCGATTCCCGCCGCGGCGAGGTAGATCGCCGCCGGGCTGCCCAACCCGCCTGCGCCGACGATCAGGACTTTGCTGTCCAGTAGTTTGCGCTGTCCCTGGAGCCCGACTTCCTCGAGGATGGTCTGGCGAGAGTACCGCTCCATCTGCTCTTTTGTAAGGAGCGGCCCGGGACGGGTCTTCAGTGTCATGCAGGCCTCCTGTCAGAGATTCTTGACCAATTTACTGCGAATTCGATTGTACCACGCCGCTGGAAGCGGGGGTATCTTCGGCCGGGCGCGTCATCTACCCTGCACAACGCTTGACCGGTCGACGCTGCCGCGTAGTTGGTGGCCTTTTTCGGGAATGTTATAATGGCGGTTGCCTATGGAGGGGAAGGTTATGGCACCAAACGATATCTACGACCTGACGATCATCGGCGCGGGCCCGGCTGGGCTGTTCGCCGCCTACTACGCCGGGTTTCGCGGACTGCGCACCAAACTCATCGACAGCCAGCCCGACCTGGGGGGTCAGGTCACCGCGTTGTATCCGGACAAGTACATCTACGATGTCGCCGGCTTTCCGAAGATTCTGGGCAAGGACCTCGTCACCAATCTGGTCGAGCAGGCCATGCAGTACCACCCGGCCGTCCAACTCAACGAGAACGTGCACACGCTGGACCGGCTGGCGGACGGCACGATCCGCCTGGGGACCGATCTGGGCGAGCACATGACCAAGATCGTGGTGATCACGGCCGGCATCGGCGCGTTTACACCCAAGACGTTCAAACGGCAGGAACTGGACCAATGGATCGGCAAAGGGCTGTATTTTGCCGTCCGCCGGAAGGAAGATTTCCGCGGCACGCGGCTGCTGGTTATCGGAGGCGGCGATTCGGCGCTGGACTGGGCGCTGGGGCTGGTGGACTACGCGACGGAGATTACGCTGATCCATCGGCGCGACGCCTTCCGCGCGCACGAGGACAGCGTGAAGAAACTGTTCGCCTCTCCCATCAAGGTAAAGGTCTTCTACGAGCTGCGGGCCATCCGGGGTGACAGCCAGGTGCGGGAGGCCGTCATCTTCCAGAACAAGACACAGGTTGAGGAGATCCTGAAGGTCGACGCCGTCCTGGCGTTCCTGGGTCTGGTCAGCAACCTGGGACCGATCCGCGAGTGGGGACTGCAGATTCAGGATGATTCTATCGTCGTCAATACGAAAATGGAGACGAACATGCCCGGGATCTACGCGGCCGGGGACGTCGCCGCCTACCCCGGGAAGCTGAAGCTCATCGCCACCGGATTCGGCGAGGCCGCGACCGCGATCAACAACGGGGTGACCTTCATCAACCCGAGTGCCTCTGCATTCCCGGGCCACTCCTCATCCATCATGGAACATAAAGAAAAGGCGGCCGAAAAAGCCGCCGCAAAAGCTGGCTAGTCCACAGGGGGCATAGCGTCATTGCGAGCCCCGAAGGGGCGAAGCAATCGCGTGGGTCTGGGAGATTGCTTCGGGCCTGCGGCCCTCGCCATGACAAATAAAACCCCTTACCAGTTTAGTAGTTTCCGTAACTCGCCCACGCGGTGCTTGCTCAGGGGCACCTCCTTCCCACCTTCCAGCGTCAGACTGAAGGCGTTTCGTGTCCAGGGGATCACGCTGCAGACGTTGCCCAGATTTACCAGGTACGCGCGGTGGCAGCGAAAGAAACGAAACGGCTCGAGACGTTCGGCGAGTCGAGAGAGGCTGAGATGGCTCCGCAATTCGCCGGTCCGGGTGACCAGCATCGTGCGGTCGCCATCCGCGTAACAATAGATGACATCCCTTATCGGAAGCAGACGGATCTCCCCATCCAACCGCACGGGAAGGCGATCCAGCGCAGGCTCCGCTCCCGCACCCGGTTCGGCGACTCCCTCGGCCGGGGGGCCAGACGACCAAAGAACCAGGAGATCAGAAAGACGTTTCGATGCGGCCTGGGGCATCGGACTCACCGCCTCCGGAGTCACCATTCACGATTCCGCAAGGTTAGCCTAGACTCGGGTGGGCTGATGAGGGGTAGCCGAAATGGGCTGTCGAGCGGTCGAGCAGTTGGGCCGTCGGGGGGAAGCCGTTATCGCGACTGCGCGACTACGCGACCGCGCGACTACGTTTTGATCAGTCCTCTTCGCACCGCGTAGACTGCTGCTTCGACGCGGCCGCGGACACCCAGCTTCCGGTAGACGCCCTTAAGATGGTTGCGGACAGTGTGAGGACTCAACAGGAGTTGCCGCCCAATCGAGCTGATATCGGCGCCCGCGGCCACGAGCTGTAGGACTTGCAGTTCGCGGCGAGACAACGCACCGGGGTCCTGCTGGCGGCCTCGCAGCGACGCCGCTCGCTGGAAGGCGGCGGTCGCGGCACGCGGGTAGACCAGCCCTTCACCCTCGCACACCGTGTGGATTGCCTGAAACAACTCTGCCTGGGTTGCTGTTTTTAGGAGGTAACCGGCAGCGCCCGCGCGCAGGGCATCGATCGCGAAGGCGTCCTGCTCAAACATCGTCAGCATCAGGACCTGCACCTCGGGACACTGCCGCCGGATGGTCCAGGTGGCCTCCACGCCGTCCATGCCGGGAAGTCCGATATCCATCACGACGAGGCCGGTCGCCGCGATGCCTACGATCTGGATGACAGGATCATCTTGCAAGAGCCTCGCCAGGGAGTCGGCAATGACGCGGTGATCATCGACAAGCAGAATGCGGAGGGCAGCCATCGCGTAGCCTCCTGCCCTCCGCACTAAACACTATACTACGGAACTAGGGACTGGGGACCAGGGACTAATAACTACCTTGAGAGACTCGCAGTCCTGGGTCCTGGTTCCTAGTCCCCAATCCCCAGTCCCGCACTTGTATTGGGTCTACTCCTCTAGAAGTCGAAACAATCTTCGTTTGAGCTCCGTCGGCACAGGGCCCTCGCGGCATTTGAGCTCGACGAGCGCCAGCAGCCGGCGCTGAAACTGATACCGGGGTCCGCACTCCGCACAGGCGGCGACGTGCGCCTGGATTTCCAGATACCGGGTCTCGTCCATCTCGCCGTCCAGGAACTTCCACACCAGCTGTAAGACCTGCTCGCAGTCCAATTCCGTCATCGGCCGCCACCCCCTGCCGGAGGCTTGTCGGCGCTGACGTAATGCGCCCGCTTCGCATACTCCCACAGTTTCACCTGAAGCTGGCGCCGGCCACGATGGAGCCGCGACATCACCGTTCCGATCGGGATGCCGAGCAGGTCCGCGATCTCCTTGTACGAGAATCCTTCGATGTCGGCCAGGATCACCACTTCGCGGAAAGCGTCGGGCAGGCTGTCGAGTGCGCCCTTGACGTCCGCGTCCATCAGGCGGGCCAGCAGGACCTCTTCGGGATCACCGGCCCGGCGGAAATCGTCACTCTCTTGCACTTTCGTATAGAGGTAAAATTCGTCGACGTCTTCGTGATCGACGATTTCAGGTTCTCGGGTCGCCTTGCGGTAGCCGTCGATGTATGCGTTCATCAGGATCTTGTACAGCCAGGCCCGCGCGTTAGTGCCGGGCTTGAAGGTATGGAATGACCGCCAGGCGCGCAGGAAGGTCTCCTGCAGGAGGTCCTCGGCTCTGGTGCGGTTCCGTGTCAGACGCAGCGCGGCCCGGAATAGGCTATCCAGGTGCTCTTCAGCCAGCGCCTGAAACCGTTCCCGGTCGTCAGCGGTTACTGGAGCAGTTTGCGATGCCAAGACCGTCGCTCCCATTGGGGACATTCGGCTTAACGCCTGGGGCGATGCCCGCATTCCCCTGGTTACCAGTCCAACCACCATCGAAAAACAAAACGGACCAGGGAGACCAACCCCCCTGGCCATACCGCCGACCTACCCCCGGAGGCTCAACTGCGCTTCGGCGGCGACCCGCTACGCCCGCCCGGCCGGTTGCCGGACCTTCGAGATGTCGGCAAGCGACATCTCGCCGAGCACGCGCTCTACCGCCTGGTTGATGGCCTGCCACACCGGACGCAATCCGCAGCCGGATGCGTAGATACAGTCGGGATCGTCAGATTCCACACACCACCACGGTGCCGTGGAGCCCTCGAGGACGTCAAAAGCCTCGCGGAGGTTGATCGCCTCAGGAGCGCGCGCCAGGACGTGCCCTCCGGCCGGCCCGCGCTTGCTGGTCACGAGACCTGCCCGTCGCAACGATGTCATCAGCTGGTTGAGATACGGTTCGGGGAGCCCCTGCCGGGAGGCAATCTGATGGGTCTGCACCGGGCCTTCGCCGTAATGGCTGGCCAGGTCAATCAAGGCTCGCAACCCGTACTCCGCGCGAGTCGATACTTTCATCGCACGATCACGCTCTCTTCTCTTATCTGCCCGTCTGCCACTCGGAATGCCCGGATGTCTGGTGCGTCCCGCCGTGCCAGCGACACGATCACGTACAACGAGTCCGGATAGAAGGCCTTGGCGACATCGGTCCGGGACGGATACGCGGGCGTGTGGGTGTGCGAGTGATAGATCCCGACCAGATCCAGGCCTACAGCCTCCATGTCTTTGAACGCGGCCAGCTGTTCGTTCGGATCCATCAAGTATGTATAGGGACTGTGGTCGACGTTCGTCCCTGGATAGACCCGTTCCACCCGGCCGTTGCGCCCGGCCAGCAGGCCACAGCACTCATTCGGAGATTCCTCCTCGGCGTGCTTGATGAGTGCCCCAGCCTGGTCTCGACTCAACTCCAGCACCGTCGGTCTCCATTATACGATAGAAAGCGCCCTGGAGATAAGCGGGCCTGGGCAACCCTGCCCTGATCATGTCATCGCGAGGCCCCACGTACCACTCGCTTTGCTCGGGTACATGGTGCTGGATAGCTGGTCGGACTACTCGGGCCCTGAACCCAAACGTAGTGCGTGGTTCGGGGCCGCAGGGCCGTGGCGATCTCCTCCCCCACGCTGTCATCACGAGCGCAGCGAAGCGATCTACTCATGGGTGGAGATTGCTACGGGGCTGCGCCCCTCGCAATGACATAATCACGCAATTATCTCCAGAGCGCCGTCGACAAATACCGATCCCCACCGTCGGGGCCGACCACAACAATGACGCCTTCCTTTAGATCGCGCGCGACTTCCAGCGCGCCGGCCACCGCCGCCCCCGACGATTGGCCCACCAGCAATCCCTCCTCACGTGCCAGGCGCCTGGCCAGCGCGTAGGCGGTCTCTGTGCGGACCGAGATCTTGCGCTGATGTACGGACGGGTCATAAATCCCCGGCACCATGGCACTGCCCATGTGCTTCAACCCCTCGATGCCGTGTAGGCCGCTGTCCGGCTCCACGGCCACAACCTGCACGGTGGGCGCCAACTCGCGCAGGCGCCGACCGGCGCCGACGATGGTGCCGCTTGTACCAAGGCCGGCGACGAAGTGGGTGATGCGCCCGGCCGTCTGCGCGAAGATTTCTGGACCGGTCGTTTCATAGTGTGCGCATGGATTACTGGGATTGTTGTATTGATCCGCATAGAAGTAGCGGTCGGGGCCTCGCTCCGAAAGGCGGCGCGCCACCAGGATTGCCCCATCGGAACCTTCCAGCGGATCGGAGTATTCGACCTGAGCCCCGTACGCACGCAGAATGTGCTTGCGCTCTTCGCTGACGTTGCCGGGCACGACCAGATGTACGCGGTACCCTCTGGCGGCGCCGATCATCGCATAGGCGATGCCGGCGTTGCCCGATGACGAATCGAGGATGGTTCGATCGGGCCCCAGCCGCCGGTCGCGTTCGGCGTCAAGCACGATCTGCCGGACGGGCCGGTCCTTTACCGACCCGCCTGGATTGAACCACTCGGCCTTGACGTACACCTCCACGCGTTGCGGCAGTTCCCGAGTAATTCGCGCAAGACGGAGTAGAGGCGTATTGCCGATTGCTTCCAAAAGAGAGGAACTTCCACCGAGCGAGGGTCTTCCGTGATCGTTAGACATGCCGGACTAGAAGTGAATAGTGATTAGTGAATAGTAAATAGTCAAAAACGCCCGACATATCATCGAGTCTTGATAAGCCGTTCCTAATCACTATTCACTATTCACTATTCACTAATCACTGGTCACTATTCACTGTTGGTCACTCATCAAACAAAAACGACGATTCAGGATAATATCGTATTCGGTTCTCAAGCAGGCGGCGGTGAATCTCTTCGGCCATCCAGCGATTCTTCTGGTCGATGTCGCCGGGCGAGATGAGCACCTCAAGAGGGATGTTCACCCGCAGGGCGCGTCCGGGGATCAGGTGGCGGGTGATACCGGTGGGCAGCTTCACCGGCGCGCGGGCGATGTCAACGATGTCCCGCTTGGTGAACGTGGGGAACACGACCAGCGCTCCTACGGACCCGTACTCCTCCCTCAACGCCCCCAGGTCGGTGTTCATCACCCGATAGATTCGATTGGATGGCTTGTAGGCGTCCACGACTGCAGACAACGTGGCGGCCAGGGAACGGTGCGGAGAGGTGGACACTTCGAATGCCCGGGCCGACGTCAGCACGTAGCAGGCGGCGGTCCGTCCGGATAGTCGGCGCAACGCCACGGTTGGATCGACGTCTTGGAGAGAGAGCCCCTTGGCGCGCAGGAGGGCAGCCAGGTCGACCGGCTGCGTGAGCAGGTGGCTCCAGACGTCCAATCTGACCGCAGGATCTTCGTACTCGACCACCTGGAGGAGCACCATCTGCGCCTCGAGCGCCAGCAGCGCACTGGTGCGGTTCGCGCCGTCAAGGACGACAAAGCCGTCCGGAGCGAGCGGCGCGGCGATGGGTGGATTGCGCAGGATTCCGTCGGCGCGCAGGTCCCTCACCAGCCGCTGCACCCGCGCGGGATCGGTGTCCTCGTGCAGGTGTACCTGGGCCCGGGGCACGATGCGCAGATCGGGCAGCGACTGCCCCTCTGGCAAGCGTAGGGCCGCCCGGACCTTCGCTTTGTCGTCAGTCATCATCCAAAACGAGTCTTCCCAGTCTACCCGGTCCACCCAGTCTCCACAGTCTAATACCGGACGTGAGGCGCTGAGCCTTCAGACCGGGAAGACTGGGATCGATTAGCGTGTGAGGCGCTTAGCAAGATGATCGATGACGTCGATCTTGGTAACGATCCCGGCCACCGTGCCATGGTCCACCACGACGGCCGCATTGGCAGACAGGAAGATGTCGGCCAGGGCATCGATTGGGCCGTCAGGATCGACGACCGGCGGAGCAGGATCGATGATGGGCTGGATGGGATCGGACGGACGGTGCGAGCCGTCCAGCAGATGCGTGAGTAGATCCACTTCGCTAATCATGCCAACCAGCCGGCCGTCCTCGAGCACCGGGAGCTGTGAGACGTCATACTGTTTCATCTTGGCGATGACCTCGCTGACGGCATCGGTGCGGGTGGCTGTGACGAGCGGGATCGTCCGCGCGTTTACTAGGTCGCCGACGGTTCCCAGTTCCATCTCCAGCATGCCGTGCTCGCGCATCCAATCGTCCGAGAAAATCTTCGACAGATAGCGCGAGCCGGAATCCGGCAGGATCACGACCACGCGCAGCCCCGCACCTGTGTCGGGGAGTGCGCGCAGGTATTTCAAGGCGCCGGCCACCGCCGCGCCGCCGCTGCCGCCGCAGAACAGGCCTTCCTCGCGCACCAGCCGGCGCGTTGTCAAGAACGCTTCGCGGTCGGTGACCTGCACGACGTCATCAACCACCGAGAAGTCCATTGTCTTGGGGAGAAAGTCTTCGCCGATGCCCTCTACCTTGTACGTGTGCGGCTCGGGCAGTTTGCCGGTTTTGAAGTATTCGAAGAATACAGACCCCACAGGGTCGACGCCGATGATCCGCAGTCCCGGGTGATGTTCCTTCAAGAATTTTCCGGCGCCGGAGATCGTACCTCCGGTGCCCATGCTGGCCACCACTACATCCAGGCGTCCTCCGGCCTGCCGCCAGATCTCCGGACCGGTGGTATCGTAGTGCGCCTGCGGGTTGGCCGGGTTGGCGTACTGGTTGGCGTAGAAACTGTTGGGTGTCTCCTCAGCAATACGGCGGCTCACGCTGTAGTAACTGCGCGGATCCTCGGGTGCCACGGCGGTGGGGGTGATGATGACACGCGCCCCGAAGGCCCGCAGCAGGCGGATCTTCTCTTCGGACATCTTGTCGGGCATGACGAAGATGGTACGATATCCGCGCACCGCCGCGGCGATGGCCACGCCGACGCCGGTGTTGCCGGACGTTGCCTCCACGATCGTGCCGCCCGGCCGCAGCAGGCCCCGGCGCTCGGCGTCTTCGATCATCGTCGGACCGATGCGGTCTTTCACCGACCCCCCCGGGTTCAGATACTCCAGCTTGGCGACGAGGTCGGCGCGGATGCCGCGAGTGACTTTGTGGAGCCGAACCAGCGGCGTCCGACCGATGACCTCCAGGACGGTATCGTAGACCTCATCCGGCGTGGCGGGCGTCCCCGCGCGTCCCGGACCGGTCGAAGGCATGGTCCGGCGTATGCGAGAGGGCACCGACACGCTCCCCGCACCATGCGATGCGGGGGGACGCCGGGCGCCGCGGGACGGAGCTACCTTTACTTTTCGGGACATACTCGGTACCTATTCGTCGAGGCCACCCGCCATTGCCGGAATAATCGACACCTCATCCGCGTCCTGGACCGGCGTCGAGAGCCCTTCAAGCTGGCGAATCTCCGTCCCATTTACGAAGACGTTGATGAAACTGCGTACCTCGCCAGTCTCATCGCACAGCTGCTGCCGGATACCCGGGTAGCTGCGTTCCAATCCATCGAGTAACTCCTTGACAGTCCTTCCGGACGCGGTGAGCTTGCTTCGACCGCCGGTCGCTTGACGCAAAGGGGTCGGCACATAGACGGTTGCCATGGCGATGTACCTTGAGGGCGTCTACCAGGTCTCCCAAGTCTACCAGGTCTACCTGGTCTACTACCCCGGAATCTTTGGTTTAGTTTGGAGACCTGGAAGACCTTGGAGACATGGTAGACACAGTAGACGTCATTTCGCTTTCTCGAGCGCTTGCTTCAGGTCGTCAATCAAGTCCTGTACGTGTTCAATGCCCACCGAGAGCCGGAGGAGACCTTCGTCGATCTGGAGAGGGGAACCGGCCAAAGACGCATGTGTCATGCTGGCGGGATGGTCGAGGAGTGACTCGACGCCCCCCAGGCTCTCCGCCAGAATGAACACCCGCGTCGCCGAGGCCGCAGTGCGCGCGACCTGCCCCCCGCCCTTGAGCACAGCCGACACCATTCCACCGAACCCTTTCATCTGGCGGCTGGCCAGATGATGACCCGGATGATCGGGCAGACCCGGGTACAGGACACGCGCCACGGCCGGATGGCCGCGGAGGAACTGCGCCACCTGCAGAGCGTTTGAAGCATGACGTTCCATCCGCACGGCCAACGTCTTGATCCCCCGCAAGACGAGCCAGCAGTCAAATGGTCCGGGAACCGCGCCGGCGGCGTTCTGGTGAAACTTTAAGGTCTCATAGATCTCCTTGCTGCTGGTCGCCAGGCCTCCGCCCACCACGTCGCTGTGACCGCCCAAGTATTTGGTGGTGGAGTGCACGACGAGGTCGGCGCCCAGACCCAGCGGCTGCTGGAAGTATGGAGACGCGAACGTGTTGTCAACCACCACCAGCGCGTCGTGGGCGTGCGCAAGTTCGGCGATGCGAGAGATGTCAAGGATCTTCAAAAACGGGTTCGTGGGGGTCTCGATCACGACCATCCGGGGCCGGGCGGCCATCGCCGCCTCCACGCGGGTGAGATCGGTCATGTCGACAAACGCCGGCTGAATCCCATAACGCTGGAGGACGCGGACAAAGAGGCGGTACGTGCCACCGTAGACGTCGTCGGGGCCAAGGATGCGGTCGCCGGGGTTGAGCAGGTAGGCGATGGTCGTAATGGCGGCCATCCCCGATGCGAAGGCCAAACCGTATGTGGCATCCTCCAGCGACGCCAGGCAGGTCTCAAGCGCCGTGCGCGTCGGATTTGCGGTCCGGCTGTAGTCGTACCCTTTGTGCACTGCCGGCTCAGGCTGCGCGTACGTCGAGGTCTGGTAGATCGGCGTCATCACTGCACCGGTGGCGGGATCTGGATCCTGGCCATCATGAATTGCGCGGGTCTCAAATCGCCTGCGTGTCATCGGTTAGCCGGAAACGGCGACAGGGTGCTCGGAAGCGAGCCCCGCACCATCCGGCGCAGATGCCTCGCCGGATTCAACAGTCGAACTCGCCGGTTGGTACGGGGCGATGACGCGCTGAAGATCGTCAAGCGAGACCACCTCGAGATTCAATTCGAACACGTCGCTAAACCGGCGTGCGTACACCGGCCGTACCTCGTCGACCGTCAGCGGCCGCCCCACGAGGCGGGCCATCGAGGTCACTGGGCGTCCGATCCCGCAGGGGTTGATGTAATCAAAGTGCGCAAGCGCCGGATCGACGTTGAGGGCAAAACCGTGCATGGTGACCTTGCGTTTGACGGCGACCCCGACTGCGGCGATTTTTTCCTCGCCGATCCATGCTCCAGGGTAGC
This sequence comes from Candidatus Segetimicrobium genomatis, assembly GCA_005888595.1. Lineage (GTDB taxonomy): Bacteria > Sysuimicrobiota > Sysuimicrobiia > Sysuimicrobiales > Kaftiobacteriaceae > Telluricultor. Next base: position 15,621 of record VBAL01000020.1, read on the forward strand.
CGCGCTGCCGCTGCGCGGCGATGCCGAAATCCAATAGCGTGCGGATGATAGTCTCCTCCAGTGACCGCATGTACTTCACGACGTCTTCGTGGTATGACCGCAGGTCCAGGATGGGATAGCCTACCAGCTGGCCGGGGCCGTGATAGGTCACGCTGCCGCCGCGCTCGATCTCATAGACTCCAAACCCCTTGCCGGCGAGGAGCTCACGCGGGTACAGGAGATGGTCGGACCGTCCGGAACGGCCGATCGTAAAAACAGGCTCATGTTCTAGCAGCATGAGGCCGTCTGTCACCTCTTCCCGCTGCCGCGCGGCAACCAGAGCCTTCTGCAGTTCCCAGGCGCCGGCGTACGGTGTGGGGCCACCGCGCAAATCGAGGAGCCAGCTTTGGCGCGCCATCATGGTCATTGTAACAGTGAATCACCAAGCCTGGATAGTGATTCGTGACTCGTGATTCGTTACAACCTCATAGCGTACGCCCTGGTTTCGCCGCGAATCACTAATCACAAATCACTAATCACGCAGTTGGCTCGATCACCCCGCTGAAGGTAGTGACCTCGAGCCCGCGCTCTCTGAGCTCGCGCAGAAAGGGCGTAAACCCGAGGGAGTCACCGGCCAGGTGACCCGTGACGATGAGGTTGCCGCGGCCCTCGGCGCGCAGACGCTGGAGTTCCCCAAAGTCGATGTGGATGTACACGACCAGGTCGATGCCGTGCGCAAAACAGGTGCGGGCAACGGGATACCCGCCGTTCGTATACGCACCGTGGGCGACGACGACCTTGCGCACCGGGGTCGCTCCCTCGCCCATGGCAAGTTGTACCGCGGTGTGGGCGGCCCGCATCTCCGGGAGGGCCCGCAGAGCCTCGACGACGTCGCCGACTGTGGCGCGACCGCGAGTCAGGACGGCGTCCACCTGCTCACGCATGCGCCGGCGGCCCAGTTCGTCCAGTGGGGCGTGGACGTTCATGAAGGGGATGCCCAGCAGCCGCGCCACCGATGGGACATGGTCATAGTTGGCCGCCTGGCCCCGCAGCTTCAACCCTTCGACCTTCTCTGCCACTGCGGCCAGAGCCGCATCCTCCGGCACCCCGGCTGCCGTCATGAACTCCACGTGCCTGAGGAACACTTTCCATATCTCGGTCGTGGTTGCCGGAGGGTGGTGGGCGATGACAAGATCGACGCCCAACGTCTTGGCCAGCTGCAACTCGGCCGTGCTGACGTCAAGTCCGAAAAGCACCTTCCGGATGCCGTTGCCTGGGACGAAGATAGCCGAGTCCTCAGGAACGCGGCGATAGCCGGACATCCCCAGCGCCAGCGACATGATCTCGTCGGTCGTCATCTGAGAACCATCATGAATCTCTTTGGGCTCAATGGCGGAAGAACGGAACTGCGACGAGGGCGAGAGCCACGACTGTGGTAACCCATAGGCGAATCATGGTGGGCCGGGATCGGAATGGGCGGCGGTAGACGAGATAAAACGAGTAGCCGAGCGAGAGGACCGTGAACGCCAGCAGATACGGTCTTGCCGACTCAAAGAAGACCTGGAGCGCTGCGCCTCCTAGCCCGAGGAGGCTCGCCGCGGGCGCGATCAGTCATCACCCGGATGCCAGCAGGCTCAGCGCCAACGATCTGAGGTCCAACCCGTGAGCGGTACGCATACTAACTACAAACTAGGCTTTTGCCCGCTCTGGGGCCAGTTCCTTTGCCGTCGGCGGCCGGAAGTAGATCCATCCCACGACGAGCAGATAGCTCGCATACACGAGGACTTCAACCAGAGAGGGGTTGCCGTTGTAGCCAAAGACGGCGTTCAGCAGGCTGCCCACAGAGGAAGTGTCGTGAATGATCGCGTTGGTATCCCAGACGTGTTCGATCACGGCCGGAATCAGCGCCGCCTCGTGGAACTCGTGGGTACCGTGAGCCAGCAATCCCGACGCAAATAGCAGCAGCAGGATACTCGTCACATTAAAGAAGGCACGCAGGTTTAGCCGGTACGTGCCGCGATAGAGCAGATAGCCCAGCACAACTGCGCCGAGGGATCCCAGCAGCCCGCCTACCGTCGCCGTCACAGCCGTCGCGGCTTTGGCGGCGGCAAACAAGAAAAGCGCGGTCTCCACACCCTCCCGCCCTACCGCAACGAACACCAGGACGACCAACGCTCCCAGCGACCCGGTCTGCAAGGCGGTATTGACTCTGGCCTGCAGGTGCGTACGGATATTGATGGACTGTTTGCGCATCCAGAAGATCATGTACGTGAGAACGCTGGCCGCGGTGAACATGGCCGTGCCCTCGAACAGTTGCTCCGCCCGGCCTGTAAGCTCGCCGGCGGTGACGAAGATGCCGGTGCCGACGATCACGCTCATCAGGACCGCCAGCCCGCTACCCATCCACACTACGCCGAATTTGTCCCCGTTGCCGGTCTTCGCCAGGTACGCGAGAATGATCCCAATGATCAGGGCCGCTTCCAGCCCCTCACGCAGCATAACCAGTCCCGAGACCGCCATCCGTCCTCCCCCGCGTGATCCACGAGCAAAACTTCGCTTAGGCTAGCCTACTCCTATAGTTTCGTCAATCCGGCATAAAACTGCAAGGACGGGACCAAACAACCAGGAAATCAAGGGACCAGCAAGCGGGCGAATGAGTTGCACGCCTGGCATCCTGGTACCAGGGTCCCCTGATCACCGCAGTTTAGGGTTGGATCGCCGCGAGTTCGCGTATGGCCTGTTCCACCTGCTGCCGCGGATACGCGTAATCCTCCAGCCGACCGGCCAGGAAATCCTCGTAGGCCCCGAGATCGAAGTACCCATGCCCGCTGAGGTTGAAGAGGATCACGCGCGGCCGGCCGTCGCGCTTGGCCTGGAGCGCTTCGTCGACGGCCTTGCGGATGGCATGCGCTGATTCTGGTGCCGGAATGATCCCCTCGGCCCGCGCAAACTGCACCGCGGCCTCGAACACCGTCCGCTGTTGATACGCGACGGCCTCAATGTACTTGTGATGATGGAGCAAACACGCCAGGGGCGCGTCGCCGTGGTAGCGTAGCCCTCCGGCATGGATGGCCGGCGGCACGAAACTGTGCCCCAGGGTGTACATCTTGAGCAGCGGCGTCGTGGCTGCCGTATCGCCGAAATCGTACAAATATTCGCCGCGGGTCAGCGAAGGACACGCTTCCGGTTCGACCGCCACGATGCGAACCTTCTTCCCCTTGAACT
>VBAL01000020.1:18907-22180 GCA_005888595.1 Candidatus Segetimicrobium genomatis
TGACGGTCTGATGCATCAGGACGTGATTCAGGGCGCTGCCCAGCGAATACTTCGTATCGTCGTGCGTGGCGGCGTCTTCCACCGCCTCGCTGATGGCCATGCCAAGACTCCCCGGTGAGTTGGGAGCCTTCGCCAGGATCGAGCGGCCGGCGTTGGTCCGGGTACTGGGGCTGGGAATGACCTCGGCCCCCCACGTCTGCATCATGATTTTTCGGTAGGGCTTCTGATCGTAGCTGACCTTGACCATGTAGACGGTGCACTCCAGATCAAACAGGCGGCAGGCCAGCGCCAGGGCGCTTCCCCACTGCCCCGCGCCGGTCTCCGTGGTCAACCGGCGCACGCCGGCCTGTTTGTTGTAAAATGCCTGCGCCACCGCGGTATTAGGTTTGTGGCTTCCGGCGGGACTCGTGCCTTCATACTTGTAATAGATGTGCGCTGGGGTATCGAGCGCCTGTTCCAGCCGCCGGGCGCGATGCAGCGGGGTCGGCCGCCACAACCCGTAGATCTGGCGCACCGGTTCAGGGATGGGGATCTCGCGCTCGGTGCTGACTTCCTGCAGGATGAGATCCATCGGAAACAGTGGCGCGAGATCAGCCGGCCCGATTGGCTGCTTCGTGCCGGGATGGATGACCGGCGGCAGAGGCACGGGGAGATCGGCAAGAATATTGTACCAGGCCTTCGGGATCTGACTCTCGTCGAGCAGGTACTTCACACTCTCCATCGACTGGTTCCCTCCCCAACGCGTGAATCGTGATTTGTGATTCGGCAGGGTTCGCACCCGCAGACGTAATTCCTTCTCAGGAAAACGGGACTAGGGATTGGGGATTTGGCGCTGGTCATGGCAGATGCCGATCCGAGTCATGAGACCCTAGTCCCAAGTCCCCAGTCCCGCAGTTCAGCTTTTGACGCGGAGCGTCCGCAGACGGTTGATCGCGGCGGCAATTTCCTGGCGGCGAGGGAGCGCCAGATCACCGGGTACGCCCTCGGGAACCAGCCCCTCGAGTCCGCGTTGAGCGACCTCCACCTCAATCAGACCAAGCAGTTCGCGAACCGTACGCATGCCGTCCACCAGCCCGCGGTCGGCGACCCAGATCAGCGCGACGGCGACGGCCCGTGCCTGCGCGGGATCGACGAGCTGTTCGAGCGTGGCGAGGTCCATCGTGTCACGGCCCAGGAACACCGTGCCGATCCCGTGCGTTCCGGGATGTGGATCGCCGCAAAGCCGTCCGGGAGCGGAACGCGGTGGTGCACACCGCCGAATGAGCTCTTCGGCCCGGCGCCCGGGCCTGCAACGTGGGCGGCCTGTCTGACCTCAGCGGTCATAGCGCGGGGACGAAACCCGTCCATCGCCACGACAGTGTCGGCGCCGGCGGCGAACTCGCTGCTGTGGCCGGTCACCACGACGGTCGAAACGCCGTGTTCTTCGAACAGCGGCCGCGCGATCTCGGCCAAGGGATTCACCGGCTGTTTGACCTCCGGGGCCAGTTGACGCCAGAGCGGATCGCGAGCCAGCAGTCCGGGAGCCGATGTATCCTCGTCGATCAACAGCACCGAGCAGCCGGCTTCCAGCGCCTCTGCGATACCGGCGGCCTGCGAAACGACATCGCCGGCATGCTCGGTGCGGCAGCGCGACAGATCTTCTCCGCTGGGGTGGGCGGTGAGGAATGCGGAGACATTGACGCCCTCGACGCGCCTGCCCTCTTCAGCACGGACCAGGACCGCATCGGCTACCGTCGCGCAGTGCTCACGCCCATCCCCTGGAAGGTGCGGATACACCCCGGCCGCGATCGCCCGCAATAGCGTACTCCGGCCGGAAAATGGACTCCCCATGATCACCGTCACGCCGCGCGGGATCCCCATGCCACTCACCGCGCCCCGGTGCGGCAGATCAAGGGTGACCGTCAACTCCGGCGGCGCCGCCAGGGGCACGAGGTGCGACAGCAGCGGGCGATCAGACCCACTCTCGCGTGGGAGCACCGCGCCCTCCGCCAGGAATGCGACCAGGCCGCGTGACGACAGTTGCAGACGCAATGCCTCGGCATCCTCGGTCGCCTCCACATGGCGCTGTACGGCGTTGGGATTCAGGTTGGGGTAGATCAGCGCGCCGTCGACCAGCTGCGGGAGATCTTCAAAGAAGACGGTCTGGGCCGCCTTGGATGCGATCTTCCGGCCCTCTGCCGGCAGGTAGATGGCGCAGCGAATCTCGACGTAGTCCTCCGCGATCCGGCAGGCGGTGCGTTCGAGGATCTGCTGACCGCCGACGTCGATGGCGAACTGGGGGCGCCCGCCCCGGGCCCGGGCCGACTTTCGGATGGCATCAAGCCACCGCCGGGCGATGAAATCTTCCAGCGCGATCTTTGCGGGTCGGGACGCCCATAACGAAGGCGGAAACCTTGCCTCCGCCTGGTCGATGCGAACGCGCAGCGGCGATGGCACTCCCGGTGGCTCCACGATCACGCGGTCCACATACAACGCGAATCGCTCGAACCGGTACTCGCCGTCCAGCGCCTGGTACGCTTGAAACGGCTTGCCCTCGAGGGTGAGGATCTTGTCGCGCAGCCGTTCCCAGGGCAGCATGGCAGATGCCAAAGGCGGGACTAGGGACTAGGGACTTGGGACTGGTTGGTATCTGCTTTTCGGTCCCCAGTCCCCAGTCCCCAGTCCCGTAGTCGCCTTTCCAGGAGACTCATCAGTTCTGCTTCATCCCTGTATCGCAGCATCCGCAAGCCGGGATTGCCTTCGATCATCGCCGACAGCGCCACATCGGCGCGACACAGACAGATGATGGGCTTTCCAAGGTGCTGCGCGGTCGCCGCTTCCACACCCACGCCGAGCGAGGGGAGGGAGACCTCGGCGATCACCAGATCGCACTCCGCCAGCCAGCGCATATCGCGTTCATAAATGGCCGCGGCGTTCGCGCCGGCCGGTGGGTACGGGGCGAGGACGTCCGGGGCGGCGACGTGGCTGGTGAGCACGTCATAGCCGCGCTGCTCGAGGAAGGCCACAATCGACGCATAGAGCGGCTGCAGCGATCTGCCTCCACGGATCGATCCGCAGAAGTATACCTTGCGCCCCTCGGGCCGCAGGTGAGCGGCCACGAGGGCGGCCAGCGGTTCGGGGATCACCGCATCTGCGGACACGCCCAGCGCCTCCAGTTTGCGGAGGATGGCCTCGGCAGCCGCCCGAGGATTCTGTCCCTCTACTTCCAGCTCACACATCCAGCCGATCCCATCTACCTGTTCCGCGACCAGTTCCCCGACCTCGGGAATCTCG
>VBAL01000203.1:0-2283 GCA_005888595.1 Candidatus Segetimicrobium genomatis
GCCCATGAGGAAGAGAATGTTCAGCCACACAAGCGTGCGGTTCACGCGCAGGACGAAATGGAATACCTGGTGGTGGGCGAACCAGTAAACTCCCAGGACGATGAAACTGATGAAGAATGTCGCGAACCGAGACCACAGCGCGACCAGGTCATCCGCCAAACCCCCCGGGCCGAGCGTCGGGGGAGGGCGGAGTTCCAGGACGAGGATCGTCATCGCGATCGCGAAGACCCCGTCGACGAGGGTCTCGAGACGGTTCTTGGGCAGTCCGTGGGCCCTTGGTTTGAATCGGTCCGTCCATCTCCCCCGAACACGGGACCCGGGGGTTGAACCTTAAAGGCACCGGCGAAAGGGAATCAGGCCCGGGCGGATCGCACCGCGGCAGCCATTGCGTCGATGAACCGCGGGTCCGTGTTGGGCGAGTCCGTGCGCTCGAGGTGCACCCCTCGTTCCGCGGCGAACTCCCTCGCCTCGATGTCTATATCAAAAAGGATCTCCAAGTGGTCGGAGACAAATCCAAACGGAGTCACGAGGACGGCTTTCTCACCACCATCTCCGATCTCCTCGAGGACTTCATCGAGCGGCGGCCCAAGCCATGCTTCCTCGGTCCGGCCCGCGCTCTGCCACGCCATCCGAGCCCGCAGGGGCGGCAGGCGTTGGAGCACCAGCGCCATTGTCTCCGACAACTCCCGTTCATACGGATCGCCCCCGTCGATGAGTTTCTTCGGCAGGCTGTGGGCCGTGAAGACGACGACCGGATCGGGGAACTCCCTCTCCGCGAGCCGCTCGAGGCTTGCGTGCACCTTCTCCGCGAACATTTCGATCAGCGCGGGCTCTGTGTTCCAGCTCTCGACATATGCCACCTCCGGCACTCGGCCGAGCGTCCGAAGGGCGTCTTTGACGGCCGAAAAGTAGGCCCCCACGCTCCGGCGGGAGTAGTACGGCGTCAGGGGCAGGACCACGAGCCGCTCGACGCCTTCCCGGACGATCTGCGTGACGACATCTCGGATGTATGGTCGCCAGTTCCTCATGCCCACATGACAACGGTACGCACGCTCGTCGGCGTTCAGGCGGTCCTCTAGCACTTTCGCCTGGGCCCGCGAAATGTCCAAGAGCGGCGACTTCCCGCCGATCCGACGGTATCGCTCGCGGAATTCGTCAACGAGTGCGTCGCTCGTCGGTCGCCCCCCACGCACGTCCAGGAGGAAGGGACCGACTTCATCGAGGGAATTCGGTCCCCCAACGGCGGTCAGCAGGACGGCCGTCGATCCGTCGCTCGCGATCCTCGACACCGCGGCCTCCTCAGCCCCTCCGAGTCGAATCGTGGACAACCCGCACGAGGGCTCGCAACTCATCGGGCCGCGTCTCCGGAAGGACCCCGTGGCCTAGATTGAACACATGACCCGGGCGACCCCCCACGCGGCGCAGGACGTCCTCCGCCGCAGGCCGCCAGACGGGCTCCAGGCTGAGGAGGGCCGTCGGGTCCAGGTTCCCTTGAATGCCGCGGTCCGTGCCGATTCGTCGCCAAGCCGCATCGATCGGAATCCTCCAGTCGATGCCGACGACATCCCCTCCCGCGGCAGCGAAGGATTCGAGGAATCCGGCCGTGCCCGTTCCGAAGTGGATGCACGGGACTCCCGTCTCACGGATTTCCTGGAAGAGGCGGCGCGTGAACGGGAACACGTCTGCATCGTAATCCCGGGGGCTCAGCGCGCCGACCCAGCTGTCGAACACTTGGAGGGCTTGGGCGCCCGCCGCCACCTGGGCCCGGAGGAACCCCGCGGTCCCGTCGACGAGGAGGTCCATCAGGGTGCGCCATTCCGCGGGATGCGAGTGCATGAATGACTTCGTGGCGCCGAACTCCCGCGAGGCGCCGCCTTCGATCAGGTAGCTCGCCATCGTGAATGGGGCGCCGGCGAATCCGATGCACGGGACCGCCGCCTTGGCGCGCACGCGGCGAATCGTCTCGAAGACGAACGGCAAATCTCTCGAAGGATCGAGCGGCTTCAACCGGTCCAGGTCTTCGGGCGTCCGAATCGGGGGCTCGACGACGGGACCTTCGCCGGCGTCGATCCTGACCCGGACCCCCATCGCCTCGATGGGCAACAAGAGGTCCGCGAAGAGGATCGCAGCGTCGACCCCGAGGTCCTGCACGGCCTGGAGGGTCACCTCCGCCGCCAGGTCCGGCAACTTCGCGATCTCTAGGATGCCGTGCTTCGCGCGGATGGCGCGGTAGCTGGGAGACGACCGACCCGCTTGCCGCATGAACCAGACCGGCGTGCAGTC
>VBAL01000203.1:2314-2874 GCA_005888595.1 Candidatus Segetimicrobium genomatis
AAGGCGGCCGCGGTCGCTTCGATCGTTTGTTCGACCTCCGACGCATGGTGCGAAGAGGCCAGGAAGAAGCTCTCGAATGGAGCAGGCGGAAAGTACACGCCGCGCTTCAGGAGCGCCCAGAAGAAGCGCCCGTAGGCGGTCTTGTCCATCGCCGTTGCGTCTCGGTAGTTCCGGACCGGCTCGCGCCGGAAGAAGAGCCCGATCATCGATCCGACGCGGGCCACTTGCACCTCCACGCCTGCGTCGCCGGCCGCCTCTCTTAGTCCCTCTTCGAGTTGAGCGCCGCGTGTCTCCAACTGTCGGTACAACTCGGGACGGAGCTGATGCAGGGTCGCGAGGCCGGCTGCCATCGCTAGCGGGTTCCCCGCGAGGGTCCCCGCTTGGTACACCGGCCCGAGGGGCGCGACCCGCTCCATGACCTCCCGTCGGCCTCCGTACGCTCCGAGGGGCATGCCGTGGCCGAGGACTTTTCCAAGACAAGTCACGTCCGCCGTGACGCCGTATCGCTCCTGGGCGCCACCGGGCGCGACCCGAAACCCCGAGATGACTTCATCGAAGAC
>VBAL01000195.1:0-2791 GCA_005888595.1 Candidatus Segetimicrobium genomatis
ATTGGCATAGTCCACAAGGAGGATGCCGTTGCTTACCACGATCCCTACCATGGTAATCACGCCCATGAAGGAGACGATCGAGAGCGTCCCGTGCGTGAGCAGCAGCATCCAGACCACACCGATCAGCCCCAGCGGCACCGTGAACATGATCACGAATGGGTCTACCAGCGATTGGAACTGCGAGGCCATGATCATGTAGACCAGCATCAACGCCAGCGCGCCGGCCAGACCCAGGCTGCCGAACGCGCCCTGCTGCTGCTCCGTCTGTCCCGCCATGTAATAGGTAAACCCGGCCGGCCTGGAGATGCGGTCGAGCCGCTGCACGATCTCGGCCGACACCGCGCCCAGCGGCCGGTTGACGACGTTGGCCGTCACATCGATCACGCGCTGCTGGTTCTTCCGGCTGATCTGCAACGGCTCGCTGCTCAACGAGACCTTGGCCACGTCACGCAGGAGGATGGGAGTGCGGCCCGCGGACGATGGCCCGCCGCCCGTGAGAGGATCGGCCAGCGTCACCAGCGGAACGTTGGCCAGATCCTCCGGGTGCGTGCGATATCGGTCCATCAGCCGCGTCACGATCCCATACTGCGCTCCGGTATACGGATCGATCAGCTGGCTCGCCGTCCCTGCATTCCCTGACATCGCCAGGTTGATCGAGCTGGCCACGGCGGTTGGGGAGAGTCCTAAGAGCGCCGCCTTGTCGTTGTCGATCCGCACGGTGAACGCCGGATACTGTCCGCGCGGATTGATGCGCACGTCGGCCGTACCCTGAGTCATCGACACCGCCCCCGCGACCTGCGCCGCAAGCTGCTGCGCGACGGTCTGGTCGTAACCGAGCACCTGCACGTCGATCGGAGCGGCCGCCCCGATGTTCACGATGTTTCGCTGGAGGCCGCCGATGGACACGAAGAATTGCACGCCGGGGAACTTTCCATCCAGGGCGCGGCGGACTCGAGCGGCCAGTTCGTCTGTCGAGGCATTCCGCTGCGTCGGCGGAACCAGGCGGACGCTGACCTGGGCGAAATTGGGTCCCTGGTTTGCCCCGAAGCCAAATCCCCCCGCGGGGACGCCCGCATTCGTCGTGATCGTAGTGATGGACTGGCGTGGGATAATCTGCTGGACAATCCCCGCGACCTCTTCGGCTGCCGCGGACGTAATTTGCACCGCGGTGCCCTGCGGCTCCTGGACGGTGATGCTGAACTGGCTCTCATCGGTCGCCGGGAAAAATTCCGAGCCGATGTACCGGGCCGCATACATCGACACCGCGAAGAGGATAGTGATTCCGACCAGTACCCAGCGCCGCCGCTGTAACGCGATCTCCAGAATCCGCTGGTATGCGGCGTCCAGCCGATTCAGCATCCGCTCGCTGGATCGCTCCAGAGGCGCCATCATCCGACCCACGGTTCCCCGGCGTTTCTCTTCTTCGTCATCCGTCTTACGCGCGCGGAGGAACCGGATGCTCAGCACCGGGTCGATGGTCATCGAGACCAGATATGACGCCGCCATCGCGAACACGATCGTCAGGGCCATGGGCACGAACAGCCGACGCGCCACACCGGTCAGGAAGACCACCGGGAAGAAGACCGCGATGGTGGTGGCCGTGGAGGCGAAGACGGCGGTCCCCACTTCGTGCGTGGCATCGAGCACCGCCTGCACCACCGGCGTGCCCGGCCTCGCCAGGTGCCGGGTGATATTCTCCCGGACCACGATGGCGTCATCCACGAGGCGGCCCAGCGCCAGCGTCAGCCCACCCAGCGTGAACACGTTGAGGGTCTGACCCGTGAAATAGAGCAAGATCAGCGCCGTGGCCACCGAGAGCGGGAGGCCGACCCCGATGATAAAGAGGTTCCAGAGGTTGGGCAGAAAGGCCAGGATCACCAGGAAGGTCAGGAGCGCGCCGGTGAGCGCCTCTCGTGTCAGGCTGTCGATCGCGGCGCGGATGTAGCCGGACTGGTCGAAGGCGATGCGCAGCGCCACCCCCTGGGGGAGCCCGGTCAAGCGCGGGACCGCAGCCCGCAGGGCGTCCACGACGTCGACGATGTTGGCGCCCGGCTGGCGCGCCACCGACACCGTGATCCCGGGCTGGCCATCCACTTTGACGATCTGCGTCCGGTCCGCTGCGGCATCCTGCACATCGGCGATGTCGGCGATGTGTACCGGCACCCCATTCTTGGACGTCAGCACGACCTGCCTGATGGCATTGACGTCCTCCAGTGACGTCGGCACCATCAATTGAAAGTCGATCTCCGCGTTGCGCAGGCTCCCCGAGGGGATCAGCGCGTTGTAGCGGCGCACCGCGGTGTCGACGTCTTGCAGGCTCAGGCCGACCGCGGACAGCCGCTGCGGATCGACGCTGATGTTGAACTGCCGCACCAGCCCTCCGTTTACGAACGCCTGCGAGACCCCCGGCAGCCGTTCCAACTGAGGTTCGATGGTATCGGTGGAGAGCTGGTAGAGCTGACGGGCATCCATACCCGGCGCCGAGACCACCACCTGCGCCACCGGGATGTTCGAGATGTCAAACTTCAGGACCGATGGCTGGCTGACGCCGTCGGGCAGGCTGCGGGCGATCCGCTGGACGTTCTGAATGATTTCGACTTCCGCGACGTTGAGGTCGGCTCCCCAATCGAACCACACTTGCACGCTGCTGCTCCCGCGGCGCGAGGTAGAGTTGATCTGCTGCACACCGGCTACGCGCGTGACCGCCTGCTCGATGGGATAGGTCACCGTGCGCTCGACGTCCTCCGGAGAGGCGCCACTGTAGGTCGTGGCGACGGTAATAGCCGGCACG
>VBAL01000195.1:2851-3373 GCA_005888595.1 Candidatus Segetimicrobium genomatis
GCCGCGATGCAGACCATCAGGATCAGAATGGGATTGCGAACCGCCGCGCGCGTTAGAAACATCTGATGTTCACTCTCCCGCCGGCGCCGTGCGCACCGGGCCGCCCTCGCGGACCTGCTCTGTGCCACGGAACACGATGGTCTCGCTGGGGCTCACACCGCTGGTGATCTTCACGACCGAGGCGGTGGTCGCCCCAATCGTGACGGCGCGACGGGACACCCGTCCGTCTGAGACGACCCACACGAACTGTTGCCCGCCGACAATCACCAGCGCTGACAGAGGGACGACAAAGGCGTGGCGTGAGACACCAACCAGGCGCACCCGCGCATACATGCCTGGGCGCAGTGCGTGGTCGTGATTGTCCAGATCAACTTCGACCTGCACCGTCCGGGTGTCCGGATCCACTCCCCCAGCGATCCGCGCCACGGTCCCGTGGAAAGTGCGGTTGGGAAAGGCATCGACCCCCATTTCCGCCATCGCCCCCCGGCGCACGGTCCCCATATCCGCCTCGGTCACGTTGAC
>VBAL01000196.1 GCA_005888595.1 Candidatus Segetimicrobium genomatis
CAAGGGCGCGAACGAAGACATCACCGCGCAGGATCTGGAAGCCACCGAGATGGAAGTCCGCGCGGGCGATCTTGTAGTGATCAATACGGGATGGCACCGGCAGTATAAGACCCCTGGGCAAGACCGGGAGGGTGCGCACTACTATTTCACCCAGCATCCCGGGTTGTGTACAGAATCGGCCCAGTGGTTGTTGGAGCGCGGCGTGTACACGATTCTCATCGACACTCCGGCCATTGACGCCTCCACGCACACGGTCTTTGGCGACAACACCTGGCAAAGCCACGCGGTGCTGTTCGCCCGCAACATTCCTGTCGTGGAGCATCTGGGCGGGGAAATCGATGAGGTCGCCGGGCGGCGGTGCACGATCAGCTGTGCGCCGGTGAATTATGTGAACGGCGACGCGTTTCCGCTGCGCGTACTGGCGCGGCCGCTGGCGTGAACTCCGCTACCATGCACATCCGCGGCGCGCAGGAGGATGTCCTCAGAGCGTTGTCCACGCAGATGCGTGCCGTCGCGGGTCCTCCCGCCCCATGACTTCCGCGGGTTGCGCTTCCCCCGTCTGCAGAAGCCAGGGCACGGGTAAGGACCAGGGCAGATGCTCCGCAAGGACGGGATCACACCGTGCGCATGCTGGTCTGGTTGCTGGTTCTCGTGCTCATCGCGGGTGCCGTGTACGCCGCAGTGAAGGCCCGCTACGAGTACTCGGCGCAGGGGACGACCCGCACAGACCACTGGACGGGCGACGTGCAGGTGTGGGGATGCGCAGCCTATGAGTTTCGCGGGGAGGAGAACGCGTATGCTCCCCTGGCGCCGGGCGAGGCGGACAAGCCCTGCACCAGGTTCGGTTGGGTCACGCGGAAGTAGGGCCATTCGGTCCTACCGCACTGACCAGAGGCTCTCCAGAGAAGGACTTTGACACGCTCGTGCCCCAATATCCGCAGTAACGTGCGGGAGCGTCCACCGATTTTGAACGTCGGTAAGACTGTTGCCGCAATCGCTGGCCTCGCCGCACTATACTTCACCGCGGCCAAACTCGGTCTCACCCTGGCGTTCCTGAACGCCAGCGCGACAGCGGTGTGGCCGCCGACGGGGATCGCCCTGGCGGCCCTCTTGCTCATGGGGACCCGCGTCTGGCCCGGCGTGTTCCTCGGAGCACTCCTCGCCAACCTGACCACTGCGGGTACCCTCATGACCTCGCTGGGCATCGCGGCCGGGAATACGCTGGAAGCCCTGTTCGGTGCCTACCTCGTCAACAGGTTCGCTGGCGGTCGCGACGCGTTCGACCAGGCCCAGAACATCTTTCGCTTTGTCCTGCTGGCGGCAATGATCAGCACGACGGTCAGCGCGACGATGGGAGTTACGACGCTGTCGCTGGGTGGTTTCGTCCGCCCGGGGGATTACGGACCCGTGTGGCTGACGTGGTGGTTAGGAGATGCGGCTGGTGCGATTGTCATCGCGTCGTTTGTGCTCCTGTGGAGCCGCCACCGTCGCGTCACGTGGACGCGCGCGCAAATGCTCGAGGGCGCGTGCCTCATCGTGGCCGTTCTCGTCGTCGCCGGGGTGGTTTTTGGCGGCCTGTTCTCGTTCGAATACCTGACCGTCCCGTTGCTCGCCTGGGCGGCATTCCGATTTGGCCCGCGGGAAACCGCCACCGTCATCGTTCTGCTCTCAGGCATTGCCATTTGGGGGACGCTCCATGGCGCGGGACCCTTCCTCGCCGCGACACAGAATGCCTCGCTCCTCTTGCTCCAGGCCTTCATGGCCATCATGGCGCTGGTGAACCTGCCGGTCGCGGCTGTCGTGGCCGAGCGCAGGCAGGCTGAGGAGCGGCTTCGCGAAAGCGAGCAGCGTTTTCGTACGCTCTACCAGCGCGAGCGCGGGACCGTCGATATCCTGCAGCGCAGCCTGCTTCCCACCCGGTTACCCACGATTCCAGGTCTGATGGTCGCCGCCCGCTATGTTCCCGCCGCGCCGGAACCGCTGGGCGGAGACTGGTACGACGTATTCCCCCTCGCCGGTGGGAGGGTTGGACTGGTCATGGGTGACGTCGCAGGGCACGGTGTGGGGGCGGCGGCCGTGATGGCAAAACTTCGAAACGCGCTTCGGGCCTATGCTATGGAGGGACATTCGCCAAAGGACGTGGCGGAGAGGCTGAATCGGGTCATGGAGCGCGGCGAAATGGCTTCCGTCGTCTACCTGGTCTTGGATCCCCTCCGCTGGCACGTGTCGTACTTCAACGCGGGGCAACCCCCGCCGGTTGTTCTGGAGCCGACGGGCGCCGTCAAATTCTTGGACCAATCTTCGATTCCCTTGGGGACACGCATCTCGCGTTCGTACGATGAGCACGAGGTGATGGGATCATTGAAACTCGAAGGGGCGCCGAGGCGAGACTTACCAAGTTGGAGCGGGCCGTCGCCGGTCGTCCGGCGACAGATCTCGACGGGCTGCTGGCCTATCTGCTCAACCAGATTCTGGGGGAGAGCGCTCCAATCGACGATGCGGCGCTCCTTGCTGTAGCCGCATCTCCTCTTGACCCCAGGCGGTTTCATATTGAGTTGGTGGCGCTTCCCGATTCGCTCGCCGCACTCCGGAATGCGCTTCGACGGTGGCTCCCCCACATCGGGGCGACTGCGGAGGAGATTTTCGCCGTGACCACGGCTGTTGGTGAAGCCGCGGCGAACGCGATCGAACACGCCTATGGCCCAAAGGAAGCGGCGTTTGAGGTCGAGGCGCTCGTCGAGACCGGCAAGCTGGCGATCGCCGTGAGGGACAAGGGTCGGTGGCGACCCCCCCGCGGTCCCATGCGCGGGCATGGGCTAAAAATGATGCGCGAACTGATGGACTCGGTAGAGGTCGCGAGTGGCCCGGAGGGGACGATGATCCGCCTGTCGCATACACTTCGAAACGCCGTGCAGCCATGACGGATCCACTGGCGGCAGTCCGTGTGATCCTGAAGGGCGACGTCGTCGTCGCGTCTCTGGAAGGCGAGGTGGATCTCTCGAATGCTCACGACATTCGGGAGGATATTCTGGCGAGCATTCCAAACACGGCGGCGGGCCTCATCCTCGATCTCACCAAGACCGTGTACCTCGACAGTCAAGGGATACAAGTGCTCCTGGATGTGACGGAACTGCTGGGGGTGCGTCAGCAGCGTATCCGGCTGATCGTTCCGACGGCCGCGCTCATCCGTCAGGTGCTCTCGCTGACCTCACTGGCCTCGGTGCTCTCCCTTGATCCAACGATGGAAGACGCCCTCGCCAACCTCCAGGCGACCGACTTGTAGCAATTTCGCGCGCTGTGGTGAACCGTTCCGATATCCAGGCCGGGCGTCAATTCCTCTCCGCCATCATCGCCGAGGCCCTCGGCGATGAGGTGGTGACGGTTGGCGAATTGGCCGACCGTGCGGCACAGCACGGGTTCGGCCTGCTCATGATCGTGCTGTCGCTGCCGACGCTGTTCCCGGCCCTCCCGCCGGGGCTGGCCCCATTCGTCGGATTCCTCTACGTTATCCTGGCCGCTCAGATGCTGATCGGTCTGGAGCGTCCCTGGCTGCCGGCCGGGGTGCGACGCTACCGGCTGAGCGCTCGCGCGAAGCAGATGCTGCGGCAGCGCGGCGTCCCCTTGCTGCGGCGTGTGGAGCAGTTTACGCGGCCCCGGCAGCTGTGGATCCCGGACGTGGTCCTGACCAGAATCGTCGCCATCGCTGTGTTGCTGCTCGGCATCGCGTTATTCAACCCGCTGCCGTTTTTCCATCTTCTCCCAGCCCTGACCGTTATGATCCTGGGGTTTGGCCTCATTAATCGCGACGCATCGTTCCTGGCCGGCGGCCTGGCGCTCACCGCCGGCGCGGTATCGGTGGCCGTGGTTGGGGCGGAGAAGCTGGCAGCGTTGCTGCACTGGTTCCGCGGGCGGGGGCGATGAGGGTGAGCGATTGTGTTCGACCGGCGGGAGACCCCGCAAGGCGCGCAGAACGTAACATCACGCCGGCGTCGCT
>VBAL01000021.1 GCA_005888595.1 Candidatus Segetimicrobium genomatis
CATCACGGACGTACACCTGATGCGCGGCGGCAGCCCGCTGTCCGCGTACCGCGATTATTACCCGGCGCTGCAGACGCTGTCCGGCCCGCAGCCGCCGTCATATCGTCCGGACCGTACCCCGTACCGCCCCTACCTGGTCGCATCCCGCGGGGGACACGGTACCGCCACGGCGTTCGTGCGCGACCCCGACAGCACGCTGCAGGTCTGGAGCCGGGAGCGCGGATATCCCGGCGACGGGTGGTATCTGGAGTTTCACAAGAAACACTTTCCGGGCGGACTGCGGTACTGGCGCGTCACGGAATCCAAGGTTGACCTCGGGGCGAAGCAGGTCTATGAGCCGGAACGGGCGCGCGAACGCGTGGGGACGCATGCAAAGCATTTCGTTGACCTGATGCACCGCGTGCTGTCGGCAAACTCAGAAGGGCCCCGAGCGGTCGTGTGCAGCCCATACGACACCGAGCTGTTCGGACACTGGTGGTTCGAGGGGCCGGGGTGGCTGCGGGAGGTGTTCGCGCGGCTGCCGCAGGCGCGCATCACACCGGTGGACTGCATGACCTACCTGGAGACCTATCCGGCGGATGCGACGATCGGTCTGCTGGAGGGCTCGTGGGGTGAGGGCGGCGATCATCGCGTGTGGCTGAACCGTGAGACCGAGTGGACCTGGGAGAGGGTGTACGCGGCTGAGGACGAGTTCTGGACGCTGGCCAGGCAACCGGGGACGCACACCACAGAGGCGGCGCGTCGCACCACATCCCAGCTGGCGCGGGAGCTGCTACTCTTGCAGGCCTCGGACTGGCAGTTCTTGATCACGACCTGGGCGGCCCGCGACTACGCAGAAGCACGGGTGGCCGAGCACTACGCGACCTTCACCCGCTTGGCCCAACTGCTGCGCCGTCTCCTCGCCGGTGGGACGATGCAGCCTGCGGACGAGGAATTCCTGGCCGCGCGCGAGGCGCAGAATTTCTTGTTCCCGGACATTCTCACACAAGTGGTGGAGGCCTGCCGCGCGCCGGCAGCGTAAGTCGTTTCTGTGGCCAACCCACGCGTTTTGGCCTTCATCCTTGCCGGCGGCAAGGGCGAGCGGCTCTACCCGCTGACCCGCGAGCGAGGCAAGCCGGCGGTCCCGTTCGGTGGGAAGTATCGCATCATCGATTTCGTCGTGTCCAACTTCGTCAACTCCGGCATCTACGCGCTGTATGTCCTGGTGCAATACAAGGCCCAGTCACTGATCGAGCACCTGCGCAACGCCTGGCGGCTGGGTGGGCTGCCGGATCACTTCGTGATCGTCGTGCCGCCGCAGATGCGGTGGAGCGAGACGTGGTACCAGGGCACTGCCGACGCCGTCTACCAGAACCTCAACCTGCTGCTGGACTTCGCGCCGGACCTGGTGGCCATCTTCGGCGCCGATCACATCTATCGCATGGACATCGGGCAGATGCTGGCGTTCCATCAGGCCCAGCGCGCCGATGTCACGGTGGCCGCCCTGCCGGTACCGATCGAGCGGGCCGGTGGGTTTGGGGTGATGGTCACCGATCCCGACGGCCGGCTCGTCCGCTTCGAAGAGAAGCCGCTGTCGCCGACGCCAATGCCTGGCGATCCCACCAAGGCCCTGGCCTCGATGGGCAACTACCTCTTCACCCGTGACGCGCTGGTGGACGCGTTGGTGGAAGACGCCCGGCGCAGCACCGACCACGACTTCGGCCGTACGATCGTGCCGGAACTCGTCCCCCACGCCCGTGCGTATGCGTACGACTTCATGGAGAATTCCATTCCGGGCATACAACCCTATGAGGAGATCGCGTACTGGCGGGACGTGGGGACGATCGAGGCCTACTGGCTCGCGCACATGGACCTGCTTGGGCGTACCCCCCGGCTCGATCTGGCCAACCGGCGCTGGCCCATCCACACCGCGCCGTATCGCGGCCCCTCGGCCCGCGTCATCACCGGGACGATCGAAGACAGCCTGCTGGGCGAAGGGAGTACCGTGGAAGACGCCACCGTCCGCCGGTCCATCATCGGCCGTGGCGTGCGCGTGCAGCCGGGTGCGGTCGTGGAGGAGTCGGTCCTTCTCGACCACACCACCGTCGGTGCCGCCGCGCAGTTGCGGCGAGTGATCGCCGACCGGTATAACGTGATCGAGGAGGGCGTACGCATCGGTGTCGAGGCCGCGCCTGCGGCGGCCGGTGATGCCTCAGGCATCACGGTGATCCCGCGGGGCCCGACCCGCGCGCTGGAGTGACGACACGGAAGTCCGCCTGGTCTTCCCAGTCTTCTGGTCTTCCTGGTCTAAGCGCGCTCCAAATAAGCAGCGACCCTCGAGAATGGAATAAGGGCAAGCGGACCAGGTAGACTAGGTAGACCAAGTAGACCAGGTAGACGCAGTTTGGGATACGGATGAGTTCCCATTGGGTCTGTGTGCACGGGCACTTCTACCAGCCCGCCCGGGAGAACCCCTGGCTGGATGCAGTGCCGTTGGCGGATTCCGCCGCGCCCTACCATGATTGGAACGAGCGTGTCACGGCGGAGTGCTACGCACGGAACGCCGCGGCGCGTATCCTGGACGACACCGACCGCATCGTCCGCATCGTGAACTCCTACGCCCGCATCAGCTTCGACGTGGGACCGACACTGTTCCGCTGGCTGGCTCGCCATGCGCCCGATGTCTATGCGGCAATCCTCGAAGGCGATCGGGTCAGCCGGCAGGCGCACTTCGGGCACGGCAACGCCGTCGCCCAAGCGTACAACCACGTCATCATGCCGCTGGCGTCGCCTCGGGATCAGGCCACGCAGGTGGTCTGGGGGATCAAGGACTTCGAGCGCCGGTTCCGACGCTTCCCGGAGGGGATGTGGCTGCCTGAAACCGCTGTCGATCTGGCCGCGTTAGAGGTGCTGGCCGCCTTTACTGTTCTCTCGCCGCATCAGGCGTGGCGGGTGCGTGGCGGGCCCGAGAGTCCGTGGCTGTACGTGAACGATGGGAAGTTCGACACCACCGTGCCGTACCGGTGCCGGCTGCCCAGCGGGCGGTCGATTGTCCTCTTCTTCTACGACGCCGCGGTCTCGCGGGCGGTCGCATTCGAAGGATTGCTGAACGACGGCGCAACCTTCGCGCAGCAGCTGGCCGCACCGGTCCCGGACGGCGGGCGGCGCGTCCGCGCGGTCGCGACCGACGGCGAGTCGTATGGTCATCATCATCGTTTTGGGGAGATGGCGCTGGCATTCGCGTTGCAAAAACTTGTTGATGGCGACGAGGTGCGGCTCACAAATTTTGGCGCCTACCTGGCGATGCACCCACCGACCGCCGATATCGAGATCCGTGAACGGACCTCGTGGAGCTGCCCGCATGGGGTGGAGCGGTGGCGCGCCGACTGCGGCTGCAATACCGGAAAAGGCTGGCATCAGCGCTGGCGGGCCCCGCTGCGGGACGCCATCACCTGGCTGAAGCAGGAATTCGATCGCCTCTATGAGCAGCAGGCCGGCGGGCTGTTCATCGACCCATGGGTGGCGCGCGACGAATCGGTGGATCTCATCGATCCCGAGCCCGGCCAGTCCGACGCCTTCGTCGCCCGCCACGCGCCGCGTGCGCTTGCGGCCGACCAGCGACGGGCCGCCCGGCGGCTGCTAGAACTCCAGCGCCAGGGCATGCTGATGCAGAGCAGTGACGGGTGGTTCTTTGACGATATCTCGGGGCCGGAGGCCGTGCAGATCCTCGCACACGCCGCGCGGGCCATCGACCTGGCGCGTCCCTGGGAGGATGCGCTGGAGGCATCGTTTGTTGAACGCCTGCGCGCCGCGCCGGGGAATGCGCCCGACTATCCCGATGGCGCTGCCGTGTACGAGCGCCTCGTCCGGCCGCAGGCCGTTCCGGTCCCACGACTGGTCGCGATGCACGCCATGACCTCGCTGGTCGAGCAGCCTCCCCGGGTGGTTGCACCGGCGGTCGCAACCCGCCAGCTGGAGGCCGACCAGACCGACGCCGGCGGCCACCGTCTGCTCGTCGGACGCATGCACGTCGCGTCATCGCTGACGGGCGAAGACGACGAGGCTGCCTACGCCGTGCTGCACTTTGGCGGCCACGAGGTACACTGTGCGGTGCAGATTGGATTCCCCACGGACCGGTTTCGTGAGATGCGCACCAAACTGATGGGCCGTTTCGGTCGCGACGTCCTCAGCGAGGTGATGCGGACCGTGGATGCGGCCCTGGGCCCGACCTATTTTACGCTCCGGGACCTGCTGCTGGAGGACCGCCGGCGTGTGCTGGAGGCCCTCACCGCGCAGCAGCTGGAGGCCCTGGATGAGACCTACCGGCGTGTGTACCAGGAGAACCGCGGGCTGATGGACTATCTGCGTGACGCCCAGGCGCCTCTTCCTCCGGAGATGGTCATGGCGGCTGTGGTCGTGCTCACCCGCGACCTGGAGACCGAGTTAAACGCGCCGCTGGACGCCCCGCTCACCCCACGCGCGGTTACTCTAGTGGAAGAGCTGCGGTCGTGGGGCCGCGAGGTGCGCGCCGATCGATTTGAACCACGGCTGCGTCGACGGCTCGAAGCGGTGTTGGGAAGTACCTTGCCGGCGGCGGAGCGCCTGCGCCGCGCCGGTGAGGTTCTGGATCTCGCCGGCGCGATGGGTCTCGACCTAGACCTCTGGGAAGCGCAAAATCGCTTCTACCGCCTGGCGCGATCCGCCCGTGCGCCGGAGGACGGCGACCAGTTGCGAGCCGTCGGGACGCGACTGCAGTTCAACACAGATCGCCTGCTGGTAGAGAGTGCGTTGGGACACGCATGAGCTTGGAGGGCGCGGTCCAGCCGTTCGAGTTCGTGGCATGCCTGGAGCTCCGGGAAATGCTCGGCCGCGTGGCGTGGGACGAACGCGAGTTGCTGGCGGGTATCGAGGACGCGCCTGCGGACTCGCTGTACTATCACACCCGCAGTTACTTCCTGCGCACCCACTACCTGAGCGCGCCCTACCCCAACGATTTTGCCACATGGGCGGCGATCCAGGTGCGCGACCGCGTCCTGGGCGAGCGGCTGGCGGTCGTCGACCCGTTTGACTTCGGCGACGTCGAGCTGCTGCGTGCCGATCTGATCAGCGTGATCGACGCACACTTGGGGTCGCGAGGGACGGTGCCCCGGGTGGACACTGGGGAGCCGTTCCACTTCATGCGGTCCATGCTGATCGACGTGCCCGCCACAGCGAAGGCCGCCACGTTGGAGGAGTTCCGCGACGGGCTGGCGCGCGTCGATGGCAGCGCCATCTACTATCACTTCTACGAACCGGCCCGCCGGCGGCCCGAGGCCGATCCGGTGCGGTGGCTCGACGCCATGGGCCGCCACGACGTCGCCGCCCGCGTGCGAGCGCTCCACCCGTCCATGAGCAGTCTGGATGGGATGCGGGCGGAACTGCTGGCCATCTGCGACCAGGCGCTGGGAGTCCACGGTGCCTGAGGCCATCCACCTCGACGACTACCGGCGGGTCGTCCCACCCCAGACCATCGATCTGCTCCGGCGGCTCGCCGGCCGCGTCCGCGGCCGGTCGTTGCTGCACGTCAACTCCACCCGCGTGGGAGGGGGTGTGGCCGAGATGCTCAGCCGGTACGTCCCCCTGTTCGAGGAACTAGGCGTTCCCGTGAGATGGGACGTCATTTCCGGCGCCGAGGAGTTTTTCCGTGTTACGAAGAGCCTGCACAATGCGCTGCAGGGGCAGGAGCAGGCCTTCACCGCCGAGATGCTCGCGGCCTATCTGGAGACGAACCGTGAAAACGCGGCGCGTCTTCACCTCGACAGTGATGTCGTCATCATCCACGATCCGCAACCCGCTGCGCTGATCGTCTTCACGCGCCGCCCGGCATCGGCTGGGACCGGACGCGAAGGTGGGCGATGGGTATGGCGGTGCCATATCGACGTCTCGCGGCCCCAGCGGCGGGCCTGGGCGTTCCTGCGGCAGTTCGTCACGCGGTACGACGGCGCGATCTTCTCCCTGCCGAAGTTCGCGCAGCAGCTGCCCCTCCCGCAGTACCTCATCTATCCCAGCATCGATCCCCTGTCTGAGAAAAACCGGGATCTCACCGCGGAGGAGGTGGCGGCGACGCTGGACCGTCTGGGCGTGCCGCGCGACAAGCCGATTCTGCTCCAGGTCTCGCGGTTCGACCGGTTCAAAGATCCCATCGGGGTCATCAACGCCTACCGCCTGGTGAAAAAGCACGACGACTGCCGGCTGGTGCTGGTCGGCGGCCCGGCAGACGACGATCCGGAGGGGGCGCAGGTGCTGGCGGAGGTGATGGGCGCCGCCCAGGGCGACGCAGACATCCACATCCTCGTTCTGCCGCCCGCCGCTCACTATGAGGTCAACGCGCTGCAGCGGGCGGCGAGCATCATCGTGCAAAAGTCCACGCGTGAGGGGTTCGGCCTCACCGTGGCCGAGGGGATGTGGAAGGGCAAACCGGTGATTGGCGGGCATGCCGGAGGAATCACGGAGCAGATTATCGAGGGCGTCACGGGATACACGGTGAACTCCGTGGAGGGCTGTGCCTATCGCGCTCGCTACCTGCTGCACAATCCGGCGCTGGCCAGCCAGATGGGCCACCACGGGCGTGAGTATGTGCGTGAGCGCTTTCTCATCACCCGTGACCTGGCCGAACACCTGGCCCTGATGGTGACGCTGCTGAACGCGTGAACGATCCCGTCGTCTTGGCCATCGTCGCCCTCATCGGCGTCCCGGCGGCGCAACTCGGCTACGCCGTCGTGATCGAGGGCATTCTGGAGCGAGTTCCGGCCCGGTGGGAGCGGATACTGCGCCCGTGGCTGTGGCTGGCGCCGGCGCTGTGCCTGCTCAGTGTCTTCCTCGTCTACCCCGCGCTGCACACCGTGTATCTCAGTATGCTGGACGCGAGATCGGCAACGTTTGTGGGGGTGAACAACTATCTGTTTGTCCTCACCAATCATGACATGCTCCTCGCCGTGCGCAACAATCTGCTGTGGCTCGTGTTCTTCACCGGCATCACGGTGAGCGCCGGTCTGCTGCTGGCGGTGCTCGTCGACCGAGTCCGATACGAGTCACTAGCCAAGTCGGTGATCTTCCTGCCGATGGCCATCTCCGCCGTCGCCGCCGGCGTGATCTGGAAATTCGTCTATGAGTTCCGGCCGGCGGGAGCGAGCCAGATCGGACTGCTCAACGCCTTCCTCACCGCGGCTCTGCCCGGGTTCCGGCCGGTAGGGTGGCTCGTGAACCTGCTCACCGACAACTTTGCCCTCATCGCCGTCGGGGTGTGGATCTGGGTGGGCTTTTCCCTGGTCATCCTCTCCGCCGCTCTGAAAGGGATCCCCGCCGAATTGCTGGAGGCGGCGCGGGTAGATGGTGCCACGGAGTGGCAGGGCTTCTGGCGGATCATCCTCCCCACGCTCAGTTCCACCATCCTCGTGGTCACCACCACGCTGGTGATCCTTGCGCTCAAGGCCTTCGACATCGTCTACGTTATGACGAACGGCAACTTCAACACCGAAGTCATCGCCAACCGCATGTACAAAGAGATGTTCAACATTCACCATTTCGGTCGGGCCAGCGCCATCGCGGTATTGTTGTTCGTGGCGACCGTGCCGGTGATGATCGTTAACATCCGGCGCTTCCGCGCCCAGGAGGCGGTGCGCTAATCTGATGGTCAAAGCCGGCGCCTCCCGGCCCCGTCCGAGGGTCTGGCAGTTGTGGCGCGCGCGGGCGCGCCGGGTGCCGCTGCACACCGTGGTCGTGGGATTGTGCCTGCTCTGGCTGGTGCCCGCGGTAGGACTGCTGGTAAGTTCCTTCCGGCCGCCGCGGCTGGCGGCGATCAGCGGCTGGTGGTCGGCGCTGGCACCGCCGTACCAGTTTACCCTCGAGAACTACCGGGCGGTGTTGAGCGCGTACAATATGGAACGCAGCTTCCTGAACAGTCTGGTCATCACGATCCCCGCCACCGTCATCCCCATCATGGTGGCAGCCTACGCCGCCTACGCCTTTGCCTGGATGCGCTTTCGGGGCCGCGAACCACTGTTTACGCTCGTGGTCGGCTCGCTGGTGATTCCCCTCCAGATGACGTTGATCCCCGTCCTGCGCCTGTTCACCGCATTCAAGCTGGTGGGCACATTCCCGGCGGTGTGGTTGGCCCATGCCGGCTACGGCCTCCCGTTTGCCATCTACCTGCTGCGCAATTTCATGGGCGCCCTGCCCAAAGATGTGCTGGAATCGGCATCGATCGACGGCGCCCGCCCGCTGGCGGTGTTCTTTGGCCTGGTGCTGCCGCTCTCGATTCCAGCGATGGCGTCGCTGGCGATCTTCCAGTTCCTGTGGGTTTGGAACGACCTGCTGGTGGCGCTGATTTATGTGGGTGGGACGCCGGCCGTGGCGCCGATGACGGTCACCATCAGCAACCTGGTGAACTCGCTGGGACAAAACTGGCAGTTGCTGAGCGCCGCCGCGTTCATCTCGATGGCGTTGCCGATGGTGGTGTTCTTCGCGTTGCAGCAGTTTTTCGTCCGCGGGATCCTGGCCGGTGCGATCAAAGGATGAGACAAGAGCACGCAAAAGAGTCTGCTCCACGCCGCGAGGAGTTGACATCGCGAGGCATGAGCGCGGAAACTGAGAGGTAGACCACTACAGCGTCTCGTCCTAAGACGAGAGAGGGAGGAACGACGCATGCCATATCCGTTCAAGTTGCCCGAGCTGGGCTACGCCTACACTGCGCTGGAGCCGCACATCGACGCCCAAACGATGGAGATCCACTACTCGAAGCATCATGCGGCGTACGTCAATAACCTCAATGCGGCGCTGGAAAAGCACGCCGCGTTTCAGAAGAAAGAGGTCGAAGATCTGTTGAGCAGCCTGTCCGACCTGCCCACGGAGGTGCAGACGCCGGTGCGAAACAACGGCGGAGGGCATCTCAACCACAGCCTGTTCTGGCGCTGGATTGCCCCGGGGGGCAGCAAGGAGCCGAAGGGCAGGCTGGCGGACGCCATCAAAACCGGCTTCGGCAGCCTCGACACGTTCAAGGAGCAGCTCGCGCAGGCGGGGGTGTCACGGTTTGGTTCCGGATGGGCCTGGCTGGTGCTGGATCGCGGTGCAAAGCTCAAGATCTACTCGACGGCAAACCAGGACCCTCCGGTCATGGAGGGGAATAAGCCCGTCCTCGGTGTGGACGTATGGGAGCACGCCTACTACCTCAAGTATCAGAACCGGCGGGCAGACTACATCAAGGCCTGGTGGAACGTCGTGAACTGGGACGCCGTTGGCCAGTCGTACGAGAAGGCGATGTCGCGCTAAACAGGGTCCAGTCCGGAGAAGCCCATGAAGAGCCGGCTCACTGCCGGCTCTTCGGCGTTGATGCGGCCCATCCATCGCCTCTGCGTCCAGCACTCCCAGCGTATGCGTTCTTACTTGTACGCTTCTGCCGCGACCCGCTCCAGGTTCGACAGAATTGCATCCAGTCGGTACGGAGCCCGCACGTAGTCCAAGGTGCTCTTCCAGAATGCGGCGTTGACGGCCTCCGGCATCAGGTCGCTGGCGTCAAAACGCGCCACCTCGGCGGAAGTCAGGATCTCCGCCGCGCGCCGGCTCAGGGGATCGGGGTAGGCATCGAGACTGACTTTGCGGTCGGGGGACAACGAACCTCCGCGCTTCACCCAGATCGCCTGCGCCTCCGGCGTCGTCAGGTACCTGATCAGAAGACGCGCCTGGGGCGTGTCGCGGAACATCCCCATCAGGTCACCGGCGGCCTCCACCGCCTTCGGCACTCCCTGATCGATGGGCGGGAAGGCAAAGAAATCGAAGTCTTCGCCGGGTTTCAGGTTTGGAAACTGCTTCTGGATGAAGTCCTGAATGAAGGTGGCCTGATGGTGCAGGTAACAGCCCGGCGGATCGGTGAACAGCGGAAACGGCGACTCCCCGAAGTTCGTGGCCAGCACGCCGTCGGCTCCGCCATAGGCGTATTTCGCCGTGGTGGCGATCTTGCCGAAGAGCTCCCACGCGCGCTTGACAGCCGGATCCGTCCAGGGGATCTCGTGACGGTACCAGGAATCGTAGACGTCCGGGCCCGCCGTACGCACTACGATGTCCTCGATCCAGTCGGTCGCCGGCCAGCCGCTGGCGGCGCCGCTCTCCAGACCGATACACCAGGCCGTCTTGCCGTCGGCCGCGACCCGGTCCGTGAGCGCCAGCAACTCATCCCACGTCGAGGGCACGCTGTATCCCGCGGCCACAAACGCTTTGGGATTGTACCAGATCAGTCCCTTCAACGCTGCCTTGACGAAGATCCCGTACACCTTTCCGTCCACGGCACCCAGGTCGATCCAGCTCTGCGCATACTGCGCCTTCATCGCACCGAGCTCGAGCACCGAGTTCAACGGCACGAGCTTGCCGGCCCGCGCAAACTCCGCCATCTGTCCGGGACCGGGCAGGACGGCGAGGTCCGGGGGATTGCCGCCCTCGAGGCGCGTCGTCAACACAGCGTTGAGATCGCGGGTTCCCTCGAATTGCACCTTCACACCGTATTGGCTTTCAAATGGCTTCACCATCGCCAGGAAACTTTCTAGCTCATTCCCGCCCCACACGCCCAGCACCGTCACCGTTCCACCAAGCTTCTGCCCGGGGAGGGTCCCCGTGCGACGCGTGTAGTAGAAGAGGCCGCCGGCCAGCACGATCACCAGAACCACGATGACGATCCAGGCGACAGCACCGAGTCCGGCCTGCGACCCTCGGCTGCGAACAGTCACTACGATCCCTCCTCCCAAACGACACTGCGGAGTTCCATTATCCCCCTATCCCCTTATCCCTTTATCCCTAGCTCGCACACGAGAGCGGCCTCCCACGTGCGCTGCGGGTCGAGCGTGATCTGCCACAGGCACAGACAGACGACGCCCTGCATGATCCGCTCAAACCCGGCTTCGGAGTTCGACACGGTCTCCAGCGGGTGCACCCACACCTCCCCCTCAGGGATGCGCAGCGACACGGCCCCGCGCCATCCCCAGTCGGTGAATCGAACCTCGTGGGCGCGCTGCCGCGCCCTGGTCTCGCGGGCGGAGGCCACCTGGTCATCAATCCACAGACGCGCACCCGGATCGGTCACCGCCCACACGGTTTCGACCGCGAAGCGCACGGCGGTTTGGGCGTCACCAGGATTGTGCAGCCGGTAGAAGGCGAGGAGCTCGGACCTCCGGGCGTCCACCGTGAGTCGTTTTTCCACGCGCAACGGCAGCGGCCGAACGAGCTCGACACTGCCGTCACGGCTCAGCGAGACCGCGACGGCGTCGCGGGATCGGGAGACCGCGGGCCGGTACGACCCTGTGAGGAAATCGCCGAGTTCTTGATACTCGCCGCGGGCAAAGGCATCGACCGTAACCTGCGGGCCCAGCAAGTGCTCGAGGAATGCGGCACGGCGGTAGCGGTCGTAGACGAGCAGACGATCCAGCCCCGGCTCCTTGACCCGCACGCGCCCTGTGTGGATCGTCTCAGCCCCCGGCGCCGGTTCATCGGACGGGTGCTGCAGGAGTTGCCGGTGATAGGCCTCCGGCCGGCGCGACACCACATTCGTGAGGTTGATCCGTTCCGCCCGCCAGTGCCACTCCACCACCCCACCGCCCTCGCCAGGATCTACAACAAGTAGCATGGCCGGCGAGACGAGTTCCACGTCGGCGGCACCGTCGCCATCGAGGTCGGCGATCGTGCTCCCGACGCGCCGGCGCTGACCACGCACCATGCGGTGCGGGGCGCGGTCTGCCCGCGCCTCGGCGGCGATGAGACGGCCGAAGGTCGCGCGCCGGATGTGCGGCAGGTAGATGCCGCCGAAGACCCCATGCCAGTAGGGACAGTTGCATTGCCCGGCCCAGAGGTCAACGAGCGCCAGACGCCGTCCGGGTCCTGGAGGCATCGCATGCACCTTTCGGCTGGTGCGGAGCATCCGCTGGTACATGGTATTGATCTCGGGATACTTCACCAGGAACTGGCGCCAGAATCCGCCGGACCACTCCATCATCTCCTCGTAGGAGGCCGTGGGCAGATAGACTCGACCCGCCGCAGGCATCGCCGCCGCTTCGCCCGGCGGCATCGTGACTAACCACTCCTCCGCGGCTTCGACCGCGCGGAAGAACGACTCCACCCAGCCTTGCTCCCAGCACAGCGCATACGTCCCGGGCCACAAGCCGAACTTCTCACCATCGTCGCCCATCACCAGCACAGGATCGCGTCCTATCTCGCCCGCGACGGGCAGGGCGGAACGCAGATAAGCCAAGACGTCGTCGGCCGATTGCCAGGGAATCAGATAGCGCAGCCGCTTGCGGCTCGGGAAGACTTTCACGGTCGCACCCTGTTCGTCGGTCACGAAGTAGCCGGTGAGCTCGTCCTCGCGGAGGCCGACAGCCGTGAAGTGGGTGTCGTCCACGATGATGTACTCTACGCCGGCGGCGGCGAGCGGCTTGGCCAGGTGCGGCTCCCATACCCGCTCCGCCAGCCAGAAGCCGGTGGCCCTTGTGTGGAATCGCAGCCTCAGGTAGTCCGTCATCATGCGAACCTGCCCGTCCTTGTCCGGGTCAGGGATGATGGCGAGGATCGGTTCGTAGTAACCGCCGGTCATCAATTCCACCTGGCCGCCGGCGACCAGCGCCTTCAGGCGCGGGAAGAACTCGCGCTGGGATTCCTCCAGCCAATCCAGCAGCGGTCCGCTGTAATGCATGGCCACGCGGATACGGGGGTGCCGCTCGAGCGCTTCCACCATTGGCAGATAGGCCTGACGGAACGCGGCTTCGAAGACGTGCGGGAAGTTTCCCACCGGCTGGTGGTTGTGGATCGCCAGCGAGAGGATGAGACGGTTGGACATGGTGCTAGATCCTGGCGATGAACCGGCCGGGATTGAGCACGCCGCGGGGGTCGAACTGACGCTTCAGTTCCTGCATCAACGCCAGCGCCTGCGGAGGCGGCCCCCACACGTCCACTGTCTGCTTCACTACGGGCGGCGCGGCCACGAGTACCGCGTGCCCGTGATACTCCTGTGCCAGCGCGACCAAACGAGGGAACCATAGGGCCACCAGGCCGGGGTCGTCGAGCGCAAGCCACACCGTCCCCGTGCCCGCGTGAGCGACGTACCGGAGCGGACTCCCCCCGATCACACGCAAGGCCACGGCGAGCACTCCTGTCACCGCAGCCAGCGGGACGCTGACACGAAAGACGGCGGGCGACGCTCCGTCCGCGCCGAAGTCGCGAACCGTCTCCCACACCCTGCGATGCGCATCGCCGTCGAGCATCTCTGTCGCCAATCCGAGTTGCCCGGCCATCGTTTGGATGTCCCGGACGTGGCGGGCCACCGCCTCCTCGAACCCTTCAGCCCAGACCGCGATACTCGCCTCGGCGGCCTCAAGTCCGGCAGTCGCGGCGACGTCGCCGCCCACGACGGTCACCGCAGCGGGCGTGAGCGCGGAGGCCCACAACGCATCAATCAGTTGCGCCGCCTGGGCGAGCGACCCGCGGGCCACGATGGTCCCGAAGGTCTCGGGCAGCGGCGCCATTTTGAACGTGACCTCGGTAATAATCCCCAGCGTGCCCAGCGAACCTACGAAAAGCTTGCACATGTCGTAACCTGCCACATTCTTGACGACCTTCCCACCTGCCTTGATGGGCTCGCCGCTCGCCAGGACCATCTTCATCCCGATGACCAGGTCGCGTACCCCCCCGTATGCCAGACGCCGCGGCCCGTTGATGTTGGCGGCGACGGTTCCGCCGATCGTAGAATGCCGCGGATCCGGTGGGTCGATCGCCAGGAACTGGCGCCGGGCGGCGAGGAGGTCCTGCAACGGGGCCATGCACATCCCGGCCTGCACGGTCGCGGTGAGGTTGGCGTCGTC
>VBAL01000197.1 GCA_005888595.1 Candidatus Segetimicrobium genomatis
GAACGCCGTCACGTACGGGCTGTGGGCACGAAGACGCGGTTCGATCCTGGGGCCGGCAGCCGCGTCGCGATCACGTCAACTGGGTCCCCGTGAATGCGCGATGGGGCGTCGCCATGACGGTAATAAGTCGCGTGTGATTCGCGCCGGATCCGTTACCTTTTTACCGGCAAGCCTCGCGCCCCTGCGCGTGCTCGACTGATTACAGCCAAGAGGCAACCAAAGCCGTTCGCCAGCATTTTTGCCGACGCCCAGCTCTACCTCCAGATCTGGCAGGCTGGTTGCTACTAGCTAGCGGGCCATCTGCGTAGGCCAGATTCAGATCCGCGCATCCGCACAGGAGGCTACCCCGTGAACCTCGTTGAGCGCGACGCAGCGTGCTGGCTCCGTAGGATGGGCCGATCCCTGAGCGCGCTGGTCCTCGGCACACTCTTCCTGGGGCTCGCTTGTGGCCGGGGTGCGGCCGGCCCCGGTGGCGCCACCGCGCAGGGTTCTTCGCCGGCCACGGCAACTGCACAGGCGCCCATCGCCTCCTCCAACTTCGTCGGCTTTGAGGACCCGCTCTCCGAGAATGGTGCGTGGGTGGCCCTCACGACCATGGCTCCCCAAGGCACCCGGTTCGAGAAGAACAACGGAGCCCTCCCCGACTCAGCCATCGGGCCGAGCACCAATCATGCAGGCGCCCGCACCACGGCGGCCGTCCCGACCGACCACTACTCTGAAATCGTCGTCGGGCATGTGGGCCTTACCAACCCTGGGCAGATAGGTCCCTACGTGGCTCCGCTTGTTCGCGTCCAGACCTCTGGTGCGTCGATCGATAGCGACTACATGTGGTGGGGGACCCAAGGAAACGGAGACGACAACTATCTCTATCGTATTGACGCGAACGGAACCAGCTACACCGCGACCAAGCTCCTCCCCCATCCGCCCTTCAACGACGGAGACCGGGTCCGACTGATCGCTCGCGGCCCGGTGATCTACGGGATCAGGAATGGTGTCCGCGAGTTCATCTACAACACCGGCGAAGACCTGAACAAGGTGCACATCAGCTATTCCACGGGAACGACGGGGATGCTTGCGTTCGTCCCCGTCGGGAGGCCGCTGACGGACGCGACGATCGCTTCGTGGGCGACTGGCCCCGCGCCCGTCTCGTCCGGGACCTGGGCCTCTTCGACCTTTGCCGGAACCGAGAATCCGCTGGACGAGGGAGACCGTTGGTATCCGCTGCCATTTCAGAACGGGGCCGGCGCACCATACTCCGGGTTCAAAAAGTCGGGCGGTCTCGCCATCGGCCTGGACCCGTCTCACAACGCCTCCGGCGTCTGGAGCATCGCCCCGCCCGCGAAGCAATATTCCGAGGTGACTTTGGGGACCGTGGCCAGCGGCGGTGGTGGTCCGCTCGTACGCATCGACCGCGCCAATAACGGGCAAACGGGATGGCTGCTCTTCCTCTTCGCCGACAACCCGGGG
Organism: Candidatus Segetimicrobium genomatis; assembly: GCA_005888595.1. Classification (GTDB taxonomy): domain Bacteria; phylum Sysuimicrobiota; class Sysuimicrobiia; order Sysuimicrobiales; family Kaftiobacteriaceae; genus Telluricultor. The sequence goes on from VBAL01000197.1 coordinate 1,468, forward strand.
GGGTCGGGAATCTACAAGCTGACCCCGGACGGGAACTTCACCGGCCCCCTCTTCAGCTTCACGCCGACCATCGTCGCCGGAGACAAGTGGAGGCTGACCGCTGACGGGAATACCCTCACGGCATCCAGGAACGGTGTCGCCCAATTCACATATACGACCGACGGGTCCTATCCCGCCGGCGACGTCGGGATCGAAGCATATACGCCCGCGTTTACCTTCGCGGCCTGGGAGGGCGGAGACCCTGCGGGCGCGACGACCAGCCCGACGATCACTGGCTTTACGCCCAGCAGCGGGCCGGTGGGGACCAACGTGACGATCAACGGCACGAACTTCACCGGGGCCACCGCGGTGGCTTTCAACAGCGTGAGCGCGAGCTTCACGGTGACCTCCGCCACTGCGATCCAAGCGACGGTGCCGGCGGGGGCGACGACAGGACCGCTGAGCGTGACCGCGCCCGCGGGCACCGCGACCAGCAGCACCGCGTTCACGGTGGTGCCGCCGCCGACGATCACGAGCTTTGCACCCACCAGCGGGCCGGCAGGGACCAGCGTGACGATCAACGGCACGAGCTTCACCGGGGCCACGGCGGTGGCCTTCAACGGGGTGAGCGCGAGCTTCACGGTGACCTCAGACACGGCGATCCAGGCGACGGTGCCGGCGGGGGCGACGACGGGACCGCTGAGCGTGACCGCGCCCGCGGGCACGGCGACCAGCAGCGCCGCGTTCACGGTGGTGCCGCCGCCGACGATCACGAGCTTTGCACCCACCAGCGGGCCGGCAGGGACCAGCGTGACCATCAACGGCACGAGCCTCACCGGCGCCACCGCGGTGGCTTTCAACGGGGTGAGCGCGAGCTTCACGGTGACCTCCGCCACTGCGATCCAAGCGACGGTGCCGGCGGGGGCGACGACAGGACCGCTGAGCGTGACCGCGCCCGCGGGCACCGCGACCAGCAGCACCGCG
>VBAL01000198.1 GCA_005888595.1 Candidatus Segetimicrobium genomatis
TCTGGAGCACGCCCTCGATCGCCGCCAGCATGGCGCCCGTCTGGGCGCCGTGGGGCCGCTGCCGACCCCGAGGTGATAGTCGGGCACTGGGAGGGCGAGCTCCTTGAAGAAGATGTCCGACATCCCAGAGTCGTAGTGCTGCCCAGTGTGGACGAGGACCTCTTCGTGGTGCTGGCGGAGCTCGTGACTCAAAGGGCTCGCCTTGATGAACTGGGGCCGCGTGCCGAGGATGGTGGCGAACTTCACTGATCCTCCGAGACTCGACCAGCCAGAATGGGTACCAAGATCGAAGCCGCCTCCTCTGGATGTCGGCGGGCCAACTCGGTCAGCGCGTCGAATCGATGAACGCCACCCATGCCGAGCCCGACGGTAACCCACCCGCGGCCGAAGGGCACGTAGACGATCTGCCGGCTCAACACGCAGTGATCCCAGATGATCAGCTTCACTCGTCCACCTCGCAGCGCCTCATGCAGCCCGGGTGGGGCCGAGCCGTTTCTCATGGTTTCGGTGTTTTCACCGCTTAGGCCCGAGCTGGTCAGCGTCACCACGCCCGACTCCGCATCGAAGGCCAACGACATTGTCCAGCTTCAGCAGATCGTTCATGAGCTCGTGGTAGCCGATCCGTCGCCTCAGCGCTTCATCCATGAAGTACCGCCACATCAAGGCGCGCAGCGCCGGCACCCTCAATCCAATCCTCGTCGATACATAGGCCTTGACGAAAAACTCCCCCGGGTTCTCGATCAACCGCGACCCGACCGCCCCAAAGCGTTCGCGCGGAAGCTTGGAGAGTCCTCGCCGCACCAGGGCACCCGCGAGCTTCCGTGATGGGAGAATCGCAAATCGGTCCCGGTACGGGATGATAGCTTGATCGTGCCAGACGAAGTTCCGAGCGTAGAACCGAAACTGCGACACATTTCGACGTCTGGCCGGCGGCCCAGTATGCGCCGCGAGTGCTCGATCGAACCGCGCCACGAATGCCCGATAGCTGTAGGTGCCACTTGCGATCAGGTCCCGATGTGCGTTGCTCGCGATCTCCCGGCAATACGCCGCATCTTTCACCCGCTCGACGACATCCTGAATGTTCGAGTAATCGCGCCGAACGCGGATGTAGTGACGCTCCGGCTGGAGAATGCCCGCATACTCGCCCTCGTGCTGGATCAGCGTACAGTGGAAGGCGGCCGCCTCGAAGAGGCGCGGCGAGACCGTGTCGATCACGACCTTCCAGTCGACCATGGAGACCAAGATACCGCTCACAGTTCCGCCGGATCTCACCGCTGAAGTCCACCACGCTCGCCCCGCTGGCCGAGCCGAGGACGCACCGCGACGCGGCCAGGAAGTCCAGCCAGCGCTGCCCGTAGACACGATCGCGCTCGCGCACGGAGATATCACTGACAAATCCATCGTCGCGCGAGATGGCCGCGAACCGCTCGGCAACGATGCGCTTCTCTTGCCCGAGATCCCCGAGGTAATAGGGCACTGCCCGGGACCGGTATCCGATATCGAGCGGGCGCGACACTCGGTCCACGACCTTCACGCGCTCGAGGTAGGCGGGCACGTAGCCCGGGATAACGGGGTAGACCGCTTGCAGACTCGGGATCAACGCCTTCGGATAAAACACTTCGTGATCCCGCTCGCCGATGCACGTGAACATGACCTGTACGCCGAGCTCGCTCATGACGCGATTCATCGGTCGCACATCACTATACTCGTCCTGCAGGAACAGCACCTTGAGCGCCGATGTCTTTCTGATCCGCTCGCGGACCGACTCGTAAATGTCCGGACCCAGGAGATACACGCTCCAGAAGATGAGGATGACGTCGAACGGAGAGAAATCCGTCTCCTCGTCCAGGAGTCGACAATCGAAGATGTAGTAGTACTCGTGCCTCGAGTGGACCTTGAAGCTGAAGAGGAAGTCTCTGATGACGTTGGCATTCGTGCCGTCGAATGTCGACAGCACGAGGATCTTGAGCCGTGGATCAGGCATCGAGGCGATACGCCGTGCCCCTACTTGGTCGCCACAATGTTGAGATCGGTGCCCAGCACCCGGGCGAGGTTGTTGAGGAACCGCTCGCGCGGGATGACGATCCGGCCGCGGAGGAGAACGTAGGTGTCGAAGTTCTGGCTGTCGATCCGGACTCGTGAGAACTGCCTGAACAACGACTGGCGCACTTGAGCGCGGGAGACGACGTCCGTATGAGGAGCGGCCTCCCCCTGGGCGTTGGTGTCGTAGTATGCCCGGGCCGCCTCTCCGAAGCTCGCGAACCGCCGGCGACCGGAGAGACGGTCTCGCACATACCTGACAGGTATCTGGATGACCTGCCGCAGGGAGTGTCGATGGTACAGCATGACAATTGCCTTCCCTCCCGGCACCAAGACCCGATGCACTTCGGCGACCGCTCTCGGCAGATTGCCCGTGTGATGCAGACACCCAATCGAGTACACGCAGTCGAAGCTCGCGTCCGGCCAAGGGATCTCGAGGGCCGAGCCTTGCCGGATCCGGTCCCCGAGATCCTGACCGAGGAACTCCAGCCGGTACCGCATCATCGCGACCGGGCCCGGGGCGATGTCGAGACCGTGGTAGAGACAGCCACGGGATGCGATCAGTTGTCCCAGCGTCCCGTAGCCCAGCCCGATTTCCATGACCTTCCTTCCAGCCAAGTCCTCATCGGTCACGTAGGGTTGGAGGTATGGGTACATGCCCATGTACGCGTGGTCGAACTTCTGCAGACTCTCTGGAGTGTTCTCGGTGATACCGAGCGAACGCGCCAAGCCGGACCCGCACAGCTCGTCCCAGAACTGGGCATTTCTACTATCAACGTCTGTCTGCGCCACCCTCTTCTACCCCCGTTCTTCCTTGGGCTCGACTGTGTCTAGCAATTGACAATATGTCAAAGAGCCACGAAAGCCCGCCGAAGACGAACCACGCCACTTACACTCCACTCACGAGCTCGAGCAGAGTGGGCTCGTACCTGTGCGTCGAGTGGTCGAACGTTGGTGACCTCACGGCGCTCGTAGCCTTCAGCGACTCCGTCTACCCGCCGCGATGAAACGCGGCGATCCGTTCCACCACGTACGCCTGCTGCTCCGGCGTCAGCTCGGGATAGATCGGCAGGGCGAGAGTCTCGCGGGCCGCGCGCTCGGACTCGGGGAAGTCGCCCGCGCGGTAACCGAGATCGGCGAAGCACTCCTGGAGGTTGAACGGGACCGGGTAGTAGATTTCCGTGCCCACGCTATGGACCGTGAGGAAGTCCCGCAGCGCGTCCCGCTTCGGCGACCGGATGACGAACTGGTTGTAGATGTGCGAGCGGATGGCCGGCGTCGGGTCCGTCACCTGCGGTAAGCCAACGGCACCTCGCTCCACGAGCCCCGTCTGGCGGAAGAGCTCCCGGTAGCGATCGGCGTTCTCCCGCCGGGCCTTGTGCCAGATGTCGAGGTGCCGGAGCTTGACCAGCAAGACGGCGGCCTGGATCGTGTCCAGCCGGAAGTTGCCGCCGACGATCTTGTGGAAGTACTTCGGCTTGGCACCGTGGTTTCGGAGCAGGCGCAGCCGCTCAGCGAGCACCTCGTCATCGGTCACGACCATCCCGCCGTCGCCGATGGCGCCCAGGTTCTTCGAGGGGAAGAAGGAGAAGCACCCCATGACGCCCATGGTCCCCGCGGCGCGGCTATCCTTATATCGGGTACCGATGGCCTGCGCTGCGTCTTCGATCACGGGCACGTTCACGTCTGTGGCGAGCTCGAGAATCCTCGCCATGTCGGCGCACTGGCCGAAGAGGTGCACGGGGACGATGGCTTTCACCCGTTGCTGCACCGACCGATCGAGGGCGGCCCACGCCTTCTCGAGGCTCGTTGGGCTCATGTTGTAGCTTCCCGGGTCGATGTCGGTGAAGACCGGCACGGCATTGAGCCGGGTGATGACGCCAGTGACCCGATCGCCCGGGCCGACCCCCAGCGCCATCAACGCGGCGAGGAGTGCATCGGTGCCCGACGACATCCCGATACCATGGCGCGCGCCGACGTAGTCGGCTAGCGCCTTCTCGAGCGCCGGCACCTCGGGCCCCATGATGAACTGCTGGCTCTCGAGGACCCGGTCGAGCGCCTCTCGGACCTCGTCCCGAATCGTCGCGTACTGCGCCTTGAGATCGAGCAGTGGTACGCGCATCACGCCTCCGTGCCCTCCGCGATGGGTTCGACCCGCTCGCCCTCCACCCGGTACCGGTGCCCGCAGTCGAGGCAGGTCCCCTGGCGACGGCTGACGGTCAGCCTCACCCCGCACTCACACATCCAGCCCGCGATCCGCGCGGGAGCCCCCAGCATCAGGGCGTGGTCGGGTACATCCTTCGTGACCACGGCCCCGGCGCCGATGAAGGCATAGCGCCCAACGGTATGCCCGCAGATGATGGTCGCGTTGGCGCCAAGGGTGGCCCCGCGGCGCACCAGGGTCGGCCGGTATTCGTGCTTGCGCGAGACGTGGCTGCGCGGGTTGATCACGTTGGTGAAGACCATGGAGGGGCCGCAGAAGACATCGTCCTCGAGAACGACTCCCTCGTAGACCGACACGTTGTTCTGGATCTTGACGTTGTCGCCGATCACGACGTCGCGGGCTATCAGCACATTCTGCCCGAAGTTGCAGCCGCGCCCGATCCGCGCACCTGGCATGATGTGGCTGTAGTGCCAGATCTTCGTGCCCTCGCCGATCTCGCAGCCGGGGTCGATGGTGGCGGTGGCGTGCGCGAAATAGCGCGGGGCCGCGGCGGCCGTGGTAGCGCCAAGTCTGACCGGCGCCCCCCCGCGCTCGAGCGACTGCTGGCAGGCCTCGAGCACCCGCAGCACCTCCACGCCGTTCCGCCCGTCGGTCCGGGGCCGTTGGCGCGTCGTGATGCACTCGAGGAAGTGGCGGCACTCCTGGGCCAGAGGCTCGGCGTCGGGCAGCGGGACGGCCTCGGCCTCTGCCTTGATCGCCACCGGCACACGCTCGATCCAGTCCACGCGATGCGGATAGAGCTGGAGCTTGTCGAGCGGCTGCGTGTCGTCGAAGACGATCATCTTCCGGTCGCCCACGACCACCAGCTTCTGCTCCTTGTAGGGGTGGAGCCAGCTCACGAAGATGTGCCCCCGAACCCCACTGGCGAAGGTCATGACGGTCATCGTGACGTCGACGAGGTGATGCTGCAGGTAGTTGCCGCCCTGGCAGGCCACTTCCACGGGCGCCTCGCCGAGGAGCCGGAGCAGCACGTGCACGTCGTGAGGAGCGAAGCTCCACAGCGCATTTTCCTCGGTCCGGATCCGACCGAGGTTGAGACGGTTCGAGTAGACGTACTGGATCTTGCCGATCTCGCCGCGCGCCACCAGTTCGCGCAGCTTCTCGGTCGCCGGATGGTACTCGAGCAGGTGCCCGACCATGAGGATCCGCCCCAGCCGGTCCGCAATCTCGACGAGGGTCTCGCCCTCCTTGACGGTCAGGGCCAGGGGCTTCTCGACGAACACGTCCTTACCCGACTCGAGCGCGCGCCGCGCCATCTCGAAGTGCAGGGCCGCCGGCGTGGCGATCACGCACGCGTCAAAGCCAGGATCGTCGAGGACGGCGCCGACCTCCGCCATCACGGTGACATCGGGATAGAGAGTGCGCACGCCCTCGAGGAGCACGGGGTTGGCGTCGGCAATACCTCTGAGAACCCCGAGCGCGGCCAGATTTCGCGCGAGATTGCGACCCCACTGACCGCAGCCCAGCAGAGCGATCTTCGGTTGCGCCATATTCACCTCGCCGACGCTCACGCGACCTC
>VBAL01000204.1 GCA_005888595.1 Candidatus Segetimicrobium genomatis
CTTGTAGAGATTTTACGTTCCGTCAGGCGGGACGTGCGGAGGGAGATCGCCGGCACTACCGAATGAGGGTTTGATCGATGGGACGCGTCATCGCCATTGCGAACCAGAAAGGCGGCGTAGGGAAGTCCACCACCGCCGTCAATGTATCGGCTGCTCTTGCCCTTTCCGGGACGCACGTCTTGCTCGTGGACAGCGACCCGCAGGCGCATGCCACCAGCGGCGTCGGGGTTTCTCGCGCGTCGGTGGGCACCTCGCTGTACGACGTCCTCATCAATGGCGTGGCCATGGCCTCGGCGCTGATGCCGTCGCCGGTGAAGGGGCTCGATCTTGCCCCATCGAGTATCCACCTGGCCGGCGCCGAAGTGGAGCTCGTCGGTGTCCCGTCGCGCGAGCACCGGCTCCGCGATGCCCTGCGGGCCGTGAAGGAGTGGTACGACTTTGTGTTTATCGACTGCCCCCCGTCGCTGGGGCTGCTCACCCTGAACGCGCTCGCCGCCGCCGATGAAGTCATCGTTCCGATCCAGTGCGAGTACTACGCGCTAGAAGGGTTGTCTCAGCTCCTAGACACCCTGGCACTGATCCGGCGCCGGCTCAATCCCAGCCTGAGGGTCAACGGCGCGCTGCTGACTATGTACGACGGCCGGACCAACCTCTCCGAGCAGGTGGTCGCAGAGGTGCGACGCCACTTTCACGGTCAGGTGTTTAAGACGGTCATCCCGCGCAACGTGCGTCTTGCTGAGGCCCCGTCGTTTGGCCAGCCGGCGGTCACGTTTGACCCATCGTCGAAAGGCGCCGAAGCCTACGTCGCGCTTGCCGAGGAGGTCACGGCTCGTGTCGGAGAACCTGTCGCGGCCCGCTAATCGCCGTCCCGATACCTCCAGAACCGGCCAGCGCCCTGCACCATCCGGCGCGGGGCAGCGCCCCACACCATCCGGTATGGGACAACGCCGGGGTTTGGGTCGAGGTCTCGGAGCCCTCATTCCTGGGGCGGAGACGGCGGTCGTAGAGAGACCGGCGGAGATCCCGGTCTCCCGTCTCAGGCCCAGCGCCTTGCAGCCGCGGCAGGGGATGGATCCACAAGAGTTCGCGGGGCTGGTGGAGTCCGTCCGCAGGCATGGGGTGCTTCAACCGATCGTGGTGCGGCCTGTTGCGGACGGTTTTGAGGTTGTGGCGGGCGAACGGCGGTGGCGTGCGGCCGAGGCTGCGGGACAGGCTACGGTTCCTGCCATCATCCGACCGTTGTCGGATTCCGAGGCTCTGGAACTCGCGTTGGTGGAAAACCTGCAGCGTGAGGATCTGGGGGCGCTGGAACGGGCGCGAGCCTACCGCCGCCTGGTTGACGACTTTGGAATGACCCAGGAGCAGGTTGCAGAGCGGGTCGGCAAGAGTCAGCCGTCCGTCGCGAACTCGCTGCGGCTGCTTCACCTTCCCCAACAGATTCAGGGCAGCCTGGATGCGGGTCGGATAACCGAGGGCCACGCCCGGGCGCTGATGGCTGCCGGAAGCCAGGTGGCCATGCTAAAGGTTTGGGCGCGGGTCGAGCGCCGTGGACTGTCTGTCCGGGAGACCGAGGCGCTGGTGAGGCCGAGTATTTCACGTGAAATACCCGGCCGGTCCCGAGCCAAAGATCCACACCTGCGCAGTGCTGAACAGGATCTCTCCAGGAGATACGGGACCAAGGTCGCCGTGATTGGGACCAGGCGCAAGGGCGTGCTGTCGTTGGCGTACTATTCGGAGGAAGACCTGCAGCGGCTGCTGGATCTCCTTCTGGACTAGGAGGG
>VBAL01000010.1:0-4224 GCA_005888595.1 Candidatus Segetimicrobium genomatis
CCCCGTAGGAAGCGTGGGTCTTCGCGCCGGCGAACCGGGCGCCCGATCCAATGCGTCGCGGACTCCGTCACGACAGCCGCTCCCACCTGACATGATAGGAGGGGTACTCCTCGGTGGTACGATCGTCTGTCATGCCCCCACCCTCGATCCCTCTCCCTCTCACTTATCCTTTCGCGATCAGCGGCTCGAACGGCACCTCGTGCAGACACTGCGCTCCATCATTACTCACAATGGTCAGCGCCCCCAGCTGCAGGCCCATGCGCGCATCCGGGGTGACGGGATTGGGTTGGATGACGATCGCCATGTTCCGCTCCACCCGCCGTCCTTCCGGCGTGGGACGCGTCTCGTCCCACGGCCAGAAGTCGCAGCAGCTCCGGTCGATGACGGGTGGATGGATATCCACCCCGTAGCCGTGCACAAGATCGTCGAAGATCCGATAGCCGCGGTCGCCGATCACCGACGCGCCGCGGATGATGTCTCGCGGAGTCGCCCCCGGGCGGATAACATCCGCCATCCTCTGATAGGCGTCATGCGCCGTGTCGAACAAACGCCGCCACGGTGGAGCAGGGTCCACGCCGACGAACACCGGTCGGTGAATCTGCCCCGAGTATCCCCAGTATGACGCACTGATCTCCGTGATGATCACGTCTCCCCGGCGCAGTTGGCGGTCAGACGGGTTTTGCGCCGGCACACACCCGTTGGGATCATCCATCGGCATCGAGCGCAGGAAGGCGATGTGGGGCTGACCGCCGGCGGCGCGGGAGGCGCCTTCGACGATCCCCAGCAGCGCATACTCCGGCATCCCTTCCGTCGCCTCCGCCGCTAATGCCCGCACCGCCATGTCCGTCAGGAGGGCCGCCCTGCGCAGCCAGGAAATCTCTTCGCCGGATTTCACCGCCCTCAGTGCGGCAAATTTCGCGGTCACGTCATCGACGTGCAGCTCCGGCAACGCAGCGCGCAGACACTGGTAATGTTGGTACGGCATCCCGAACCCGAACGTGGCATTCACCCCGACCAGGCCGATGCGACCGCGCACCAAACCCATCAGACGCAGCCGCGACACCAGCGACGCCGCGGGGTCGTAGCCGCCCCACGCCACTGGGACATCGCTTGTCTCTTGGGCCGCGGGGACGTGATTCTGTAACCCGATATACAGAATCGGCTCGACCGAAGGTTCACACGGAGCGACGAGATAGGCATGGTGGAGATCCAGGTGGTTGGTGAGCCAGAAGACATTGGCCTGGTTGTGGCGGTTCACTCCTGAGGTGCCGAAGACAATCAGCGCTCCAAGGTCGTGCCGGCGCATCAGGTCCCGCGCCAGTTCCCATCGCCGCGCCATCTCCTGTCCGGTGAAAGCCGGCGCGCGTTCAGACATGTGGGGATCTACTCCCGCAGCGTTCAACCCGCATTGCGGAGCTGTTCGGCCATCCAGTCGCCGACCAGCGGGCGGTATTTGTACGGGATGTTGTTACAGGCGTGGTTTCCCTCCGGGTACATGACCAGTGTGGCGTTCGGCGCCTCGGCCGCCACACGCTCGGCCTGCCGGTAAGGGATGAGGCGGTCCTGCTTCCCGAACACGACGAGCAGCGGCACGCGGACTTTTGGCAGGATCCCTGCCAGCGACAGCTGGGCCGCCTTCGCCTGGCCCTCTTTGTCGTCGCGCGCACCGCTGTAGTGCACAAACGCCTCCCGTGTCAGTGACGGCAACTGCGGCCAGCACTCGCCGAAGTCGTAGGGACCGCCGATGGCGGCCACCGCCTTGACCCCGAGCTCAAACGCCGCCGCGCGCGGCGCGTAGTAGCCGCCCAGGCTCACGCCGACAGCCCCAATGCGCCTGAGATCGAGAGCCGGCCGGTCCCGCAGGGCGTCCAAGACCACGGTCACGGCAGCCTCGTAGTCAGGCCTGATGGACATCCGTTCGCCTGTCTCTCCTTGCCCCGGTCCGTCCAGCGACAGCGTGGCCATCCCGCGCGTGAGAAACACGTTTTCCCAGTGGAAGAACTCTTCTTTCGTGGAGTCCAGTCCGGGAAGGAGCAGTACCAGTGGGTACCGCCCGGCCGGCGACGGCCGCCGGAGGTTGCCGACCATCGTCACCCGGCTGAACGGAATCTCCAGGCGCTGGGCGTTCGGATCCAGCAGGCTGAGCGCCGCGTAAAGCGTGCGCACCGCGCGTTCGGCCGTGACCTTGCGTTTGGCCAGATCGACCAGCCAGACGAATTTGGCGAAGTGATAGCAGAGTGCGGCCCGCACATACGCCTCACCGGCCGTCAGCTTCCTGCGCCATCGCTCGGCTTCGACCGCCTGCTGCGTGTGCATGTCCCCGGTCGCCACCCAGGCATCCAGCCACTGCTCCCAGCGTTCCAGCGACGCCGTCGTCCGGACGAAATCGTTATAGTCCACACCCTGCGCAATAAAGCGGGGCGCCCAATGGGCGATGGCGTCTGCGGTCCGCTCGTCAGGCATCAGAGTAACTCCGGAGCCACCCGTCCGCCAGTCCAGGCCTTTCTACCCGGGTACCTGAGAGCGGCTTTTCGGTCGAGGCATCCGGGAATCGGTCAACGGCCATCGCCGATCACGTCCGCAAGATTGGTCCCCAGGTCCGCCAACAGCACCATCGCGGCGTTCCGGCCTGGGGCCGCGGAGACCGATCCGCCCGGATGTGTGGTGGCGCCGGTTTGATACAACCCGGGAATCGGCAGCCGGTGCTGTGCCCACGTCGGCACCGGTCGGAGTCGGCCCGACTGCGCAGGACTCATGTCGCCTCCGTGGCAGGAGCCGTGCCAGTTGTGCCGGTTGAGCCGCTCCAGCCCCAGCGGGCTCTCGATCCGCGCGTCCAGGATCTTGGCATCGCTGAGGTTGGGAGCGTACCGACGCAGCTGCGCCAGGTTGGCCGCGGAGACGCTGGCTTCAATCTCATCCCAGTGCGCCGGACCTTCCGGCAATTCGTATGGCTGAAACCCGATGACTTTGAGCGTGTGTCTGCCGGCCGGCGCGCGCGACGGGTCGGCCACGGTGGCGCATACCACCAGGAGGACCGGATCGTCGAGAGCCACGATCCCGCGGTGGAACTCGTTGCCGACCCTCAGCATGCGGTCAGGTGATCCGGGCATTCCCGCGGCCACCGCGGTGACTGCGCCGTTGTGCACGGGAAACCGCGGCGGCTCGGTGGTGGCGAAGTGCGTCACGAACATCGACACGCCAGCCTGCCAGGAATCCACTCCTGCGATGAATTCTTCTCCCCACGCGTCAGACGGCGCCATCTCGACCAGGTGCTTGATGTGGATGGTCGAGAGGACGGCGCGGCGAGCGCGATATGCCGCCCCATCATCAGTCTCAACGCCCACGCACCGGCCTCCCTCGATGAGCAATCGCGCGACCGGTTTGTTGGTGAGCACCACGCCGCCGTGCGCCTCAATGCAGCGGGCCAGCGCATTGGGCAGCGCGGCGGACCCGCCTCTGGGCATCGTCCAGCTGTGCGCCTGGCGCCCGTACGGAATCGAGTAGGCCAGCCAGCCGGTCCCGGGCCGGTCGGGAGGCTGCATGGTCATGAACGTCATCCACAGCATGAACGCACGGGTGTGCCAGTCGCGGAAGGCGCCCCGGATGATCTCCCACCCGCTCCCCGTCGGGGTGCTGCTCGAGCAACGCGTCCAACGAAGGCCCGAACCCAATCGGGGTGTACCGGTAGGCCCCGAAGACGCTCTTGACCGCGTCGTACTCGGCGATCATCCGCCGGAACGCCGCAGCGTCGTGGTGCGAAAACTTCGCAAACTCCTCGCAGGTGCGATCCACGTCACGCCACTGCGTCAACCATGTGCCGTCCGGGAAGGGGACATGCGCGACCGGATCGGGATAGACGTACTCGAGCCCGTACTCGGACAACCCTAGCTCGTTTGCCCGCAGGGTGGGACTGGCCTGGATCAGATTGTGCGCCGTGGAACAGGTATCATGTCGGAATCCGGGCAGAGTCAGTTCCTCGGTCGCGGTGTCACCGCCGATGCGATCGCGTGCCTCCAGCACCACGCATCGAAATCCCGCCTTGGCCACGTAGGCGGCGGCGACCAGGCTGTTGTGCCCGGCTCCGGCAACCACGACATCGAACGTCTCGCTCACGGTCGTGATGCGACGGCACCCCGGATCGTCGACGCCGGGAGGCCGTCAGCCAGACGACGGACCCCCTCAGTGCCAGCGGGCGTCGCCGGTCCACCGCCCCAGCTTCGTGAT
>VBAL01000010.1:4264-5095 GCA_005888595.1 Candidatus Segetimicrobium genomatis
GGTCGGCTTGATGGCGGCGCTGATCGTTCCCAGCTGCACCTCCGTCTCGATCCCCGCCGTCACCAGATCTGGCGAGAGCCCCTCGTTCACCGGCCAGATGCCGATGCGCGCCAGATCATCGTACGTCTTCTCCACGATGTCCCGGCTGAACTTTGTGTACTTCACCCCGATGTCGATCGTCCTGTCCCGGTTCTGATAGATGAACCGGTTCGCTTCCATCAGCGCCATGACCACGTTCTCCAACAGTTTCGGATCGTCGCGGATCTGGTCGCCGGTGGTGACGTACGCCGCGTACCAGCCCTTGGGCAGCACCTGCGCCATGTGGCCCAGGATGTGCAGCGACGGCTTGGTCTTGATGGCCTCGTACACCTGATCCACGTGGAGCACGATGGCGTCGATCTGGTTGGTCGCCAGCGCCGGGACTCGCGCGGAGGTGGCGATGTTCACGTACGACACATCACGCGGCGACAGCCCGCACGATTGCAGCATCCCCCGCGCCATCACCTCCGAGTAGGCCCCGGTCCCGCCGGGCGTCCCAATCTTCTTCCCCCGCAGATCCTCGCAGCGTTTGATCTCGTCCTGCACCACCATCGCCACGGGGTGTCGCACCGCGTAGGTCCCGATGGCTTTAAGTTCCGACCCCTGGGACAGGGCGGCGACAAACGGCGGAATGCCGGGCGCGGCCACGTTGATCTGACCGCCGCCCCCGATCAGGGCCCGCAAGGCCGACGGCCCACCCTCAAAGGTGAAGATCTTGGCCTCGATGCCATACTTCGCGAAGATCCCCGTGTCCTGTGCGACCCAGACCGGAATGTGCACCAGGTTGGGCGG
>VBAL01000010.1:5372-20872 GCA_005888595.1 Candidatus Segetimicrobium genomatis
GGTGTAGAATTCGGCGACCACCATCCCGATCAGCCCCCGGCCGATGGCCAACCGGATCCCGGCCAGGATGAAGGGCGCCGACGAGGGCAGAATCAGATCGCGCCACAACCGCCACTCTTTCGAACAGAACGACCGCGCCACCTGCACGAGCCTGGCGTCGGTGTTCTTCACCCCCTGATAGGTGTTGATCAGGATGGGGAAGATGCAGAACAAGAAGACCAGGACGACCTTCGCTTTGGTCTGGAAGCCCAACCAGACGACGATGACGGGGATGACGGCGACCAACGGCGTGGCATACAGCGCGTTCACGTACGGGTCGACGGCGTGCTCGATCACGGCTCGCCGGCCCATCAGGACCCCCAGCGGGATCCCCAGGACAATGGCCAGGACCAGTCCCAGCGACAGCACGACCACGCTGCTCTTCAGATAGAACTGGAGCTCTCCGGCGGCGATGAGCTCGTACGCGGCGCGTACCACCGCCGACGGATACGTGAAGAGCACCGAATGCACGGCGCGGCCGTATGCTTCCCAGGCCAGGACGCCGACCATTACGGAGAGGACGCGGATCGCCGTGGGCGACAGTCCCGCCACGCCCTCCCGGCGTCCCGCCGCCCTCCCCCGCTCCGCCGCCACACTCATGGTCCGTCTCCTCCCACGACTTCGACCTTCAGCTGGTGCCAGATATGCTCGCGCAACTCTCTCCGGGTCCCGGGGCCGGGAAATGCCGACCTCGATGATCTCTTTGACGCGGCCGGGTCGCCGGGTCATCAACGCCACCCGGTCCCCAAGGATGACGGCCTCGTCAATGCTATGCGTGACGAAGATCATCGTTTTGGGTTGCCTCCGCCAGACTCGCAGCAGTTCCTCCTGCATGAGCTCGCGTGTCTGAGCGTCCAGCGACCCGAAGGGCTCATCCATTAAGAGGACCATGGGGTTGACGGCCAGGGCGCGCGCCAGTCCGACCCGCTGCTGCATGCCGCCGGACAACTGGTACGGATAGCTGCCTTCAAACCCCCGCAGCCCGATCAAATCGACGTAGCGGGGAACGGCATCTGCGATTTCCCGCTCGGGCCGACCTTGAACGCGCAGCCCGTAGGCGACGTTGTCCTGCACAGTTTTCCACGGCAGCAGACCAAAGTGTTGGAAGACCATTGCCACGTCCGGCCGCGGCGCCGTCACCTCGGTCCCGTTGATGAGCAGCAGCGTCGTCTTCCCGCAGCCGCTGGGACCGATGACACAGAGAATCTCGTTACCCGGGACATCGAGACTACACGAGCTGAGCGCCGCAGTCCCGGCCCGGCCAAAATTCTTGGTGATCTGATCGATGACGACCATCGACGCGCCCACCGTGGGCCCAGGGTGTGGAACAGCACCGATCCGGCCGCCGGACCTCACGGGATGGCATCCTCAGCGGTTTCGATCAGGTGCGCCAGCGTCTCCAGGAACTGTGCGGCCCGGGCACCGTCGGCCACTCGATGATCACAGGAGAGCGTCAACGTGAGCATCGGGCGGACCGCAGGGATGGCGCTGATGGCCACCACCCGGTCGGCGATCCGGCCGACGGCAAGGATGGCAGCCTGCGGCGGATTGAGGATCGGATAAAATGCGTCGACGCCGTACATCCCCAGGTTGCTGATCGTAAACGTGCCGCCACAGACATCTTCGGGGCGCAGGCGACCGGCCTGCGCACGCGTCACGAGGTCAAAGCGCGTTCGCGCGATCTCCAGTAGCGACCGGTCGTCGGCCCGCTGCAACACCGGCACGATGAGCCCCGTGTCGGTCGCGACCGCCACGCCGATACCGATCTGGTCGGAGGAGACGATCTGCCCGTTCTCCCATCGCGCGTTGAGCCTCGGGTGCCGGCGCAGCGCTCTCGCCGTCTGTACGATCAGCAGGTCCGTGTAGGTGATCGACGGGATCTGCGACTGCAGTTGCTCCCGTCGCTCCACGAGTCGCGCAGCGGAGACCTCGCGCGTGAGATAGAAGTGGGGCGCGCTGGTCCAGCTCCGGGTCACCCGATCGGCCATCACGCGCCACGCGCTGCCTCCCGTGTCGGCGAGACCCACAGGGGGCGCCGGCGTTCCCTTCGCGTTCATGACGTCCGCGGCGGTGATTTCCCCGCCTGGTCCGGAGCCGGTCACGGTCCACAGATCCACTCCGAGTTCGTGCGCCAGCCGCCGAGCCCTTGGAGACGCCGGAGGGCGGCCGGGCTGCCGGGCCGGTGGTCCCTGTGTTTCGTGGACGCGCGCGGCCGGCTGCGCCGTCCCTGGTGCCACCGGTGTTGAGGCAGGCGGGGGCTCCCCCGGGGCCAGGATGACGGCGACCACGTGCCCCACGGGCACCTCCTGGCCGGCGAGCGTGCGCACGCCGGCCAGAACGCCGGAGGCGGGCGACTCAATCTCCACGGTGACCTTGTCCGTCTCGATCTCCATCAACGGCTGACCCTGCCTGACCGGCTGGCCCTCAGCCACCAGCCAGCGCAGCAGTGTGCCCGTCTCCTGGGACATCCCCAGCGCCGGCATAATCACATTCACAGGCACGCAGACACCCTCGCTCGCGTCTCTTCGCGTCCATCGCGTCTGTTGGGTCTCCCTATGACCTGGTCGTGTCCTGGACGCATAGACGCGGCAGACGCTGGGACGCGATAGCCGTCAAGTTCGGACTTTGCTTCCTTCTTGACGCGCGCTACTGACGACCGCCTCAAGGGTACTCGACCCGGCGCGATTGAGGTTGGACTGCGATTCGCGTGTGGCCGGGAGCGGACCGCTCGCTGTGTAGTAGCGTGTGCCGGCGACCAGCAACTGCTCTGCGGGGAAGCGGGTGATCACTTCGCAGCCATCGTGCGTCACGACGAGCTGCTCCTCGATCCGTGCCGCGGACCACCCATCGGTCGCCGGCCAGAAGGTCTCCAGCGCGAATACCATCCCCTGTTCGATGACTTCCGGATAGTCGACGGACACCAGCCGACTGAAGATCGGTTTCTCCCAGATTGATAGACCGACGCCGTGGCCGTACTGCAGGGCGAACGCCGCCTCCTCGTTTGCAAATCCAAACTCCGCCGCTTTAGGCCACACCTTGACGACATCCGCCGTGCTCACGCCGGGTTTGATCAAACTGATCGCCGTATCCAGGTACTCCCGGCAGCGCGAGTATGCGTCGACCTGCGCCGGCGATGCGCTGCCCACGGCGAAGGTACGATAGTAGCAGGTGCGATAACCCATGAAGCTATGCAGGATGTCAAAGTACGCCGGATCGCCGGGCCGCAGCACGCGATCGGTGTAGACGTGGGGATGCGGGTTGCAGCGTTCACCCGAGATGGCGTTCACGCCCTCCACGTGCTCGGAGCCAAGGTCATAGAGGACCTTGCTGACCAGTCCCACACACTCGTTCTCCCGCATGCCCGGTCGCATCACCCGGTACAGCTCCTCATATGCCGCATCGACCATCATGCAGGCAGTCGCCAGCAGGGTGATCTCATCCTGCGTCTTGATCTTCCGGACCTCTTGCATCAGGCGCTGGCCGTCGACCACGGTGAGGCCTTCCGCGCGCAGCGCCTCCAGCACGGGGATCTCGATCACGTCCACTCCCAGCGGCGCCCGGTGCAACTTCCGCGCTTCCAGCTCGACCCGGATTTTGCGGGCCACATCTGTGGCGCGCTGGGGGTAGGCGCCCCGCAGCGTGGAAATGCCGGCGCGTGACCGGTCGCCCAGCCAGGGGCTGTAGAGCTGATGATGCCGCGCCGCCGAGCCGAAGTCCCACAGAATGGGCTCGTCGCCGCGCGGCAGCAGGGTAAAACGCACCAGTTTGTCCATCGCCCACGTGCCGATGTGGGTCGCGGTGATGTACCGGATGTTGTTCATGTCGAAGCACAACAGCGCCCCGAGTTCCGAGGCCGCCAAGGATTTCTTGACGCGGGCCAGGCGCTCGGTGCGCAGGCGCTCGAAGTTCACCCGCTCTTCCCAGTCCACCGCCATCTGCCCGAACGTCTTGATCCCCATCTCACTCCCTCCTCATGCGCGGCCGCACAGCGTCTTCGCAGCTGTCACCACGCGCTCAGGCGTGGGGACGGTGAGATCTTCAAGGACCGGTGAGAACGGGACCGGCACGTCCATCGCGCCCAGCCGCGTGACGGGGGCGTCGAGGTAGTGAAAGGCGCCTTCCGCGATGACCGCGGCCAGTTCAGCAGTGACGCCGTACCGCTGGTACCCCTCGTCCATCACGATGACCCGACTGGTCTTCCTGGCAGATTCCACCAGGGTGCGCGCATCGAGGGGCACCGTGGTACGGGGATCTACCACCTCTGCGCTGATACCTAGCGGCGCCAGCAGATCTGCCGCCTGCAGCGCGACCTGCACCATACTGCTGGTAGCCACGATGGTGATATCACGGCCTTCGCGCTTCACGTCGGCGGTCCCGAAAGGAATCGTGTACTCACCCTCGGGCACTGGTCCTTTAAGTTGATACATCAACTTGTCCTCGAAGATGACGACGGGGTTGTCGTCCCGGATCGCCGTCTTCCAAAGCCCCTTCGCATCGTAGGGTGTGGATGGCAGTGCCACCTTCAGCCCGGGGACGTGGCTAACCCAGGCCTGCAGGCTCTGGCTGTGCTGCGCGGCGGAGCGGCGCGTCGCACCCAGCGTGGTGCGGACCACCATGGGGACCTTTAGCTTGCCGCCGGACATGTAATGCACCTTGGCGGCCTGATTGGCGATCTGATCCATCGCCAGCGTGATGAAGTCGCCGAACATGATGTCCACGACCGGCCGCATGCCCGTCATCGCCGCACCGACGGCCAGCCCCGTAATGCCGGCTTCGGAGATCGGCGAGTCGATTACGCGGTCCCGCCCAAACTCTTCCACGAGACCGGACAGCACTTTGAACGGCGTCCCCGCCTCTGCCACGTCCTCCCCAATGATGAACACCGCGGGATCCCGCCGCATCTCCTCGGCCAGCGCCTCGCGGACGGCCTGTCCGAACGTAATCTCGCGCACTGCGGCCGCAATGACCGGCTCACTCACAGCTACAAACGTACCTCCTTGCCACGAACCCAGACGACCTACACCAACCACACAACCTGCACAATCACCTGCCCAGACACGTCACGGGATGTGATGGTATGTCTTGTGTAGGGAGTGTAGTTTCGCATCTTACGCGTAGACGTCTCGGTCAACCTCACCTGGGTCTGGATAGGGCGCCGCGAGGGCAAACTGCAGGCCGGCGGCAACCTCCGCGCGTACCTGCTGCTCGGCACGCGCGAACTCCTCCGGTGCCGCCATCCGTTCCGCGACCAGCCACCGCGTCAGGATGCGGAGCGGATCCCGCTCAGCCTTGTAGCGTAGCTCTTCGTCTTTCGTCCGGTAGTAGGCACGGCTGATATCGCCAACGTGGTGACCAAGAAAACGGTAGGTCTGGCAGAGCAGGAACGCCGGGCCCTCGCCCCGGCGCGCTCGCGCCACGGCACGGCTCGCGGCAGCGTGGACGGCGCGGACGTCCTGGCCGTCCACCTCCTCAGCGAAGATTCCGAACGCACGCGGCCGCAGCAGCAGGTCGCCCGCTGTCGTCTCCGTGTAGTGGGTGTACTCGTTATAGAGGTTATTTTCGCACACGTAGATTACCGGCAGCGTCCACAGCGCCGCCAGGTTCATGACTTCGTACAGAATCCCTTGACCCACCCCGCCCTCTCCGAAGAAGCACACCGCCACCCGGTCGCTCCCCTGCCGCTTGGCGGCAAGGGCGGCGCCGGTAGCGATTCCGCTGCTGCCGGCCACGATGGCATTGGCCCCGAGGTTGCCACGCTCCTGGTCGGCGATGTGCATCGAGCCGCCCTTTCCGCCGCAGTAGCCCGGAGCCTTCCCCAGGAGCTCCGCGAACATGCGGTCCACAGACGCGCCCTTGGCCAGGCAGTGGCCGTGGCCGCGATGCGTGGAGGTGATGTAGTCGTCGGACCGCAGCGCCTGGCACACGCCGACCGCCACCGCCTCCTGGCCAATATAGAGATGCGCGAGACCGGGCATCTTCGCTGATGTATAGAGCTCGTTGACGTGTTCCTCGAAGACGCGGATGCGCAGCATCTGCGCGTACATCTGCAACCACTGATCCCGGCTCATCGGCCTGTCCTCTGGGCGTGTGTCTCAGAGTCCAGGTCCTGGATCCCGCGTTTCTGGATCCCGGCCAAGTATGTCACCACTTCAAACACCGCCGCGAAGTCCCGGCCGCCCAGCCCCATGGACCGCGCCGCCGACAGCCATTCATTGGTCACCGCCGTTGTCGGAAGAGGCACGGACAGCTGCCGTCCGAGCTCCAACGCCAGGCCCAGGTCTTTTTGCATCATCGTGACGTCGAACCACGCCTCGTCAGGCGGCCGCAGCACAAACGGCCCCCGGTACTTCAGCATGGGAGATGCGACCACGCTGCTGAGGAGCACTGCCACGGCGGTCTCGCGGGCGATCCCACCTTTCTCCGCCAGCGCGACTCCCTCGCTGAATGCCAGCATGTGTACCGCCAGGCTGAGGTTGGTGGCAATCTTCATCAAGACGGCCTGGCCGTTCCCGCCCACATAGGTGACCGTTGGTCCGATGTCGAGCAGAATGGGCTTGATACGCTCAAAGGCGGAACGGTCGCCGCCGACCATGATGGATAATCGGCCCTCCTCCAGCGTGCTGACACTCCCGGACACCGGCGCGTCCATCATCTGGGCCCCGCGCCCACTGGCGTCCCCCGCCAGGTCACGGCTGGCTGCGGGGCTAACGGTGCTCATCTCCACATAGATCTTGCCGGGAGCCAGTCCCGCCAGCACGCCGTCCGCTCCATGGGCCACGGCATGCAGTGCGGCGGTATCGGTCACCATCGTGAACACGACATTCGCGGCCTGCGCAACGGCCCGCGGACTCTCGGCCCAGCGCATTCCCACATCGAGCAACCACTGCGCTTTCGTTTTCGTGCGGTTGTATCCGGTGACGCGGTGGCCGGCCGCCAGCAGCCGGCGGGCGATGCGCCCGCCCATCACTCCCAGGCCGACAAACCCGAGGTCAGCCACGACCCCCTCCGGATCGCCCCGTACCGTGTGTTCTATCTGCGCCTGCCATGTGACCCCACACTTCTGCGCTGCCTGTACCGTTCCTCGTTGGGCTGCGTGTCAAGGAGTCACACACCGGGATGGGAAACTTCATCTACATGGCTGCGTCCTCAACACTCTCCCTTGTCCACCTGACGCAGCCTCCCAGGACCCCGTCCTCGGGCCCTCCTCCCCTCTTGGTGCTCCTCCACGGGGTCGGCAGCAACGAAAGTGACCTGATCGGCCTGGCGCCGTACCTGGACGGCCGCTTCTTCATCATCAGCGCCCGCGCGCCGGTTGAGCTCGGACCAGGGATGTATGGGTGGTTTCACGTGATGCTGGATCCTGTCACGCCGGTGATCAACCCAGACGAGGCAGAACGTAGCCGCCTGATACTGCTGCAGTTCATCAACGAAGCCACCCAGGCGTACGGGTCCGATCCTCATCGTGTCTATCTCCTGGGTTTCAGCCAGGGCGCGATCATGAGTCTATCGATCGCCCTCACCCGTCCAGACACACTCGCCGGCGTGGTCGGAATGAGCGGCCGCATCCTACCCGAGGTCCTGCCGCGCGTGGCCCCACCGGACGCGATGCGGGGATTGCCGGTGCTGATCGTTCACGGGACGGAGGATCCAGTTCTGCCGATCCAGCACGGCCGGGCGGCGCGAGACCTGCTGTCGGCACTCCCTGTCTCGCTGACCTACCGAGAGTATCCCATCGGTCACTACGTCTCCGAGGAGAGCCTCGCCGAGGTGGCGGCCTGGCTGCGGGATCGCCTCGATGAACCGCCGTGGACCGAACGTCTAGCCCGCGCGACGCCGGGCACGACCTAAATGGGACGCATGAAAATCATCCGCCGCATCGTCATCGCGCTGCTCCTCACCGTGACCGCCGCTGGATGCGCCCGGCCGCAGGCATCCGTGTTCCGCCTGGCACCCCTCGCCGTGAGCTGGGTCCGCGGCCCCACCGCCCCACGGGTTCCGGTCTGCTCCTGGCTCGGTATCGTGGTCGACAACGCCATCCCGGCTCGGCCGCAGTGGGGGCTGTCGGAGGCCGACGTCGTCTACGAGGTTCCTACCGAGGGGATGATCACGCGCTTCCTGGCCCTGTTCTGTGGGGACGGCCCGGATACCGTCGGCCCGGTGCGAAGCCTGCGCCTCCAGTTCTTGGACATTGCGGGGGACTACAGCGCGACGGTTGCCCATGCTGGTTCGAGCGAAAGCGCACTGGCGGCTGTCGAGGAACACGCCGGGCCGGTGATCAACGAGTTCTGGAACGCGGGACCCTTCCGGCGGGACCAGCATCGGCACAGGCCTCACAACGTGTTCGCGTCCGTTGCGCTGCTGCGCCGGTATGTGAAGGACACCTCCCCCCTCGGGACGCGGCCGTGGACGACCACAGATCTGACCCCAGCCGCCACGCCGATGATGATCGCCATCCCATACGGCCGCGGCTATACGTCGCAGTTTGTGTTTGATCCGGCGTCGGGGCACTACCGCCGGTTTACCGAGGGTCAGCGGTCGGTGGATGCCCTCACAGGGCATCAGATTGAAGTGGCTGCCGTGATCGTATTGTACGCCCGCTGGTGGCAGGTGTATGAAGGTCCCGTCCTCACCAGCCGGATGGCGCTGACTGGCGAAGGTAGGATCACCGTCTTCGCCGCCGGCCGTCGCTTTGACGGAACCTGGCGCCGTCCCGATTCGTCACAACGGACAGTGTTCGCAGATGCCGAAGGCAGACCCATACAGCTGCCGCCCGGGCGGGTGTGGATCAGCGTCGTTCCCCCGGAGCGGGTCGTTCGCGTCGACTATGTGGGAACGGAACCACGCATCCGGTAGTCCAGGCCCTTCGACCAAGGTTGGCTCCGCTCAACACGAGTCCCGGCACGGGAGTTGCTCTATGCCAAAAGGACGGAATCGGCAGCACCGGCGAGCCCAGGGGCTACACGCGCCGATACCAGCAGGTGGCGTCCCCCGATGACAGCACTTGAATTGGAAGAGTTTGAGAGCCTGGAGAGCCTCCAGGCTCTATTCCGGGACCCCGAAGCTCAGGAGCGCCTCAGCCACCTCGGAGTGCGCACCGCGCTCGTCGCCACCTGGGATGGCCTGCTGGTCGACTCCGTCGTCAACGACGATGAGCCTATGGCGCTGGATACACTGGCAGCCAACGCTGCGGCCGCGCTGCAGTTGTCGCACGAAGAACCCTCCAGCGGCCACGTCGACGGGGTCCTGGCTGAGTTCGACGCCGGGTCCACTGTCATCGTCGACCCCGTCGGCAATAACTCGCTGGTGGCGTTCGTCATCAAACCGGCATCAGACGTCGATCAGCTCCGCACGGAACTCCGCACGCTGGTCAAGCGTCAACCTGCCGGAGGCGTGACGCCGACCTCCGCCCCTGGCGGCCGCGGCACTTCCGCGGCGGCGGCGAAAGCATCGCACACGGTTTCAAGATCTCCCGAGACATCGGCCCCAGCCCCCAGGCCCGAGATCCCTGCGCCCGCTGCGCGGCCGGTTCCGTCTGCGCCGGCCAAGCGCCGCGTCCCTGCGGCGCCGGCCCAGGCACCCAGGCCGGTTCCGCAACGAGCCGAGCCAGGACCCCAGCCACTGAGGGCGACCCGGCCTGCCGCATCGACTGTCAAGGAGATCATCCGCAGCACGCCGGCCGGACGGCGGGTGATCCTCAAAGGCGTCAGCCTGGAAGCCGCAGGGTTTTCTGCCACCGTCACCGTGGAACTCCTATTGAACGGCGAGACGGTCGTTGGCAAAGCCGTGATGCGCAATGACTCAACCCAGTACGTCGCGGTCGCGGCCGAAGCCGCCATTCAGGCGGTGACCCAGCTCTTGCCCGATGGGTATGGGGTGGTGCTCGAGCAAATTGCGGTGCTGGTTTCCGACGTCGAGCAGGACATCCGCGCGGTCAGCGTGAAAGTGCTCTTCCTCTCACCCGACGGCGAGCAGACGCTGCTGGGCATCGCGAAGATTACCGGGGACGAACCGATGGCCGGGGCCAAGACCGTGCTATCCGCCGTCAACAGCAGCCTCGAAGCGATCTTCGCGCAACAGGAAGATTACGTCCACTAGTCCCGGGCCGGTCCCATCGCCGGCCGTCGCTGGTTGGTCGCGAACTCTCAACCTCGCATCCCCGTAATGCATTTCAGGATGGTCGACGGTTCGTTGCCGCGGGCATAGACTGAGGAGAGCAACGGCTCCGGGAAGCGAGGCCCAGGCAATGGGACCGGGACGCGGGTCCTCGGTCGTCATTCGCGGACTCACCGCGTGCTTGTGCATTCTGGCGCTGTCGGCGCCTGTCACCGCGCAGTCTTCGGTCTCGGAGGAGGACGAGCTGGCGGTCGGCCGCGCCGTCGCCGCCGACGTGATCAGCCAGTATGGCGTGTTCGCCGATGTGGAATGGCAGGGATTCCTCACACAGATCCGCGACCGGCTGCTGCCGTTTTCCGGCAGGTCCAACATCCCCTACAAGCTGATCATCCTCGACACAGCGGTTCCGAATGCCATCAGCACGCCGGGCTACATCTTCGTTACGCGCGGCATGCTGCGGCTTGGGCTGGACGCCGAAGAGTGGGCATTCGTGCTGGGCCATGAGATGACTCACACGGTCAAACGTCATGTCGCGCAGTTCATCGAGCGGGCCAACGCCGGCACCCTGATTTCTGTCATCATCGCGATCGTCTCCGGCAACCGGACCACAGTCGATCTGGTGCGCTTGGTGGTGGACCTGGCCATGCTGGGGTTCTCACGAGAGAAGGAGAAAGAAGCTGACCTCGGATCTCTTCGCATGATGATGGAGGCCGGCTTCGATCCAGCCAAAGCGTCGCAGACGCTCGCCTGGCTCAACAATGTCACCGGCCGCAGTCAGGAACAAACAAACTGGGCCGGCACACACCCAGGATTCCGTGACCGGATCGAGGCGGTGAACGCCGCCTACGCCGGCTTCACCGCGCGGGGATTGCCTATGCGGATCTGGTATTTCAAAGACCGGCAAGAATCGAATGGGGTGGTGGTAACACCATCCAGGCTGGCTGAGGTCCGAGACGCGTGGATCCTGACGCTGGCGGTGGACAACTCAACGGAAGCCACGGCAACAATCTTTGCGGCCTCGGCCACGCTGGCCGGTTCCGACGGCGATCTCGCCATCCGCTTTCTACGCTCCACGCTCCCCGCTGAGGTTGACCCTCAGGGGAAGATTGAGGGGACGCTGACGTTTGAAAAGCGCTCCAGGACCCCACCTACTGCCCTCCTGCTGCCAGTCCTCTTCCCGGACCGCCGGATCGACGTCACGGTTGCGATGGCCAATGGCGGGCCGTATACCCCAGGGCCCGCATCCACTCCTCTACCCGCGCCGCCCCCATTCCCATAACGAACCCTAAGAACGCAGACCGCTGATCGCAGAACGCGGACTACCCGAACCTAAACTTGGAGCCTTCTGCCTTCTGCGATCTGCCGGCTGCGTTCTGCTAGAGTCGTGAGTAGCCAATCTGATCAGGGCGTGATGCGCGCCCGCCTCTCCCGCGCGGCGCGGCGGGCCAGGCGGAGGGGGTCCGGCGTTCTCGCCTCCGCGGTCACCGCCAGCACGATCTCCACTGCGGTCTGAGCGTCCGTGCGCCATCCCATGTGCACCGCGAGCGGCCTCGCCCCTTGCACCGTGCGCACCCAGTATCCCACCAGCTCATCGTCAAGACGCAGGGGGCTGCGCGCACGCGGCTCATCCGGCGGCCAGATTCCTTCGGCAATTAGCGCGCGGTCCGTGACACCGATCGAGGGAATATCAAGCCGTTCGCCGAGGTGAAGGGCGAGCCCGGCCCGCCGCGGATGATCGCGTCCGGTCGCATCCACGAGGAGCACCTCTGGCAGAAGCGGCAGTGCCCGCACCGCCGCTTCTAACAGCGGGCCTTCACGCAGCGCCAGAAATCCCGGACGGTACGACGCCGGTGCTTCGCCTTCGATGATCGTCACGGCGATCTCCCGCTCTCCCGCGGTCACGACCGCGGCCGCCCAGGCCCGGTCGCCGGATGCACCTGGGCCCTCAAAGCCCCTTGGGAAGCATACGAAACAGGATCCGACGCGGGACACCTCGCCAGACGGACGCCACAGCGGGGGAGTCCGGGCGGCGAGACGCAACTGCACCTCGACCAGTTCGTCCGGGGCCCGCGGCCAGGGATCCACTAGTGCCGTACCAACTTGATAGTTAGGGCTGCCCTCTGAACGATTCGAAAGGTTACTAAGAAAGGCATATGTGGCAAATCAAGTTGGTACGGCACTAGGCCGGACGCTGACGTGCGGAGAGCCAGCGGATCACCTCACCCGCGTTGGTGTCGGGAGGAAACACCGGATAGAAGACGTGCTCGATGACTCCGTCGTCAATCACCAGCGTCAGCCGTTTCACGTAGGTCCGCCCTTCCAGGGCAAACGACGGCAGGCGCAGCGCACGGACGAAGGTCAGATGAGCATCGCTGAGCAACTCGTACGGCAGCCGCAGACGGATGGCGGCCTCGCGCTGATCGGCTGTGCTCTGTGTACTCAGACCAAACACCCGCACCCCCTGTGCCTGCAGTTCACCGTGGCGATCGCGGAACGCGCACGACTGCGGGGTGCATCCACGGGCTCCGGGGATCTCATTCCAGCCCGGCGGAGAGGGTTCATCGGGCTTCCCCGTGCGGGGGTAACAGTAGAGGACCGTGCGGCCTCGTAGGCCGGCGAGATCCACGAAGCGTCCCGCGGTCGACGGCAGTGCGACGGCGGGCATCCGCATCCCGGGCAGGTGGCCACACGCGCCGTCGTCGACGGGCACCGGCAGATCAGACGGCAGTTCGTACAGGTTGTCGGCTCGAGGCATCACACGCCCCCCAGCTCCTTTCTCCTGACGTTCCAGCCCGCCCGCACGCGTCCTGCCGAAATGTCGAGCACCCGGGCCACTCTCCGAACCCCGGGTGCGGAACGCCTGGTGACGAGGAGATGGGCGCTAGAAGTGAAGCTCGACGCCGACGAGATATCCCTGGAAGGTACTATTGGTGGTGCCAGCGCCCGACCAGGAGATCTGCGACGAGCCGCCGCGATATCCGGCAAACACGGTCGTCACAGGCACCGGCGAGTACTGTAGCGTGATTTCGTATTCGCTTCCGCCGCCGGTCCCGCTCCAGGACGCGGGCACCGCAGGAGGACCCGACATCGAGATGTCGGCGTTTGCATTCAGTGAAGTGATCCATGTGTAGCTGCCCCGAAGAGTGAGACCCCGGGACGTGGCGACCGTGGCCTCCACACCCAGCCGGCTGGAAAGGTTTCGGAGCACGACGTTGTCCGACGGCGCCGGGCCGGTGGCGTTGAAGAAGAGCCCGCCGTATCCACCATAGGCCGCGAAGCCGATGGGTCCGGTGCGAAGGCCCACGCGGAATGCCGAATCGGCGATCCACGTGCTCCCGCTGTACCCAGAGATGCTGGTTGCTGTGAAGCTGGGGTTGGCGAGACTCCCATAACGTAAGTCGGATCGCAGGCTCACGAAGGGACCGAGCGGTTCATCGAAGCGAAATCCGAACATGGTGGAGTTCCACGCGAAGGTGCCCGACGGGGTGCCGTACGAGAACTGGGCCGGCCAAAGCGTGAACTGCATCGCCGCCCTGGCATCGTCCACCGGGATGACAACCAGTGAGAGGATGGAAATCACGCAGAAGAATGCACGCATCAAACCAACCTCCTGTCGACGTCCCCGCAATGGTCTCAGCGACGTCATACCCCTAACGAAACCGGATTACCCGGCTGGGGAGTCCGGCTGAAGGACATGGCGCAGCATGGCGCCGCGATTGTCAAACTCGAGCGCAGTCCCGGTAAACGCCACGCAGCCCTGGACCCCCGGCAGCTGCAGGACGTCGCGGGCAATCTCGCGCCACTCGCCGGCGGCAAACCGGGGACCCCAATCACTGCCAAGGACCGGCCCCTCCCGGGAATCGACCTGCAATGCCGGAAGCACCTTGCCGGGCGCGGCATCTGCGGCCTCCCGCACGACCGATGCCACCCATGAGGACTGGCGGTGCAACATGGCGTGGTAGGCCATGGGTAACTCACGCTGTGCAAGACCCAGGGGGACCACAAACAGTCCGGTGAGCAGATCAGGACGGACGCTCCGCAGGCGCCGGACCGCCTCGCGTACAAACCTCGTGATCACCGCGCACTTGAAATCCGTCCATTGCGTCCGGACGTGGGTCAGAATCCATGAAGCCTGCTCCGCCGCCGTCTGTGCAGGCACAGACACGTGGCTGGACTGTTGGAATTGCCGGATGGTATGGGAATCAAAGCTGCAGTGCTGCGGCTGGGCCCCCGGCCGGCATTCCAGCTCCCAGTGTAGGGGCCAGCGGACGAAGTCGAGCATCAGCCCGTCAACGCCGTGCATCTGGACGAGCCTGCACATGAGATCGAGCCGAGCTTCCGCATAGTCCTCGTACGTCGGCGTAACGCCAATGTACCACTCCATCGGGGACCGACGCGTTCCAGCCTCCGTCACAGGCCAGAGCTCGGGCCGCTCGAGTACGGCTCTGTTGCGGTGTGCGTGGTCCGAGAAGCAGGCGATGCTGCTGAACCAGCGCAGTCCTAAGGAGTGGGCCAATCGGATCCACGCGTCGTCATAACTCTCAGACTCCGTGAAGACCGCGTTGATGCCATACCCGACCAGCCGTTCCAGCAGCCGGGCGGCACGAGCGTCGGCGGCCGGAAGTTGGAGGAACGTCTCGATGAACAGGAATGCGCCGACGATCCGGCCGGTCATCGCGCCCTACCCTTTGAGTCCCGACAGCGCCTCAAGCCCACGCATGTACTGGCGCTCCAGAAGAAGGAACATCATCAGGGGGAGCAGGACGGCCAGCGTCGCCGCGGCCATCCAGAGATGGTAATCGACCAGAAACGTCGAGCCCAGGCCCATCAGCGAGAGACCCAGCGGCAGCGTAAAGTTCTCCTGCGAGGACAGCACCACGAGAGGCCAGAGAAAGAGGTTCCACGACATCAGCAAGGTCATGATCCCCACCGTCACAATGGCCGGTCCCAACAGCGGGAGGACCAGTCGTATGAAAATCTGCATCTCCCCGGCGCCATCCACTCGGCCGGCATCGATGAGTTCATTGGGAATCGTCACGGTAAACTGCCTGGCCAGGAAGATGCTTTGCCCAGTCAGTGCGAATGGGACAACGAGGGCCCACAGCGAATCGACCAGACGCAGGTCGCGGATGATCAAAAACAGCGGAATGATCACCGAGGAAAAGGGGAGCAACGTCGTCGAGAGCATCACCCACAGCAGGGTGTCGCGGTGCCGAAAACGGAATTTGGCAAATCCGTAGCCGACGATCGTGGAGAGGACGATCGAGGCACCCGTCGTCGCCACAGCCACTAGCAGGCTGTTGGCCATGAAACGCGCCAGGTTCTCACCGGCAAAGCGTGGCTCCAGC
>VBAL01000010.1:20894-21983 GCA_005888595.1 Candidatus Segetimicrobium genomatis
GCCAGACCGGCGGGATCCACCGGATGGGGACGGTCAGGACGTCCTGAGGTCGCTTCAGCGCGGCCGACAGCATCCATGCGAACGGCAGCAGCGAGAATGCAGAGTATCCGGAAAGGAACAGGTACCGGACTAGGCGGAGCATGCGCCGCGGCATGGGTGCGACTTCATCTCTTCCCCTCCCTATTAGTCGTAGAACGAGTACTGCAGCTGCCGGGCGGCCACAAGAGCGAACCCCAGGCTCATGAGGAGAAAGAGCATTCCGGCAGCGCTGGCATACCCGGCGCGCTGAAATTGAAAGAAATTCTCGTACAAGAATATCGGCAGCGCGCGCGTGGCGTCGGCCGGGCCGCCGCCGGTGAGCATGAAGATGGGCTCAAACAGCCCGATCACTCCGACAAAACCGCTGACCACCACAAACACAGTAATCGGCCGCAGCAGCGGCATGGAGATGCGCCACAACGTCTGCGCCGGCGACGCTCCGTCGACACGCGCCGCCTCCTGGATCTCCCGCGGCACGCTCTTCAACCCGGCGAGGTACACCATGGCATAGAAGCCGGTCATCTTCCATACGATGAAAATGGCCACCGCCAGCGGCGCGAGCTGCCGGCTGGCCGTCCACCGCAGCGCGCTCCACCGGGCGAGCCCGAGTCCATCGAGCAGGCCGGCCAGGACGCCCTGATTCGGCAAGAAGATCAGCTGCCAGACCAACCCCGTGGCCACCCAGTCGGTGACGACTGGAATGAACACGGCCAGCTTGAACAGGCTCGACAGTCGGAGGCTGGGGTCGTGTAGCGCAACCGCCAAACCGAGCGCCAGACCGACGATGCAAACGAGGGCGAGTCCGGTAATCGTCAGCGACGCCAGCATCGCGTGGTGGAACTGCGGATCGGTCGCTAGATTGACGTAGTTCAGCAGCCCCACGAAGTGTGGGGGGCTCCCGATCCGCCAATCAGTCAGACTGGTGACCGCCGCCAGCGCAACCGGAAAGATCCAAAAGGCGGCAAAGTAGAGAGCGGCAGGCGAGATGAACAGCAAGCCGAACTTCGTCTGGTAAGCCAGGCGAACTCGTCCCATGCCCTCAGCAGCGCT
>VBAL01000010.1:22001-57445 GCA_005888595.1 Candidatus Segetimicrobium genomatis
TGCCGTGGCGGCCCGATGCCGGCTACTTGGTTCCCAACAATCGCTGCAACTCTGCCTGGAGCAGACGGGCTGTATCCGCGGGCTGCGTTTGATCGTATACCACGCGATCAATTGCACGGATCAGGGCTTGCCCGACCTCGTCGAAGTTGTGAGTCACATAGTCAATCTTGTACGTGGTGAACGCATTCTCCCAGGTCCGTAGCCACGGATTCTTCACCAGTTCCTGCTGATATCCTGTGGACTGGTAGAAGGCCTTTTTCGGGTGCGTGTACCCAACGGTCTTGAACCACCAAACAGCCTGGTCAGTTTCTCCTTTCTTGCCGAGTATCGCAGCCAGAAACTGCTGCGCCAGTCGTTGCGCAGCCTGCGGTTTATTCGCGTTGATGGACCAGCCCCACGACCACTCCACGTTGTGGTAGGTGGAGCGGTTCCCCGGATCGACCACGGGATGCGGCGCGACACCGAAGTGGACGTTGGGGTTGTGGGGGATCATCGCGGGCACAAACCAGGTGCCGGCGAGGAGCATGGCCACCCGGCCCTGCGGCAGGTCGGCGAACCAGTTGGCCGGGAAGCTCGGATCATACACCTTGTCGGACCACGTAAAATCGTACATCAGCTTGAACGCATCGGTCACCGGCTTTGTCGTGACCGCGGGCTTTCCGTCCACGGTAAGATCGGGTTGTCCGTACTGGCGCATCAGCGCGTAGAAGTCCTGCGCGTACCATTGAGGAGAACGAAAATTGGCAAAGAACCCAAAGCGGTAGCCGATCTGCGTCAACTTGCCCGCGGAATCGCGCTTGGTCAGTTTCTTCGCCATGTCGGCAATCATCCGCCATGACACCGGTGTGTCCGCGGACAATGGGGCCACACCGGCCGCGTTGAACATGTCGAGATTATAGAAGAGCGCCAGCGTATTGTACTCGCTGAACAATCCGTACAGTTTGCCATCCCGTTCGAAGATCGACGTCGTCCCAGGCACGTAGGCATCGATCATGTCCCGGGCGGAGGCGTACCCAAAGATCGTGGGGTCCAGCGGCGCGAGAAACTTGTTGTCCATGAATACCTTATAGTGCCAGTCTCCCATGTCCCAGAGGTCCGGCCCGGCGCCACGACCCCGGCAAACGGGATGGCCGTCACCTTGACGCGGACACCGGGGTGTGCGGTCTGAAACTCCGGAATCCACTTCTTGGAGAGCGCATCCTGAAGCGGCGGGAACTCGTGGACCCAGATCTCCAGAGTCTGGGCCGGGGCGGCGTGGGCCCACCCGCCCGCAAGCGCGATCGTAAGCGCGGCGATGACCAGCGCCGCCGCCACCGCCGAACCCCAGGCGGATCCGAGTGTTCTCGTTTCTACTTCCACCTGCGCCACCTCCCTCAGTCAACTCATCCGGGCCGGCAGAACGCAGCAGTGCATTCTACGCAGCGCGGGGCTTCCCTCTCGCGCGTGTCTAGATCTCGGTGGCCGGCGGCATGGAAGCAGGAGGTCGGCCTCTGCCTCGAAAAGTTGTTCCGGGAGTGAGACCGATGCGCGGGTTGCCACGAGGTCTGGTTGTTGTCCTGGTGCTCCTCTCCGCCTCTGCGGGCTGGCAGCTGTTTGCCGTCCATAGTCTGCTGGGCGCGCGGGACGCGCAACTCGCCGCATTCGGGGAACAGGCGTACCGTCAGGCTCGGCAGGTCGCTCAGTTACAAGAGTACTTGCGCGCTCGGGACCGCAAGGTCATCACCCTTCTGGAAATGGTGAGCCAGCAAGACCAGGAACTGGTGGAACTCCGCACCCAAGTCGACCGCAGCCGGGTCCGGGACCGGATAGAACTCTCTCGCAGTAATCTGTCCCTGCTCGCCTCCGCGCTGGAGCACTTCTTCAAGGACAACGGGCAGTATCCGGCGAGGCTGGCCGAACTGGTTCCCAAGTATCTCGGCGCGATCCCGCTGGAGCCGTGCACGAACGCCAGCTACGTGTACAGGCCGGTGAGCAGGCCGCGCCTGGACTATGGCCTATCCACCGGCGGCTACCCCGCCAGCAGCGAATGCAGCCGAGTGGCCGCGGGCCTGAGCTTCGCGCCGGCGCTCGGCCTGGTCAACCAGCCGTAAACAAATTCCCCTCACCCTTCACCATTTGACTCAGATCAGGAATCGCGCTTTTGCGCGCGCTGGGCTCTGCGCAACGGCCTCTCCCAGGGGGAAAGGCGTAAGGGGATCGCGCCGCCATTCGGCGGCGCGTCCACCAACTTGGCGGGCCCGGAGGGACTCGAACCCCCAACCTCGCGGTTAGAAGCCGCGAGCTCTATCCACTTGAGCTACGGGCCCGAAGATGCAGCCTGCGGAAATCCTTCGCCGATTGCGTCCCGCAGGACGTAGTATACCTCGTTTGTCTCCGTGCAGACGACGGCAGTGGCGTCAATTCTCTGGAGCCGCGCACAGCCCACCGCAGTCCGAAGTGCCGCCGGGGAGGGTACAGAGAACAGTAGGTCTAAATTACTCCGGCGCAAGGATATCCTCGCTGTTCTCGCGCGCGCCATCGGGAGCGCTTGGATGTCGGCAGACCTGATCAAAGAGTGGCTCCGCCACCGCACCGGGCGCCTCGCCCTCGCGCTGGGCATCTACGCGCTGCTATTTGTTCTCTGGGTGGCGTTTGGCGCGTCTCGTCTCCCTCATCGTGAAGCCATCGGCGACCTGGCCTTCCCGCCGATGGGGCTGACCGCGGCTGTCCTGACGAGGCGGCGCGCCCGGGTGGCCTGGCGCACAGCCGCGTTGGCCATGTTCTTCTACGCCGGCGGCGATCTCTTGTGGGCCTACTACGAATTGGTGCTGGGGATCGATCCATTCCCGTCGCTTGCCGACGTCGGGTATCTGCTGTTCTATCCGACGTTGATGCTCGGGCTGATGACATTCCCGTTTGCGCCGCGTTCGAAAGCCTCGCAGACCAAGTTCTGGCTGGACGCTGGCACGGTACTCCTGGGCGCCTGGATGGTCATCTGGTATTTTGTGCTGGGCCCGACCGCCCTGGCCGAGCATGCCGAACGGCTCAGCGCCATGCTGGCATCCGCTTACCCTATTGGCGACCTCGTGCTGATCTTCGGCACCGCCACGCTGCTGTTCCGCCAGCCTGAAAGCGGGAACCGGCACGCGCTGGGGATCCTCGCCGCGGGAATCACCAGCTTCCTTGTCGCTGACGTGGCGTTCGGCCACCTGGACCTGCAGAGTGCGTACCAGGCTGGCGACTGGCCGGACGCGTTCTGGATGCTGGCGTGGTTTCTCTTCGCCGCGAGCGCACTGTATCAGTCCTGGTGGTCGTCCAAGAAGCCGCTGGCGGCCGGGGCATGGCCCCCGGAGGGCATCCGGGTGATCAGCTCTCTGCCGTACGCGGCCGCCGTACTTGGCTATGGCTTGCTCGTGGTCGCCGGTCACCGCGCCGCCCTTTACCCGCTGGGTGGTTTGCTCTACGGTGCTATTGCGATTACCGTATTCATCCTGCTCCGGCAGCTCACGGTGATGCGCGAGAACCTGCAGCTGCTCGCCGACACGCAGCAGCTGGCCATTACAGACGGTCTGACCGGGTTGTTGAACAGGCGGCAGTTCTTTGAGCTGGCCGAGCGCGAGTTCGCGCGCTGTCAGCGCTACCGACGCCCGCTGTCTGCCATCATGGTAGACATCGATACCTTCAAAACCATCAACGACCGCCACGGGCATCTCGCCGGCGACATGGTGATGCAGGCCGTAGCCGAACACTGCAAGAGGCAGCTGCGGAAGGTTGACCTGGTCGGCAGATATGGCGGAGACGAGATCGTCATCGTGCTGCCGGAGACAGACCTCCACGCCGCGTCCGGCGTGGCTCAGCGGCTGCTCGTTGCGATCACGCAGTCGCCGCTGGCGTTTGGCGAGGATCTTCTGAAAATTTCGATCAGTGCCGGTGTGGCGCCTGGAAACGGCAGCGCAACTCTGACGGCGTTGTTGCACCGCGCCGACGAAGCCTTGTATGAAGCAAAGCAGGCCGGCCGGAATAGGATCAAGATCAGCGCGGAAGGCTAGATCCGGTGGACGCGCAGCAGTGAGACCCCGACCGCCCCAGCCAGCAGCAGCGCCGCCGCCCCCGCCAGCAGCCCGCTGACCTCCGTGGGCCGAGACTCCCATCCAATATCCCGGCTAAGACGGCGGTAGACACGGCGCAGTTCGCTCGTCGACGTCGCATGATAATACGTGCCGCCGGTAATCTCGGCAACTTCGCGAAGCGTATCCTCATCCAGTCGCACCCAGATGCTGCGGCCGCCGAGGTTGAGGAATGTGCCCTCGGGGGTCCCGATGCCGACCGTGTACACTTTGACCTCCTGCTCGCGGGCGATTCGCGCCGCGTCCTGCGGCAGGGCACCGCGGTTGCTCTGCCCATCGGAGAGGAGCACGATGGAGCCCGAGGGCACCGGGGGCTGCGGGACCGGGGCAGGCGCCAGCGGCGAGCTGGGGCGCTGCCGCCCGGGGAGCGCCCAGACGGCTTCGAGCAGCCCATCCCCGATGGCGGTGGCAAACTCCGTCGAGAGCAGATCGATAGCTTCCAGGATACGCGTCCGCTCCGTGGTCGGTGGAACGATCAGCGTTGCATAGCTACTAAAGGTCACCAGGCCCACCTTCAACCCGCGCGGCAGGATGCGGACGAATTCCTTGGCCGCCGCTTTCGCCGCCTCGATGCGGTTGGGCGGCAGATCATCCGCCAGCATGCTCCGGCTGACATCGATGGAGAGCATGACCGTATTCTGCACGGCCGGCACCGGCATTGGCGCTATCGGCCGGCCCAGTGAGAGGATGACCGCGGCCAGCGACAACGCGACGAGGACTCCAGGAAAGTGGCGCGTCCACCGTCCGGACACCTCGAGCGCCTGCGCCAGCATCTCGACCTGCGTGTAGGAGACAGACCGGCGGGCAGGCCGCCGCAGCGCCCACACATACAGCGCCGCCAGCAGCGGCACTGCCGCCAGCCCCATCAGCATGATGGGCCACTGAAACGTCATGCGCGCCCCCCGGCCTTTCCCGCACTACATCTGCCGAATATCACGTCAGGGCACCCTCCGGAACCAAACCAGCGAGAACGCCCCCCCGGTCAGGATGAGCACACCGGCCGCTGCGGCGAGGAGTGACGTGATCTCTGTACGGCGACGCTCCCATCCGATGGCGCGCCCCAATTCTCTACTGACTCGCCGGAGTTCGTCGGCATTGGACACATCAAAGTATCGCCCGCCGGTCATTTGTGCGATCTGCCGCAGCAGCGTGGCGTCAAACGGGACGAGGACCAGCTGGCCTTCGACCTGCATCACGCTGCCGCCCGTTGTCCCCACTCCCACGCCGAAGATTCGGACGTTGGCGTCCTTGGCCAGCGCGGTCGCGACGGCGGGATCGATGCCGAGGTTGCTGATGCCATCAGAAAACATGAGAACTGCTGCGGGCGGCAGTTGGGTGGGAGAGGCGCCGGGCGTCGGAGCCGGCGGGATCGGGATGGCCGGCTGCTGTGGAGAGATGTTCAACCGATCGCCGAGCAGCTCTTTGCGTTCGGGCAACGCCCGCAGCGCCTCGATGATCGCTGAGCCCACGCCCGTCGCCTGCTGAAGCTTCAACCCCGCGATGGCCTCCCGCAACGGCTGCCGTTCCGTCGTGGGGGGGACAAGCACCTGCGCGTAGTCGCTGAACGCGATCAGCCCCACCTTTGTCGATCCCGGGATCAACGCCAGGACCTGGAGTGCTGCCTCCTCTGCGGCCTTCAACCGGTTCGGTTTGACGTCTTCCCCAATCATGCTCTTGCTCACATCAATCGCCAGAATCAACGCCGCGCGGTTGGTCGGCAGCGGAACGGCAGCGATGGGTCTGGCCATGGCCAGCGTGAGCAGGGTCACGGCGGTGACGTAGAGGCCGACCGGGAGATGCCGCCGAAGCGCGGACGGTCTGGTCCACAGATGGCCCAGCAGGTGCGCATCGGCCAGCGCGGCCTCAGCGCGGCCTCGCAGCCGCTGCGTGCGCACATATCCCCACAGCAACAGGGGGGATGCCAGCATGGCCCACAGCATCACCGGCCAGCCAAACTCCACCGGCTCCTCCTACGTCGGTATGTGATGAACCTCAGCAGCGGACTGAGAAGCGGCTCTGCCGTCGACAGCTCGAGGGCATCAACCGCCGCCGTGTGCAGCGCAGCCGCGACCGCCGCCCGCTGCCGCGTGGCCAGCGCGCGATAGGTTTCCCGCAGACGCGCATCCGACGTGTCCACCCAGAGCTGTTGCCCGCTCTCCGGGTCGCGGACGAAAAGGCCGCCTACATCCGGTAGTTCCTGCTCTGCTGGGTCGGAGATCCAGACCGCGATGACATCATGCCGTCGTGCCAGTTCCTGCAGCGATTGCTGCCACCCGTCGGCCGCCTGGAAATCCGACAGGACAAACACCAGACACCGGCGGCGCAGCGCGCGCGCGGCCTGGCGCAACCCATCGGCCAACCCACCGCCGCCGGGTCGGGGCGGGGCCTGCTGCAGCATGTGCAGAATGCGGAGGACGTGTACGCGGCCACCCCGCGGCGGTACATACACCTCCCGTCCAGGGAATCCAATCAGGCCGACCTTGTCTCCGTGTCGCGCCACGATGTACGCGGCGACGCCGGCGAACTCCGCGGCGCTCTCGCGTTTCAGTTGCCGGCGGGTGCCGAACACCATCGAGGGAGACAAGTCAACCAGCATCCAGGCGGTGAGTTCACGTTCTTCCAGATATTGGCGGACGAAAAGACGGTGCATGCGGGCTGTGACGTTCCAGTCGATGCGGCGGACTTCGTCTCCCGGCTGATATTCTCGCACCTCGGCCAGGTCAAGACTGGGCCCGTAGAACATTCCGGTGTAATCGCCGAAGAGCAGGCCGTCCAGCCGACGCACGACCTTAAATTCTAACCGCCGCAGGATGCTCTCTGGCGTTTCCATTTTAGCCGCCACGACCTTGCCCCACCGGCCTCGCCGCCTGCCCTCGAGAGTCATCCATGGGTCGCTCGACTGGTAGGCTTTTTGCGTGTCGGCCTCCCTGCGCCGCCGGCCCGCTCTGCGAGCACCCTGGGTGGGTCGCCACATGCCAGTACATCTTAGCCGCCACGACCTTGCCCCACCGGCCTCGCCGCCTGCCCTCGAGAGTCATCCATGGGCCGCTCCACAACCATCCGCGCTAGGAGGACGGTGCTGACCGCATGGCCTCATAGGGATCGCCGATGTGGACGCGCGGGACGGGAACGTGCTCCAGGACGCGGGAGACGATATGATCGCCCGTAATGTTCTGTGCCAGGGCCTCATACGACAGGACCAGCCGGTGGCGCATGACCTCTGGCGCGATGTCGCGCACGTCTTCCGGCAGCACGTACTCCCGGCCGCGCAGGAGCCCAAGCGCCTTCGCGCCGATAATCATGTTCAAAGACGCCCTCGGGCTGCTGCCGTACGAGACGTACGGCGCAAGTTCTCCCAGCCCAAAGTCCTTCGGGCGGCGGGTGACGTTGGCCAGGGTCACCGCGTATTCCATCAACTTGGGGTGGACGTAGAGGGCATCGGCGATCCGCTGCATATCGAGCAAATCAGCGGCGGCGATCACCGGTTGCACCTCCGGATGCTGCACGGCCATCCGCTCCACCACGGTGACTTCTTCCAGCACGCTCGGATACGTGATGACGACTTTAAACATGAAGCGGTCCACCTGCGCCTCCGGCAGCGGATACGTCCCCTCACTCTCAATCGGGTTTTGCGTCGCCAGCACCAGGAAGGGGGTCGGCAGCGGAAACGTCTGCTTGCCGATCGTCACCTGCCGTTCTTGCATCGCCTCCAGCAACGCAGATTGCACCTTCGCCGGCGCCCGGTTAATCTCGTCGGCGAGGACGAGATTTGCGAGGACCGGGCCGAGTTCAGTATCAAACGTGCCGGTGTGCTGATTGTAGATGCGGGTTCCAATGAGGTCCGCGGGCACCAGATCGGGCGTGAACTGGATGCGTTTGAATTCGCAGTCGATCACCCGGGCGGCGGTCTTGATGGCTAAGGTCTTGGCCAGCCCAGGCACTCCCTCGATGAGGACGTGCCCGCGTGCCAGCAGCGCGACCAGGATCCGTTCCAACATCAGATCCTGGCCGACGATCACCTTCTTGATCTCGACCAAGACCTTGCGCATCGTGGTCGAGGCCTGCTGAAAGGTTTCCACCGGAACCCTCACGCCGCCGCCTCCTTTGGGAACGTTGGCTGCATCCTACACCCGGCGAAAAACGCGGTCAAGCAGTCGCGCGGTCGCCGCGTGCGCTCGAACCGTCCCTTATGCTGTGCCCTCGATCGCCCGACCGCCAGACCGCTCGACTGCGCAGGCTATAGCGTGGGCCGCTCCCCCAGGATGACCGTGGTCGTTGCTGCATGGCCGTCGCGATTGATCTCCAGCGTGACCGGGTCGCCGATATGCTTGCTCAAGATGTAGGCCGCCAGCGCCCCGAACGTCGTCACGGGCCGGCCATCGATGGCGGTGATGACATCGCCGCCCGTGGGAACATCCGCGGTGCTGTTGGCTCGTCCACCCCGCAGCCCGGCGAGCGACGCCGGACTGTGCGGGAGCACTTCCAGAATCAAGACGCCGTTGTGCAACGCCAGTCCGAGTTCGGCCGCGAGGTCTTCCGTCAGGGTCCGCCCGGTGATACCCAACCAGGGATGCCGGACGTCGCCGGCTCGCAGGTCAGTCAAGACGGCGCGGATTGCGTCGGTGGCCACCGACAGGCTGAGCAATCCATTGCGGGTGATCGCCACAATGACGCCGATCACCTCCCCTCGTTCGTTGACCAGCGCACCACCGGAATCGCCCGGATAGACGACCGCGGTCGAGAGGAGGTTGGGCACGCCGGCCCGCGCTTCAAGGTCGATTTCCAGAAACGTGCCGGCGGTCGGCCCCGCCTGCCGGCGCGGCGCCCGACCCAAGGCCACGACGGTATCCCCGCGCTGCAGCAGCGATGACGCCGCCAGGGTAACAGCGGGAAGCGGGCGGACCGCATCGACTCGAAGCAGGGCGATGTCATACACGCGATCAGTCCCCACCACATCTGCCGGCAAGACCTCCCCGCTGTGGAGCTGCACCTCCAGACTGCTGGCCCGGTCGACGACGTGTCCGGCGGTGAGAATCACTCCCGATGGATCGATGATGATCCCCGATCCCGACCCCCGGGCCGCCCGGCCGCCGGCGCGATATGTGGCGGTGATCAGGACCACGGCACGGTCTGCCGTCTCGATGGCGAATGCCGGGGGGGACGCGGTCTGCGCCGCCGGCGACGGTGCCGCCCACGCCAATGCGGTCAGCACGAGCACGCCGCAGATGAGAGGCTGGACCACTCGTTGTTTCATCACGCTATCCCTCCACCACGCGACCACGCGACGGCGCGCCCGCGTGTATCAGTCGGTCCTCCACTGCCGTCCTTCCCGCCTTAACAGGTCATCGGCTTCCTTGGGTCCCATGGAGCCGGCCGGATAGTTTGGAAAATCATCCGGCGGATGGCCGGCCCAGTACATCAGCAGCGGGTCAACAATCGCCCATTGCAGCTCCACCTCGTCGCGGCGGGGGAATGACGTCTGCACTCCGCGCATCACATCCAGGAGCAGGTGTTCGTAAGCGGGATGCTCCGGTTCGCCGAAGTCGCGATAGGAGAAGTCCAGGGTCACGGAGCGGATTTCGTGCTTGTGCCCCGGGACCCGTGCCCCAAAGCGGAGCGCGATCCTCTCATCATCAGTCGTCTTGAGCACCAGGACATTATGGTCCATCCCGGCGATGTCATAGTCGCGGAACAAACGCAGCGGAGGCTGGCGGAAGACCACGACCACCTCGGTATCTTTTCGTGCCAGCCGCTTGCCGGCCCGGAGGTAGAATGGCACATCGGCCCACCGCCAGTTCTCGATCTGCAGCCGCATGGCGGCGTAGGTGGGCGTCGGCGACTGCGGCTCCACGCCCTCTTCTTCCCGGTACCCGGGCACCCGTTGACCGCCCACCAGATCCGGCGCATACTGGCCGCGCACCGCGGCCACCGGTTGCACGGGCGGAATGGCCCGCAGCACTTTCGCCTTCTCGTTGCGAAATTCTTCGGCGTCAAATACGGCCGGCGGCTCCATGGCAATGATCGCCAGCAACTGCAGGACGTGGTTCTGGATCACGTCTCGCACGACACCGACCTCTTCGTAGAATCGCCCCCGCCCACCCACGCCGATGTCTTCCACAAATGAGATCTGGACGTGATCCACGTAGCGGCGGTTCCAGATCGGCTCGAAGACCGTGTTCGCGAACCGCAGTACCAGCATATTCTGCACGGTCTCCTTGCCCAGGTAGTGATCGATCCGGTATACGAATTCCTCACCGATGACCCGGTCCACCAACACGTTCAGACGGCGGGCCGTGGCCTCGTCCCGACCGAACGGTTTCTCGATGATGACCCGGGTCCAGAGCTGGCGACTCCCATAGCGGATCAACTCACTCCGCCCCAGGTTGGTCAGAATCGATTCGTAGGTCGATGGCGGCGCGGCCAGGTAGAAGAGACGGTTCCCGCCGGTGCCGAAGCGGGGTTCAACGTCGGCCAGGGTTCGAGCCAGATGCGCATAGTCGGCTTCCTTCATCGAATCGGCTGAGACATAGAAGAGCCGTTCCGCGAACCGGCCCCAGCTCGCGGCGTCAATCGCGACGTCCCTCTGCACACCCTCGCGGACGAAGGTTCGGAATTGTTCATGGGTCATGCCGCGGCGTGACATCCCCACGATGGCGAGGGACCCGGCGATCGCCCCTTCACTGAACAGGCGGTATAATGCGGGAAACAGGAGGCGCTGCGACAAGTCCCCGGTCGCGCCGATGATCACGATGGCGACGGGCTCCGGGGTCTGCGTGCCGGGATGGTTCATCGTCTCTGGCCTCTTGAACGCATCGAGCACGATGCACCGGCCTCACCGCCTGCCCGCAGGAAACACTCATGAGTGCTTCGTCCGGCAGGTCTTTTGCGGTTCAGCCTCAGCGCGTCATCGGCCCGCTCCGCGGGCGACACTCGTGGGTCGGCCATATCAACGCCGATGCGGCCCATTCCTACCTCCAACCTGCCCATCCGCGCCGGGCCAGGGACGCGGAGTGTTTGACCCAGCGCCGGTCGCATGCTACCATCCTCCTGATCGGGGCGTAGCGCAGACTGGCTAGCGCGCGTGGTTTGGGACCACGAGGTCGCCGGTTCAAATCCGGCCGCCCCGACCATGCACCACTCGCGGAGTTCATCCTGTACCCGAGTTTCGCGAGTGGTTCAGCACTCAGGGGCATGGCGGCGCCACACCGTATCCCTTCAACGAGAACATCCGCAGGGTGCATGGCCACACCGCACGTTACCTTCCCCGCCCACTGCAATCCGAGGGGTTCAGGTCCACCTCGACTATCTTCCGCGAATCTGAAGAAATTGTGAAGATTGAAACGAGGTCCAGAGAATCCAGGATCAGGATTCCGGTGCCGGCGACTCGCCCGGAGGCACCGCGGGGCTGACCGGCCGAGCCGGCGCGGGTTTGCTGGCGGCCTCTCGAGCCAGCTCGGTGGTCTTCTTGGGCCGCTGCTCGTGGCGGCCCAGGAAGTCACTGGCGAGGTAGCGCTCCAGCAGATCGCGGACCTGTTGCGTCCGCTGCGCATTCCCCGCCCGCGCCTCAGCGACCCAGGTTTTGTCCACACGGTAGGTCCGCAGTTGCTTGCCATCGTGGAAATGCACGAGAGGATGCTTCATAGAGTCTTCCAACACCACGACGTGGACGGTCAGCCCCAGCTTCGTGGCGACCTCGGTGGCGAGGTCGAGCACCCACTGCCGCTTCTCGTCGGGTCGCTGACCTGGACCCATGCCCAGCGTCTCGGCCACGGTCTTCCCTTTCAGAGGGTTCGAGTCTAGGGCCGGCCCCCGGGGGAGAAGCTGGCTGCGGCGCTTTCGGACCATGTCCATCACCTGTTCCCAGATGTCCAACCCGGCCACGACGAACGCGAACACGTAGAAGAACAGAACGGCGAACGTCAGCGACCAGTAGCGGAAGAACGCCTTTAGTTCCGGAGGCATGTGGCTTCCCTCACGACGCCGCGAGACGTGCAGCGACGGCTTCTGTTGAATTTGGCGCCCGTTCCGGGGCCTCCTCCCCTGCCCCGCTGAGAC
This sequence comes from Candidatus Segetimicrobium genomatis, assembly GCA_005888595.1. Taxonomy (GTDB): domain Bacteria; phylum Sysuimicrobiota; class Sysuimicrobiia; order Sysuimicrobiales; family Kaftiobacteriaceae; genus Telluricultor. The sequence continues at coordinate 34,163 of VBAL01000010.1, forward strand.
CCTGCCGAGGTGGGGACTGTCCCCTTTCTCCTTTTGACTCAAACCGGCTACGCGGCACGCTCGCACCCGCTCCAGATGCGGGCGTCCGGGGGACAGTCCCCGATAGAATTTTGGCTCGGACCGGCCATTCGTCGCTCCGGGCAGCCCCGCGCCCGCGGCAAGGCGCCGGCACGCAGGCAGGAATTGGCGCACAAGAGTATAATACGCGTACATCCATTCGCGGCCCGCCTGACGGAGGGACGGTTCGATGCGCCCGATCTGGAAAGGTCACCTCACCTTCGGCCTGGTCACCATTCCCGTAAAACTCTACACCGCTACCGAGCCGAAGGATGTACGGTTCCGCCTCCTGCACAGCAGTTGCATGACTCCCATTCAAAACAAACGGTATTGCCCCCATCACGAACAAATTGTGGACTGGAACGACGTCGTCCGCGGCTACGAGTATGCGAAGGGTAAGTTCGTTCCCGTCAGCGACGAGGACTTGGACAGCGTTCCGCTCGATACGGCTGGCACCGTCAACGTGACGTCTTTCGCCGACCTCAGCGAGATCGACCCGATCTACTACGAAAAGTCCTACTACCTTGCGCCGGACGAGGGTGGGCAGAAGGCGTTCCGGCTCCTCCACGAAACGATGGAAGAAACGACAAAGGTTGCGGTCGGCAAGGTCGTGATCAAGGAAAAGGAACACCTCGTCGCGGTGCGGCCGTACGATGGGACGCTGGTCATGTCCACCCTGTACTACGCAGATGAAGTGCGCGCCGTCAACGACGTTCCCGAGTTGCCGGTCCAGGCGAAAGTGCATCCGAACGAAAAGAAGATGGCGATGCAATTGATCGAAGGTCTCATCGCCTCGTTCAATCCCGCCGAATATCGGGATGAGTATCGCGAAGCGCTACAGAAGGTCATCGCCGCAAAGATCGACGGTGAGGCTGTGGTCGGCGTCCCGGCGCGGAAGCCGGAGAAGGTCGTCGACCTCATGGATGCGCTGCGCCGCAGTCTGCAGATGACCCGCAAGGAGAAGCAGCCCGCCCGCCGGCCCAGAGCCTCCGCGCCGCGGGCCGCGGCGATGCGCGAGCGGCACCGCTGACACGAACGTCAATCGGAACGTTGGAGCGTTGAAACGTTGAAGCGATTCCACAGTAACGTTTCAGCGTTCCAACGTTTCGCCGCTTCAATGGCATGACGGGCCGCGCGTACATTGGTACGTCCGGCTTCAGCTATCCCGAATGGAAGGGTTCGTTCTATCCGGCCGATCTACCCAACGGCGAGATGCTGCGATTCTATGGGCAGACGTTCCTCACCGTCGAACTCAACAACACCTTCTACCGGTACCCTGGGGAAGACACGCTGGCGCAGTGGGCTGCGGCGGTGCCGCCAGAGTTCCGCTTCTCGGTGAAGGCGCACCGCCGCATCACGCACAACAAACGGCTGGTGGACGTGGACGGAGATGTGGCCTTCCTCTTTGAACGTCTCCGGCGTTTGGGGGACCAGGTGGGCTCGATTCTCTTTCAACTTCCGCCGTCGCTGCGGTTCGACCTGGGCCTGCTGGAGTCGTTCCTGGCCACCCTACGTCCCGGTGGGCAGGCCGTGCTCGAATTCCGCCACAGCAGCTGGCGGAACGAAACGGTCTACCGCCTGCTGGAGACTCACCGCGTGGCGCTCTGCGTGGCAGAAACCGACGAAGAAACGCAGCCGGCGGATGTGGTGGGGCCCGTCTCCTATCTCCGGCTACACAAGTCGCGCTATGCTGACGAGGACCTGGGCCGGTGGGCCCAATGGATCGGTCAGCGCGCCGGCGAGGGTCGTAATGTCTTTGCTTACTTCACGCATGAAGAAGGAGCGCCGGCCACGGACTACGCGCGAACGCTGATGGAACTTGTGACGGGTAACCAGTAGCCAGTGACCACTCTCAATGACCCCGTTTGTGCTCTTCCTGGCTCCTGGAGACTGGCTCCTGTTTGGCTCGGGGCACCTCGCTCATGATGGCCATCATATTGTCTTCCGAGTCGTAGAAGAACGCCATCCACAGATCGTAGGTCTCCATCTGGGCGATGAGGTGAGGCGCGTCGTGAAACCGGACGCCGCGCCCGGCGAGCGCGCCATGTGCCGCCTGGATGTCCGGCACACGGAAATACAGAATGGAGTTCCCATGAGGTTGGCCTTCCGGACGGCTCAGCATAAGCCGGACGCCGCTGCAGTCGAAGAACGACAGCCCGGGGGGTGCGGTAAACAGGTGCCGCAGCCCGAGCCGATCGCGATAGAATGCCGTCGCCCGCTCCACGTCCTTCACCGAGACGCCGATCTGGCCGACCTGAGACAGGGTGACGTCCGCTGTCATGACAACCTCCTGAGAATGGTCTCGCCGCTGCGGTTGGCGAACTACACCTTTGGCCAGCATCGCGGCATCACCTTGTGCGCATGAGCCTGGAAGCCTACCGGCGCAAACGCAAATTTCAGCAGACCCCGGAACCCGCGGGCCGTCCCAAGAAGCCCGGCGCGACATCGCGCTCCCGACCGCCGCGGTTTGTCGTCCAGGAGCATCATGCGACCAGACGGCATTGGGACTTCCGGCTGGAGATGGCTGCGGTCTTGAAATCGTGGGCTGTTCCCAAGGGACCCACCTACGACCCGGATGAGAAACGACTCGCGGTGCCGGTCGAAGATCATCCCATCGACTACATGGAGTTCGAGGGGGTGATCCCCGAGGGCAACTACGGCGCGGGGACGGTGATGGTCTGGGACCTGGGTACGTACGAGGTGGTGGAAGGCGATCCGGAACAGGCGTACGCAAATGGGAAGCTGACCCTGATTCTGCATGGTCACCGATTGCGGGGTGAGTTCCACCTCGTCCGGACCAAGATGGGCGGCGCGGTGCAGTGGTTGATGTTCAAGAAACGCGACGCCGACGCCGTCGTGGGCTGGACCCTGCCCGAACCCTCGACATCGGTGAAGACGGGGAGGACGATCGAACAAATTCGTGCGGACGCCGGGGCACAGTGGTCATCGGGGAACCCCCGCGCTGGCTCGACGCGGAGCATGAAAACGAAGGCAGTTTCCGCGCGGACACGAAAGACGCTGCACGCTCTCAAACTCCATACGCCGGGAAAGGATCCGTACCCGCGTGACATCAAACCGATGCTGGCCAGGCTGGTCAACGCCCCCTTCGATGATCCGGCGTGGCTGTTCGAGATCAAGTGGGACGGTGTACGCGCGATGGCGTTCCTTCGCCATAACGGACCTCGGCGCGAGGTCACCCTCCGGAGTCGCGGAGGGATGACTCTCAACGCGCAGTTCCCGGAGGTGGTGGAGGGACTCTACGGTCAAAACCTCCCCGATGTGATTCTGGACGGGGAAATCGTCGCGCTGGATACTGGTGGTCGCGCGCACTTTCAGTTGCTGCAATCCCGCTTCCATGGGGGGAACGGCAGCCGGCCCGGACCCGCTCCTCTCATTGCCTACTACGCGTTCGACGTCCTGTACTTCAACGGCCACCGCCTGCTCGACTGGCCGCTCGCCGACCGCCGGCAGGTGCTGGATTCGGTGCTCCATCCCACCCAGGTGATCCGCGTTTCGGAGGCCGTACCCGAGCACGGCATCGCGTTCTACCGGGCTGCGCAAGACCTGGGAGTGGAAGGCATTGTCGCCAAGCGCCGCGACGCGCCCTACAGGCCTGGCGAACGCGCGAAAACCTGGCTGAAGATCAAAGTGACACAGCGGATGGAAGCGGTGATCGGCGGATTCACCCGCGGTCGCGGGGCCCGGGCGAAGACCTTCGGCGCGGTGTTACTCGGCGTGTACGATGCGGCGGGCCATCTGCAGTACATTGGGCATTGCGGCGGCGGTTTCACCGATGCAGAGCTCCGGCGCCTCGCGACTCTGCTGCAGGCCCGGGTTGAGGCGGTCTGCCCCTTCGCGCAGGTACCCCCATCCAATGATGTCGCGACCTGGGTCCGGCCGGAACTGGTGATGGAAGTGGAGTATGCGGGGTGGACGAATGATGGGCTGCTGCGGGTCCCCGTGTTTAAAGGGCTACGAACCGACAAGCCGGCGCGCGACGTCACACTCGAACTGCCGGAAGCGCGGAACCCCCCACGCTCGCTTCGCGAGCTCGGGGCGGAGCGCGGAGACGGGGAAACGCGGATCACCGACCAGGCTCCAGGCCCCAGGCCCGAGGCCCGCGCGCCTGCCGGGCATCTCGATGGCGCACCGGCCGGCGTCGAATTTACCAACCTCGAAAAAATCTTCTGGCCGCAGCGAGGATACACGAAGGGCGATCTCATTCGCTACTACCTGGAGGTCGCCCCGCAGATCCTCCCCCACCTGCGAGATCGCCCGGTCACGCTCCGCCGCTTCCCAAATGGCATCGCGGGCGAGAGTTTCTACCAGAAGGACTATCCCGATGCGCCGCCATTTGTGGAGACGGTGCGCATCTGGACCGAGAGCGAAAAGAAAACGCTGGTCGCCCCTCTCTGTAATAATCTGGAGACGCTCACCTGGCTGGCGCAGCTCGCCAACATCGAGATCCACACCTGGTTCAGCCGCACCACCCCGGTCAGGCGCGCCGAACGGGCGGGCACGGCGGGAACGGTGTTTGCCGCCTCTGAACAGGCGCTGCGCGCCAGCACGCTCAACCGGCCGGACTACGTCGTCTTCGACGTCGATCCATACCTCTTCCCCGACAACAAGCTCCCGCAGCGCAAGGGCGAGAAGGACCCCGACTATTCCCGCCGCGGGTTCGACGCGGCGACCGAAGCGGCGCTGCTGTTGCGGGACGTGCTGAAACGGCTCAAACTGGACGGATTCGTGAAGACGTCGGGGAAGACTGGTCTGCACCTGTTCGTGCCGATCGTGCGGCGGTACACGTTTGAGCAGACCCACGCCTTTGCGAAAACCGTCACGCAATATCTCGAAAGTCTCCACCCCCACAGGGTCACTACGGCATGGGCGGCAGAACAGCGAGTGGGGAAGGTTTTCCTCGACTACAACCAGAACCGGCTGGGCGCAACGCTGGCCAGCGCGTACAGTGTGCGGCCCACACCGGAGGCCACGGTCTCCCTGCCCCTCACGTGGAAGGAGCTAGAGCGCGGATTGGATCCGCTGGCGTACACCCTCGGGACTGTGCCGGCGTTGATGAAGAGGCGCAAGGATCCCTGGCGGGACCTGCTCTCAAAGCCTCAGCTGCTCGAGAAGCAACTCTAACAGGAAATCACCAGAATCCATTCGCCAAACCCTTTCCCTCGATCGCGGCAACTGGTGACTGGCAACTGGCTGCTGGTCACTGGCTCCGTTACGGGCTACTGATCACTGGCTACGGTAGTTTCCCCTATCGCCAGCTGGCGAAGATACACTCGCGCGGCAGCCATCGCCCGGGCCCGATGACTGATCCGGTTCTTCACTGCCATCGGGAGCTGCGCCATCGTCTTGCCGTACTCCGGGACAAGAAAGATCGGGTCGTACCCGAACCCGTGCGATCCGCGCGGCGCTGCCGCGATCTGACCCTCACAAATCCCTTCAAACGTCCGCACCGCGCCTTCCGGTGTGGCGACTGCCACCACCGCGCGGTATCGGGCGGTGCGTGATCTGGCTGGCACATCTGCCAGGAGTTTAAGAATCCGCGCGTTGCGCGCGGTATCGGAGATCCCCTCGCCCAGGAAACGGCGGGAGTGAGGACCGGGGGCGCCTTGCAGCGCGTCGATCTCGATCCCCGAATCGTCTGCCACGGCCACGCGGCGTGTCAGCCGCGCCACCGCCAGGGCCTTGCTGATCGCGTTTTCCGTATAGGTCAAACCGTCTTCTTGCAGATCCCGAATCTGCGGGAAGGCATGCAGTGTGTACACCTGCAACGGGAGATCCCGGAGCAGGTCGAGCAACTCACGCACCTTGCCTGGGTTGCGGGTCGCCAGGACGACCTCCAACGCACCGGAGGGCGGCGCAGACTGGGCGGCCGGGCGCGCGCGGAGCCGGGACGGTCTCGACCGCCGGGTGCGCGTGGGCCTGGAGCGAACTCTGCGCGACGTTTTGGCCATGGCCGGTAGACACCCCCGCGCACTTAGCGCCTAGCCACTGAGGCGACGTCGGCCAGCGCGTCTTTCTGGAAGGTGATCAGCCGATGGATCCCCGCCTCGGCGAGACCCAGCAGTTGCAGCATCTCATCGCGGGTGAACGGCAACCCCTCTGCCGTCCCCTGCACTTCGACGATCCGGCCCGTCTCCGTCATCACCACATTCATATCTACACGGGCGCGCGAGTCCTCCGCAAAACTGAGGTCCAGCACCGCCTGCCCCTCCACGAAGCCTGCGCTGGTGGCGGCGAGAAATTCCCGCAGTGGCCAGACGGTAATCATCCCGGTGGAGCGCAGCACATGCAGGGCATCGACCAGCGCGACGAACGCGCCCGTAATCGCCGCGGTCCGGGTGCCGCCGTCTGCCTGAATGACGTCGCAGTCGATCCAGATCGTCCGCTCACCAAGCTTCTCCATGTCGACGGCCGCTCGCAGCGACCGGCCTACCAGCCGCTGGATCTCCTGCACCCGGCCCCCCGGCCGGCTGGCCTCGCGAGGGTTGCGCTCTTGCGTGGCGCGGGGAATCATTCCGTACTCTGCCGTGATCCAGCCCTGTCCCGCACCCCGCAGCCATGGCGGTACCCGTTCTTCGATGCTTGCCGCGCAGACCACGCGCGTGTCCCCCAGCTCGATGAGCACCGACCCCTCGGCATACTTCAGATAACGTCGCGTGATCTTTACCGACCGCAGCTCATCGGGCCGGCGACCGTCTGGCCGGGGCATTCCGCTTACACCTCGTAGGTGACGCCTTCATCGGCAACCCGGACGTCGCCGAACTCTTTCGCTGCAGCCGCAGATGACTCCTTGACGGCGTGCCGCGGAGTGAAAAAGTGGGTCAGCATCAACCGTTGTACGCCAGCGCGCTGGGCGGCGGCTCCGGCCATGCCGCCGGTGAGGTGTCCCAACTGACCGCTGAGATGCTCATCGCCTTCCATCAGCGTGGATTCGCATAGGAACAAGTCGCACCCCGCCGCAAGGCGTTCCAGTGCCTCGCACGGTCCGGTGTCGGCGCTGTACACTAGACGGCGGCCGCCGGCGCTGACTTCGACTCCATGACAGGGCATGGGATGGGACGTTAAGACAAACCGCAGCCGTACCCCGCCGGCATTTCCGACCCCGTCCTCCAGCGCGCGGAACGTGAACCCCGCGGTGAACTCCTGGCGTGACTCTGGCTTCGGCAGGCAGGCGGCCAGATAGCCGGCCGCACCGGCCGGCGCGAACAGCAGCACCGGGATTGGCGGGGGATCGGGCAACCGGCCGTACGCCAGCTCGTTGCGCAGCGGATAGATATCCGTGAAGTGATCGGGATGCAGGTGGGAAATGACGATCGCGTTGAGGTCAAACGCCGTCCCGAACCTGTGCAGGCTGCTGACCACCCCCGAGCCGCAATCCAGCAGGATGCGTACACCGTCCGCCTCGACCAGGTAGCCGGGGCAGGCACCTCCGGCCGGCGGGTATGGGGACCACTTGCCCAGGATGGTGAGCTTCATCAGACGTGATGTCGTCTCACGCGAAGAACGCAGATGGCAGAACGCAGAGCGCAGAGATCATGGACGATCCGTCTGCGATCTGGGTTCCGCATTCCGCGTTGTCTATTCTGCGTTCTGTGTTCTGCGTTCTGCGTTCTGCGTCAAGGCGCCTGCTGGGGCACGGGGTAGATAGCAAGAAACCGGACGATGCCATGGTGTACGGCCTCCGCCACATGCTGGCGGAAAGCCTGGTCGCGCAGCCGCAACTCGTCGTCGGCGTGCGAGATGAAGGCGGTTTCCACCAGCACCGATGGAATGTCGTTATCGCGAAGCACGACGAAGTTCGCAGTCTTGATACCCCGGCTGGGGATCCCCAGCACCACGCCGAGTTCATCCTGGATCATCTGGGCCAGCACAAGGCTCTGCGGGGTGAGAAAGAACGTCTCCGTGCCGTTGACGGCCGCACGCGGAGAGGCGTTGGCGTGAATGCTCACGTAGATCGTGGAGCCGCTCTCTCGTGCCACCCGCGGCCGGTCGGCCAAATCCACGGTCGTGTCGCTGTCACGAATCATCAGCACGCGGATCCCGTCGTGCGCAAGTAGATCGCGGACGCGCAGCGCGATGTCGAGTACCACATCGGCCTCGCGCAATCCACTCGGCCCGACCGCTCCGGGATCCTCTCCTCCGTGCCCCGGATCGATGGCCACCAAGTGTCCGCGGGCCGCCGTGTTCGTGCTCAGGTCGATGGTCAGCCGGCCGGCCGACTGGTTGATGATGTAATTGAGCTTTCGTTTCAGGGTCACCACGATGCGGGTTACCGGCGGCCGGGCCGTGAACTGCGCCGCACGGACGGCGACGACCGACGTGCCGTCCACGCTGATCTCGCGCTTCACAGGGATGAAGACCGCATTCTGCACGTCGATCGCCAGGCGGTCGGGGAACATGAACTCGCGAATCTTGTAGTCCATCGACCCTGTGCTGTCCACGGTAATGCGGCCGGCCTGGCCATCGGGCTGGAAGGACACGCCTGTCACCTTCACCGGGTTGGCACTACGACCGAGCGGGGAGCCCTTCGATGCGCCCTCCGGAGCTTGCCACGGTGCGGACCCTTTCGGCCGCACCTGGAGGGTAACGAGATAACTCGTCGGCGCCGTGGTGATGCTCACCTCGACGGGCTGGTTCAAATCAAAGACCATCCGCGAGACATACGGCTTGACCTGAAACTGCGCGGTGCGGATTCGATCCACGCCGGCGTCGCTGACCGCGTACAAGCGCTCCTGCGTGCGCAGCGTGGCGTTGATGAAATCCACCACCAGCCGGTCCGGATTGCTGATGACGTTTGTCTCGACCTGCATGGGACCGGTGGCATCCACGGCAACTTGCAGGGCGCCGGCGGAAACCTGCGGGGTGATCCCCGTGATCTGAGAATTCACAAATACGGCGCGGTCGGTCTCATCGAATCGTGCCCATGCGCCCAGCAGCGCAAAGGTCGCCTGCACCGGCACAAAGACCTGGGAGCCGAGCAGGGCCGGGGCCACCGGCAGGGACCTGGGCTGTCCGTTGACAAGCGCGGCGGTTTCGTTCAGCCAGAATACTACCGTGGTACGGACGCGGTTGGTGACCACGATGGATCGATCGGTTTCATAGAATGCAGCAATGGCTCCCATGGGCTCAAAGAGCCCGGCAATGGGAGCCATAACCTGCCCGTTGAAGACCACGGCAGGCACGGCGAGCGGCACGTCGACGCCATTAACAACCACCTTCACTCCGGCGGCCTGGCCGGCGGCTGAACCCGCCAGCATCCAGGACGCGGCCACCGCCAGGAGTGCGGCTGCGACGAACTTCATGCGCTACCTCAACGTACGCACACCACCTGCCGTTCCCGTGGAATGGCTTCCTTATACCGCCTCTCCCGAGTCCACACTGTTTCGCGCCACCCATCCGTTACCCCTGCGGCGGGAGATTGAACGCGTCACGTGGAAAAAGTGAGCGGCGATCTCGGTACCATCTTCGGTATGATCCATATCCTGCAAAGCCGTGGCCATATCGTGTGGGTGCGCCTGTGGGAGACCCCATATCTCGTACCGGCCTCCGGCGATACGAGATCGTGATGCCCGTCGAATAGTTCATGGCCAGAAGACCACGGAAGGGAGCGTGCTCCATGGGTGACCTTGAGCGCTACATCGTCGAGGAGTGGGCGGAGGATTACCGGGATGGACGCCTCAACCGCCGCGAGTTCCTGCGCCGCGTCGCGCTGATGGCCGGCGGGACAGCAGTGGCACTGCCGGTACTCCGGCAGTTGGGTGTGGGAGCGACATTGGAGGAGATCAGTGCGGCGACGGCGCAGACGCCGGTGGTTGTAGCACAGGCCGCGGGCGTGGCGGTACCGCCGGACGATCCGTCGTTAGAAGGCGGAATGGTGACATTCCCGATGGGTGCCGTCACCGTCTCGGCTTATCTGGCGCGGCCGAAGTTCAGAGGCCCGGCGCCGGGCGCCGTGGTCATCCACGAGAACCGGGGTCTGCTGGAGCACTTTAAGGACGTGTGCCGGCGCCTGGCCAAGTTGGGCTACGTCGCGCTCACGGTCGATCTGGCGTCCGCCGAGGGCGGCACCGCGAAATACTCGGACCTGGCCCAGGTCACCGCGATCCTGGGCCGTACTCCCCCCGAGCAACTCGTGGCGATGCTCAATGCCGGCGTCGCGTATCTACAGGGGCTGCCCAGCGTGCGCAAGGATCGTATCGGCGTGGTAGGTTTTTGTTTTGGCGGTGGAATGACCTGGCGGCTGGCCACCAGCAACTCCAGCGTCCGCGCGGCCGTTCCATTCTACGGACCGAACCCGCCGCTGGAAGACGTTCCAAAGATCAGGGCCGCCGTGCTGGCCATCTACGGCGAGCTAGACACACGCATCGACGCCGGCATTCCGGCGATTCGAGAGGCGATGCAGCGGGCCGGCATCACGCACGAGATCGTCATCTATCCCGGTGCCAACCACGCCTTCTTCAACGACACCGGTGACCGCTACCATGAAACGTCGGCGAAGGACGCCTGGCGGCGCACGGTGGCCTGGTTCGAGCGGTATCTGAAGCAGTAGCTCTACGGCCGGACCTGTCCGACGCCACGCCCGAGCACATATGCGGCCATCTGGGTCGTGATGGGGACCGCCAGAATCAAGGCGATGCTGCCGACCAGCGTCCGCACGATTTCTTCCGCCACAAATTCGCTGCTCAGCGTTACCCATAATGGCTGGTAGGTGTTGATGGTGAAGAGAATGAACAACGGGAGCGAAGCACCCGCGTATGCCAAGAACAGGGTGTTCACCAGCGAGGTGATGTGTTCGGTTCCCACCGATCGCCCGCGTTGGTACAATTCGCGGACGGGCAGAGCTGGATTCGCCTTATGGATCTCATCGACAGCAGCGGCCTGACCTGTCGTGATGTCGTCCAGCACGCCCACCGCCCCGAGGATGATGCCACCTAACAATAACCCCCTTAGGTTCACCTGTTTCAGCAGACCCAGTTGCAGGTAAAACGCTTCCTCTGTGCCGGAGCCGAAGAGCCTGGCCACTGAGACCGCGGCGGCGGCCAGGAACGCCGAGAGCGTGAGGGTGATCAGCGTGCTGGCCACGGCGATCGACGTTCTCCGGCTGAATCCGTGCGCCAGGTAGATCGAAGCAACCGCGATCACCAGCGCCCCCAGGACGCTGACCAGCAGCGGACTGGCACCCGAGAGGATCCCGGGCACAACGAACTCCGCGAGCACGACCACGGTAATCCCGAGCCCCACCAGAGAGGTCACTCCCCGCAGGCGGCCCAGCAGAACGGCCAGGGCGACAAACACTGCGGCGATGAACGCGAGAGGCCGACTCCGGTCGCGATCGGCGACAAAGTACGTCTGATCGGGCGGAGGAGACTTGACCACGATGACAGCATCACCTGGGCGCAGAGCTTGCCCCGCGCCGCCGGCCACGACGGCGCTGAACTCCGCGCGGACCCGTTCTCTACTCCCACCGGCGGTGGCAATCTCCACCAGGACAATTTGTTGCAGCTGGGGAGAGCCGACGACCTCGCCGACACGTTCTCCGATGATCTCCACCACTTTCCCTCGGAAGAACTGATCCGGCGGCACCGACTCAGTAAACGGCGGAAGGGGACTTGGTGTGGGCTCCTGCGCTGGGACAGCGTGCGCCCATCCGAGCGTGAGGGCAGCGACGAGAAGCGTGCCGATCACTACTCGGAAAGACCGCACACTGGTCATGGCCGCCGCACGGCGAGGGCACTGGCGGCGAATAGGATGATGGCGGAGGCCACGATGGCCCCACCGGCGGCAATGTTGAGATAAAAAGAGAGCACGATTCCCACCACGACGGCCGCCAGAGCCGCGAGCACCGCGATGAGCAGCGCGCTTCGGAAGTTCCGTGCCAGGCGTAACGCCGTGGCGGCGGGGATGACGATGAGTGCGCTGGTCAGCAGCACACCCACCACCCGCATGGCGACGACAACCGTTGTGGCGACGAGGACGGTGACAAGCAGGTTCAGGCTATCCACCGGGACGCCCTGAACCCGGGCGGCCTCTTCATCAAAGGTAATAGCGAAGAGTTCTTTGTACAGGAGCACCACGGTCCCCAGCACGACCATTCCCAGCAGCAGGATGACCCACAGGTCGCGCGGCTGCACCACGGTGATGCTGCCAAAGAGGTACGAGAACACGTCCACCGTGAAGCCGCCGCCCAGGCCGATCAGCACAACCGCCAGCGCCAGACCGCCGGAGAGAAAAATGGCCAGCGCGGCCTCCCCGTACAGACGGCCGGAGACCCGCAGTCGTTCCACCCCCACCGCGCCGATCAACGCGACGGCCAGCGCGCCCACCGCCGGATGAATCCCGGTCAGCAGCGCCAGCGCCACGCCGGCCAGCGCGACATGAGCCAGCGTATCGGCGATCAGACTGAGCCTGCGTAGCACCAGGAAGACGCCGATCGTCGGGGCAATGGTACCGATCATGAGACCGGCGGCCAGGGCGCGGAGCATGAAGCCGTATTGAAAGATCTCAGGCATACGCCTCCTGAGTCTACCCGGTCTTCCTGGTCTACCCAGTCTTCACAGTCGACACCCTAAGTTGGCAGACCGGGGAGACTGGGGAGACTTGTTCAATGATGGTGCGCCACCACGAAGCTCTCGGCCCGGTAGAGCTGGGCAAGCGCGCCGGAGCGCATTGCATCCTCGGGGCTGCCGTGAAAGACCAGCCGGCGGTTGAGACACGCGAGTTGGGTGGCCTCCTCCGCCACAACGCTGACGTCGTGCGACACCAGCACCAGCGTCGTCCCGAACTCCCGGTTCAGATGGCGCAACAGGCTGTAGAATTGCTCCTGGGCATCAACGTCCACCCCGACGGTGGGCTCGTCGAGCAACAGCAGCTGCGGACGGCTAGCCAGCGCTCGCGCGATAAAAACTCGCTGCTGCTGGCCGGCCGACAGCCGGCCAATGGGACGGCCTCGGAACTCAAACATGCCCACGGTCTGCAGCGCTTCCTCGGCCGCCGTCCGGTCACGCCCGCCGAACCGGTGCCCTATCCCCGCGACCCCGGATCGCCCGCTGATGACCACCTCGAGAACACTGGCTGGGAACCGGGCGTCGAATGCGGTCGCCTTCTGCGGGACATAGCCGATCCGCGCCCACTCACGAAATGACCGCACGTCGAGACCAAACAGCTTGATGCGCCCCGACGCCGGCCGCAGGAGCCCGAGGAGAACTCTCAGGAGCGTGGTCTTACCCGACCCATTGGGCCCGATGATGCCCAGGAAGTCCCCGGGGCCGATGCGCAAACTGACATCATCGAGCACTCGCTCGCTGTCGTAGCCGAAGCTGACGTGCTCCAGATCGACCACCGGATCAGATCTTACGGCAGCCGAGTCCATCGGCAAGATGACGGAGGGTTTCATGCATCACCGAGAAATACGTCAGTCCCTGACGCAACTCTTCGCCGGTCAATCCTTCAAGTGGATTCAGCACAAGGACCCGCGCGCCTACCTCACGCGCCAAGGCCTCGGCCACCCGCGGGCTGACAAGCGTCTCATAGTACACAACGTTGATGTGATGATCTCTGGCCAGATGCACGAGCTCTCGCAGCCGGGCGGGCGCCGGCTCGGCCTCAGGCGACAAACCGCTGATAGCCAGCTGTACGAGTCCATAGCGTCGCGCCAGATACCCGAACGCGGCGTGCGTGGTGATGAATTCCTTCTGGCGGCAGGTGCGCAGCGTGGCATCAAACTCACCGTGCAGCGTCCGCAACTCTTCCTCCACCTTCGAGGCATTGGCTGCGTAGAACTCGCTGTGCTGCGGGTCAGCTCCCTCCAATCCCTTCTGGATATTGGTCACCATCCGCGCCGCGAGCAATGGATCCAGCCAGATGTGTGGGTCAAAGCGGGCGGGAGGCTCGCCGACTTCGCCCTCATCGACCCCCTTGACCAGCGGCAATCCATCACTGGCGTTTACGACCACGCCACCTGTGGGGAACTCGGGTCGGACCTTTTCTAACCACGGCTCAAGCCCTGCCCCGTTGTAGATCATCATACGCGCGGTGTGGAGCGCGATGATGTCCTGTGGGCGCGGTTCATAGTCATGGGGCTCCGCCCCCGGCGGCACGAGCGTCACCACGCGTACGCGCTCGCCGCCGACCCGTTGGGCGAACTCCTGCAAGGGATAAAATGTCACCACCACCGGCACGGTCTTCTCGGCGCGCGGGGTCCCCGCACAGCCCAACGCGGCGGCGATCGCGCCGAGCGTCCCGAACAACTGCCAACCTCTCCGTAACGATGTCATCGCGCTTCCCGCTCCAATGACCGGCAGTCCCCGCAGTATCCAAAGAGTTCAAGCCGGTGCGCCGTGACAGTAAATCCCCGGCGCCGGCCGGCCTGCTGCAGAGGACCGACCGCGCACGTCTCGAGTCTGGCAATGGCCCCACAAGATAGACATACCAGGTGGTGATGATGCCGGCCGTCATCCCGCAGTTCGTACCTGATGCGCCCGTCATCGAGTTGAACCGTTTGGGCCAACCCTTCCCGAACGAGCGCGCCCAGGGTCCGGTAGACCGTGACGAGACCAAGGCGCGGGTAGATACGTCGCGCCCGGGCGTGGATGTCTTCCGCACCACAGGCACACCCCATCCCGGCCAGCGCGCGCAGGACCGCTTTCCGCTGCGCCGTGATCCGGTGTCCGGCGGTCCGCAACCGGCGGAGCCGTCCCTCAAGCCGGGGTTCCGACGGTGCTCTGCTCCGCGGCACGTGGGTCCCCTCCCCGCCTCCTGGCATGGCCGTTTATGTAAATGAAAGTCATTTTCATTATCTCTCCGCCCCCACTCTACGGACGGGGCCGCACCGTGTCAAGAGAGATGTGTTGTCAAGAGGCGCTCAGGGAATGAGGAGGAGTTTGCCTTTGGTCTGCCGGTCCTGGAGATACCGGTGGGCGTCGGCGGCCTGCGACAGCGGAAACGAGCGGTCGATGCGCAGACGCAGCACGCCGGAGTGAATCCAGGTCAGCACGTCACCAGCCCGCGAGAGCAACTCTTCCCGCGTATGGATGTAATGATGAAGGGTCGGCCTAGTCAGAAAGAGCGACCCCTTCGCATTCAACACCTGGGGATCCAGGGGCGGGACGGCGCCGCTGGCCTGTCCGTAGAGCACCATCAGGCCGCGCAGCGCCAGGCAGTTCAGACCCTTCTCGAAGGTATCCTTTCCGACAGAGTCGTACACTACCTGGACGCCGCGCCCGGCGGTCAACCGCTTCACTTCCGACTCGAAGTCCACCCGCGTGTAGATAATGGCCTCATCGGCGCCCAGCGAACGCGCAATTTCGGCCTTGTCGTCGGTCGACACGGTGGTGATGACCCGTGCTCCCCGGCGCTTCCCCATCTGCACCAGCAATTGGCCCACCCCTCCGGCTCCGGCGTGGACCAGCGCGGCATCGCCCGACCGGAGGGGGTATGTTGCGCCGGTCAGATAGTGCGCAGTCATGCCCTGCAGCATCGCCGCAGCCGCGAGGCGGTCGCCGAGGACCACCGGCACCGGAACGAGCCGCCAGGCTGGCGCAGTGACATACTCCGCATAACAGCCCATGACGTTGGCGAACGCGACATGATCTCCCACCTTCACCTCGGTGACTTCCGGCCCAATCGCGTCGACCACCCCGGCTCCTTCCTGGCCTAGCGTCACCGGGAGCGCGAGCCGGTACTGCCCGGATCGTTGATAGATATCAACAAAGTTCACACCGCAGGCCACCAGACGCACTCGGGCCTCACCAGGCCCAGGGTCTGGAGCGGGGACCTCCTCATACCGGAGGACTTCCGGTCCCCCTTGCTCGTGAATCCTCACCGCCTTCATCGCGCCCTCCTCCGCGTCTTCGCCGGCAGTACGCACGTCCATTCGGGCCCGGGAGGCCCGTCCGTGGCAAGGGTCTTGCTCAAAGAATACACCGAAGGGCTGAACCTGCTGCGAGGTGGGTACGTTTACTCATGAGGGAGCCGACCGGCAAAGCTCTGCGGGGCTCGGGGAGGAGGCTGGTGATGGGAGTCTGGCGCTGTCCGCGGTGCGGGTCCATCGCTACGCTGGAACCGCAGTTTGGTGAAATCCTCGCCGTCTACGACCTGTGCGCGATCAGCACAGACACCAGAGCCGGCAGGGGCCCGGTACGGATGGAGCCGGTGGCGCTTGAAGATGTGGTCGGAACGCGTGAGCGCGAACTGGTGAACAGCCGCGGGTAATCGTCGCACAGCGTATGTCATTCGAGGATCCAGGAACGGGACGGCTCGACGCCGTCCCGTTTCGCTTTTGAGCGAGGGTCGCGACGAAGAGCCTGGGTCTAACGGCGCGCGCGGGGCGCCGGCGATGCGGCCGCGGGAGCGACGACAGCGCTTTCTGCGACGAGCGCGAGAAACTCACTCGCCTCTGGATGCGCGCCTCGCTCCTTGAGCGCCAGCCCGAACTCACGAGCAACCTGCATTTCCTGCGCTCTCAGCCCGCGTTCACGGAAGGTGCTCAACGCGCGTCGTGCACCCTCGACGGCCGGCTTCACCTCACCGCGAGCCAGCCGCACGCGACTGAGGACCACCTGGGCCTCGGCGGCCTCCACCGGGTCGCCGGTCCGCTGCGTCTCGTCCAGAGCCTGGGTGACGAAGTGCTCTGCATCATCGAGCTCACCGAGGGTCAGGTGCACGCGGCCGATCTCGGTGAGAATCGCCGCCCTGTCGAGCGGCCGCTGCAGTCGTTCCATGACCCGAAGCGCGTGATGGAAGTGGCGCAACGCTTCGCGGGTCCGTCCTTCCTCATGATCGAGCTGCCCGAGGTTATGGAGAACCCGGAGCAGATCCTCAAGCTCCTCAGCGGCCTCAAAGGATTCTCTGGCGTGCAGCAAGGACGTTCGCGCGTCGTCCAAACGCCCCAGTTTGCGCTGAACCCATCCGATTCCCCACGCCGCGCGGCCCCGCACCGCCGGGTCCCGCTTGGCCACATCCGATTCTGCGGCCTCGCGGTATCGACGCAGCGCGTCTTCCAGCCGGTTGAGCCAGACCAGGCTTGTCCCAAGGAAGATCAGCGCGTGGGCGCGCGCCGGATCCCGGCTCGCCCTCGCCGTTCGCAGCGCGGCAAGGGCGCGTACCAGCAGGTCGGCCGCTTCGCGATAGTCGCGATCGCGAATCTTGATTCGACCCATCAAGACCAACGCGCGACCCTGGCGCCAATGGTCGCGGGCATCCTCGGCCACTTCCCTTACGGTGGCGAGGCGCGCCCAGGCGTCTTCGAACGCCTGCTGATCAAATGCAACCTGGGCCCTCTGCAGCGCCGCCTCCCGCTTCGTTTCCTCGAGAGCGAACCGTTCACCGAGAAACATTGCGGCATCCAGCAGTGTACAGGCTGTGGCCATGTCCCGCTTTCGGGTGGCGTCGTCGCTGAGGGCGAGCAGACTTGCGGCAGCCGTCTCAGGCATGTGGCCTTCCTGACCGAGCAGAGCGTCCACGGACGTCCCCAACCGTCGGGCCAGGAATGCGAGGGTGGCCACAGAGGGCCTGGTCCGGTCGCGCTCCACGAGGCTGATGAAACTCTTCGAGAGATCGGGAGATCCCAGCTGCTGTTGCGTCAGCCCCCGCGTCTGGCGAAGCTGCCGAATGCGCAATCCCAGCGACATGTTCAGCCACCTTTCGCTTCGTCCGCGGGCGCTCGAGCGGGCGAGGATCTCACCGGATAAGAACAATGACAAAAAGCATACCAAAACTTAACCATTTCCCGCAAGGACTGGGCGCGGGGCGCGCCTAGAAATGCCGTCCCTGCAGGTCGACCTGAGTCTACCCGGTCGGGCCGTTTTGCCCCGGCCCCACATCCCCCGCAACGTTCGTCAGGGTCGGAATTGAACCGCTTGGACCGTTCTGTCCCGGTCCGACATCACCTGCAATCTGTACCGCACTTCCGCCAAGAAGAGCCAATAGCACCGCTACCAGCACTGCCACAAACAATCCGCGCATGTTCTCCCCTCCCGTGGGTGTGGGCGCCCCGCGCCCGGTTCCGTGCTTCGGGATGGTGGTTATGCAATCCTCGTCTTTTATTAAAAACTCATGAACAAACAAAAGTTATTTAGTGATGCACCAGAGGGGCATTGCTGGCAACGAGCGGGGAGCCTCGATGAAACACGCGGGAGCGGCGCCAGATTGGCGGGAGGACCTGCGGGCGCCGGCTCGATGGGCCGGCGCCCTTTAGAGATTAGCCGATGCTACCGTACGCCCTAGGGGCCTTCCCCCTAATTTGACCACACGGCAGGTTTTCGATCCCAACGGTGGCGGTGGAGTTCCAGCAGCACTGTATCGGGTAACGGCCGCCCGTCACTGACAGCGGTATTAGCAAGCACGTGGGCCGGCTTCCGCATCCCGGGGATAACTGTCGAAACCATGGGATTTTGCAGAATGAATCTTAGCGCCATCTCCGGGAGCGTCATCCCCTCCGGCGCAACGTGCCTCAACGCGTCCACGCGCTCGAGCGTCAGGAACAGATTTTCGCGGTTGAAGTAGCGGTTGCGCCAGTCACCCTCCGGCCAGCGAGACTGTTTCGTCAGCGTCCCGGTCAACGCACCTTCGTCGAATGGGACCCTGGCGATGACCGCGACGTTGTGCTCCCGGCACAGTGGGAAGAGCTCATCTTCGGGACTCTGGTCGAAGAGGTTGTAGATGACCTGCACCGCATCAATGAACCCGGTCTTCAAGGCCTCCGTCACATTGGTGGGTTCCCAGCGGTTCACGCTGATCCCCCACGCGCGGACCAGACCCTCATCCCTCAGTTTCTGAGTCTCCTGCTGCCAGCGTCGATCCTGGGCCCAGATGTCGTGCCAGACGTGAAACTGCATGAGATCGATCGCATCTACGCCCAGATTCTTCAGGCTGCGCTCCGTGTACGCGCGGATGTGATCGGGAGGAAACGTGTCATCTAATGTGTGTTTGGCCCGCGCCGGCCACGCCAAGTTCTTCGGTGGAATCTTCGTGGCGATGAAGAGCTTCTTACCTGGGTAGGCTCGCACCACCTGGCCCAATAACCGCTCGCTGTGTCCCTCCCCGTACGCCCAGGCGGTGTCGAAAAAGTTCACTCCCTGATCCACGGCCAGCCGCAGCGAACTGAGCGATTCCGCGTCGTCCGACCCCGACCAGTCGCCTATGCCCCACATTCCGTAGCCAACTTCGCTGACCACCCATTCGGTACGGCCAAAGTCACGATATCGCATGCCACTCTCCTTATGTGAATTTGGAGCACACCACGCCAAGAAGTCGGAGTGCGTCTTCTGCCGGCGCGATATCTCGCCCTGCTTCCCGATGAAACCCCCTCCGTGAGCTTGCGCGCCGCCGCGACCGATTTGACCGTCTGACGTGGTCTGAACCCCTGCCGGGCGAGGGTATGTCTCTGGGAAGGAGGGGATTGGTGTGTCCGCTGTACTGACGATCGTGCTCGCCACCCTCTCAAGCGCCATCACCGCGTACGTGGCGCATCTCATCTCCCTGCCGCACTTTCACCTGTTGGGCGGCATTCCGGTTGGTGCCGTCCTGATCGGTGTCGGCGCCGCAACGGGAGTGGCCATGGCCATCAGGCTGACGTCAAATTACGACGTCGCCGGGTTTCGCATCTTTGCCCAGTTGGGCGGCGTATCGGCCTATCTGGGCGCCGTCCTGCTGGACTACGCGGTGCATCAGGTCGGGGGCCACAAGACCGTCCCCGGGTTCCCGGACGTGATGACCATTCTTAACTATATGCGGGCGCTCGTTGATGCTGGCGCGGCGGCGATCGCGGCGCAGCTGCCGGAGAGCGTCAAGTTCCCCACACCGGTAGGCGTGTGGTTGGGTGTGGTCAGGCTCTTCATTGAAGTGCTCGGGGCTGTGGTCGCCACCGGCTGGGCCATTTCCTATTTTACAGCCGTCCCGTTCTGCTGGAGAAATCGGCGCTTCTTTGAACTCAAAGACGTTCTCGAAAGCTCGAACGTCGGCGCAGTCCAGGAGTGGGAAATGGCGATCAACCAGCGCCGGCCGATGGAGGCCCGCACGCTGTTGGCCCGGGTGCGCAACGCGAAAGTCGCTCCTTATGACCGCTCCTGGATGCGGATCATCATTCATCAATGCCCGATCTGCCTGGCGGCACGCGTGCGAATCGAGAAGCGCCGCCGGACCGCTTTCGGGCGTATCCGCACGGCGCCGGCCGACGAGCTGCAGTTCGACGCAGTCAAAGGATCTGCACTGTTGGCAACCTAGAGTCTTCCCAGTCTTCCCAGTCTTCACGATCAACCGCCTGCAAGATCTATCTGTGCCGTTCCGCGGCGGGCTCGGCGGCCTCGTTTGGATGTGTGGCAGGACTAGGGAGACCCGGGAGACTGGGTAGACCGTCGCGCCGTGCTATAATCAAAATTGCGCGACAATGGGGGCGAACGGTATCGACTGGGATAGCAGAAGCGAGGCTGCGCGTCGAGGTGGTCTGGGCCCTCGTAAAACACCCGGACGGCGAATAAACGCCAATACACAGTACGCTTACGCTGCCTAAGTAGCAGCGTACGTCCACCCGGGAGGGCCGGCGGTCCGGGATGGGCGCCAACAGCCGGCTACCGCGCAGCGACTGGCCCGGCCGCTACCGCGGGAACCCTAATGGGCTGGCGTCAGAGAGATCTGGCTCGGGTGAGCTCCCAGACGCGAGACCAAAAACCTGAGATACACGCGTAGACGCCTTGCCCTCGCGATCACAGGACGCGGGTTCGATTCCCGCCGCCTCCACCAAGAATGAGAATGGCCCCATGCAGTTCGGGGCCATTCTCATTCTTGGAAGATAGTTGAAATTGAACCCGCGTCCTGGAGGGGGGTGCGGGGGAGGTACTCCCCCGCGTAGTAAAGGGGGGCAGCGCGCACCAGTTTGGCTCCCCGGACATTTGGAATCTATATACTGTGCGCGCTGGACGGGGGTTCCAGATTCCTACCGCCTCCACAGGAATTCCCTCCCGGCAGACGGGCGAAGCTCAACCAAAGGTCGCTGTCACTCGGGCATGGAGCAGACTTTCTGGGCAGGGTAAGGATAGCGAGCGGATCAAGTGATACTCATTCCCTCATGCGCACGAGGCGACCCAAGATGCTTAGGTCAAAATCCGCCCGGTGGGTGACTCTTGTTGTAGTTGCGGTAAGCGCTACGGCAGTCGCTGTGATTCAACATGTTGGTCCCCTTGGCGGCCGCTCAAACATCCCCCCAATGCCATCCCAGGGCCAGCCACCTGCCCCGCCGAGTCCCGGTCCGATAGGCCCCGGCTCTTTTGGGGGATTTAGCGATCGTCCTCACTTCATCCCGGGGCAGCCTACACCGATTGATCCAGCTCTGCGGGCAGATCAGGCAAAACCGCGCTTCAAAGGATCTCTGGGAGACTTCCTGGTGACTCCTCACGAATGGGCAGACCTCCCACCCTGTCCGCAACCGCGCAGGCCAGTAACTGCCGATGATGTCAAGGCCTCTGAGCTATACTCTCCCGTCTTAGGTGGTGCGTATATTGGACATGATGATGATCGAGCGTACGGGTGCGCTGACGGAACGATTCAGATCATGGGATCGATTCCGGCCGGCAGGCGGTATTTTGTGGGGCCTGTAAAAGTGGCTTGGGACGCCCCCTTGGACCGACTAGAGCTCCTAACCGTCGCCGGACATCCGGCAATTGCACTGTTGCCCATACCGGGATGGGGAATGCGAGATATGCCTGAACTCGTCGTCGTTCAGAGGTTTCCGAGCGGCAATAAGCCCGGCATTATGGTCTTTGTCGGCCACACGGACCAGACTCTAGACGAGGCCGTAGCCAAAGCGGAAAGGATTATCGGAGTTGGGCCATAGCCAACGTGCCACGTAGTGAGGTGACCGGATCGATGTCTCGATTACCCACTCTCATGCGAGGAGTCGCCGGAGCCTTGCTGGCCACCACGATCGTCTTCGTTGCGAGCGGGCTGCAGTGGCAGACCCCTGGAAAGATTATCTCGGCCTCCTCAGGTCCCAGCGTATCGGAGTCTCCAAACAGCATCCCAGCCGAATACCCTTCTTACGCACCGGACGGGCGGGAGGTCGCCTTCAGTACATTTTGGCCAGGTAGTCAAGAAGTCTTGGCGGTCTCTACGGTCGACGGTCGCCTCCGGTGGCTCCTCCGCCAGGGCGCAGAAAGGGGTAGCGCCACGCAATCCCCTGTCCACCCCGCCTGGTCCCCCGATGGCAAGTGGATCGCCTTCGCAACAGAAATAGCCTCGGGGGTTCGTTCAAACATCTGGCTTGTTCACCCCGACGGTTCGGGCCTAACCCAGTTGACCAGGGGCCCCACGCATGAGGACGAACCAGCATGGTCGCCTGACGGAAGGCAGGTCGCGTTCACCACCACTGCGGACTTGATGTATGACAGGACCGACATCTGGGTGATCAATACAGACGGGAGCGGTCTGCGGCGGGTGACCAAATCCCCACAGAGCTGGGTCACTAATCTTGAGAAGAGCGCATACCATCCGAGCTTTTCGCCAGACGGAAACCGGATCGTCTTTTCTCAGGGATCCTCTCCGGAAGCTATGGGAGGTTGTAGTAGTAATAATCTCGTCATCATCAATGCCGATGGTACGGGCGCTGCCCAGCAACTCACATCTGGGCCCGCTGAACCTGAGACATCGCGAGTTTTCGACTGGTACCCCAGTTGGTCTAGGCAAGGTATCCTCTTTACTTCGAGACGGTGCGGATCCAAGAATCAAATCATGTTGATCCAACCAAACGGTACGGGTCTCCACGCAGTCGCGAAGGTGGAGGGCTGGGAGCCCACGTGGTCGCCAGACAATACAAAATTCGCGTTCGTCCGCGCCGGCGAGTATGTGTACAACGTCTCGGGTTCTGGCGTCTACGAGTTCAATTTTTCCACCAGCGCAATTCGGGCACTTGTACAGATCAGAGGCTTCTCCACCGATATCGACATCATGCCCGGCCCATCACCCAAGGTGATCAGCTTGAGAGACACAGCGCTCATTCGGGTTGCTATACTCTCTCGGCCCGACTTCGACCCAGCGCAACAGGTCGACCAAACCTCGATCACTTTTGGTAGGACTGGTGACGAGCACAGCCTGGCTTCTTGTGCCGCAGAGAAAGCAAACCTCGTGTGCAACTTCAAGACCGCTCTGACCGGCTTCCGACCCGGAGACACGCAGGGGATTCTCAGGGTGGTGGCTATCCACACATATCCCGATGGCGGC
>VBAL01000010.1:57502-65002 GCA_005888595.1 Candidatus Segetimicrobium genomatis
CCCGCCACATCCACAAAAGGAGACCCGCCATGACCGTGAAAGACGTCCTCCTTCATCATCTCGAGTACACCTTTGAAAAGGAAGCCTGGCAGCCCTCGCTCGCGATGGCCCTCGAGGGGCTCACTGCGAAGCAGGCGGCATGGAAGCCCGCGCCCGAGCGTCACTCCATCTGGCAGATTGTGCGGCACGTGGCGCACTGGAAACAGGCGACGCTGGGCGCCTGGGATGGAACCCGGCCGCTCTTCAGCCCAGAATCCGGCGACACCGACTACTACCGCGAAGCGGAGCGTACCGACTGGCGGGATGTCTCAGGCGATGAAGCCGCCTGGTGGCGGGATTGCGATGCGCTACACTCGGTGTCGAGCCGGATCACGGCGCGCACGGAAGCGCTCGACGCGGAAACTTTGCTTGAGCCGTTTCCGGGCGAAGACATGCCTGCTGTCCTGCGGCTCCTCCGCCTGGCCACGCACGACATCTACCACGCCGGACAGATCCGCTATCTGCGGGCGCTTCAGGGTATTGGCGGAGGCACGCGGTAAGGCCCCCGTCCTTTCATCACCTCCGGTAACACCACACCATACTCTTGGGCCAACGTGCTCAGTTCCTTCCACACCTCCGGCTCCACTGGGACACCGTCGCGCTCGGACGCGTTCATGGCCTCCCACTCCATCTCGCCTGGCGCAAATACCCGCTCGACTCCGGGCGCCGGCCGCAGCGCACGCAGGTCGCGCATCAGCCGTTCCATGCGGGCCGCGAACTCGGCCGGATCCATGAATGCGCCGACCGCGATCGCCCCCAGGAAATGTCCTAGCCCCTGGCCCCGGTCGAAGTCGGCGTACAGACGGCCCACCTCTCGCGTCGCCATCGCCCCGCTCAACACCCCCGCCAACGCCTCGATGACGAGGGCCAACGCGGATCCCTTCGGGCCGCCGAACGGTAGCATGATCGCCCGCTGCGCCACGACAGCCTGGGTGACCGGTCGTCCCCGATCATCCATCGCCCACCCTTCGGGGATCGGCGTGCCGCGTTTCGCGGCCAGCGCTATCTTCCCCCACGCTGCAGCACTGCTCGCCATGTCCATGACGAGAGGAGGCTCCCGACCGGCGGGAACAGCGACCGCGATCGGGTTCGTGCCCATGTATCGTTCGACCGCACCAAACGGCGCCATCGCTGCAACCGAGTTCGTCATGGCCAGACCGATCATGCCTTCGTGCGTAGCCATCAGCGCGAAGTAGGCCGCCATGCCAAAATGATTTGAGTTGCGCACGGCTACCCAGGCCGCGCCCACCTCCTGCGCTTTCGCCATCGCCCGCCTCATGGCTTCCGCAGCAGCAGGAATGCCCAGGCCGTTCCCGGCGTCCACCACGGCTATCGCCGGCATCTCCCTCAGGACGGTAAGCGTGGAGTCGGGAGCCACAGCGCCCCGGCGCAGGCGCTCGAGATAGATGGGCAGCCGCATGATGCCGTGGGAGGCGACACCTCGCATGTCCGCGAGGACAAGCGCATCGGCCACGACGGCCGATGCGCGCGGCGAGACGCCGTGAGTTTGCAGGAGTGCCGCAGCAAACGAACGCAGGCTGTCTGAACGCAGATTCATAGGACGCTCTATCTTCGCCGCCGCAGGGCTTGCGCCATACGGCGCTGCGCCTCGCGTTCCTCGATGGCAGCGCGCTTGTCGTACTGCCGCTTCCCCCGCGCCACGGCGAGCTCAACCTTGGCGACGCCATGCTTGAAGTACAAACGCAGCGGGACCAGCGTGTATCCCTTCACCTGCGCTTTGCCGAACAGCCGGCGGATCTCGCCGCGGTGAAGGAGCAATTTGCGCTTGCGGAGTGGATCATGATTGAAGATGTTCCCGGCTTCGTAGGGCGGAATGTGCAGGTGGTACAGCCAGACTTCGCCGTTCTCGATCCGGGCAAACGCGTCGCCCATACTGGCGCGGCCGGCGCGCAGCGATTTCACTTCCGTTCCCGTCAAGACCAGCCCAGCCTCGTAAGTGTCTTCCAGGTGATACTCAAAACGAGCTCGGCGGTTTGTGGCAACGGTCTTGCCGTCCTCTGTCATCTACGTGAACCGTCCCCCGATCAACACAAACACGAGTCCGACGATGACCGCCGCGATCTCCACGGCCCGCGTTCCAGGATGGACGAGTCCCCCACCGAAAGCCGCGATCGCGAACAACGTGACGATGATCCACCCGGTGGTCTCCAGGAACGCCCCGAACGTCAGAGGCCGGCGCTTGCGGAAATACCCGACGTGGTGCGCGACGATGAGACTCAGCCCTGCGATGGCAAGCGCTCCCCAGACCAGGCGGGCGATGGCCCCGGCGGCCGTCACTTGATAGATACGAACCCTGAGCCTTCAGCGACCAGGGCGCCGTCAGCCCGCGTCACCGTAGCCCGTGCGATCCTGAGGCCACCCTTCGAGCCGGCGGGCTCCGCGCTCACGAGCAGCCGATCCCCCGGTTTGGCCTCCTGGCGGAACCGGATCTCGATCTTTGCCGTCACCGCCTCCTGCCCGCGCGCAAACCAGACGTTCGCCATCGCATCATCAATGAGCGCGGCAAGGATACCACCGTGCACCAACCCCTCGTAGCCCGCGTGGAAGTCGGAGGGGGTGAACTCGGCGCGCACGCCTTCCCCGGCCCGCACAAATTTGAGTTTCAGTCCGATGGGATTATCCTGCCCGCACACGAAACACCGATTCGCTGCTCTCATAAAAGCAGTCTACCAGGTCTTCCAAGTCTCACGAGTCTACCAAGTCTACGATCTCGGCACGGCTCCGGCGTCTGCGAAGAGCTCGTGAGACATGGAAGACTTGGGAGACCCAGGAGACCTCGTAGACCTCTGTTCAGCCTTTTGTGTGCGGCACCCCCCATCGGTGCGGCCTCTCTTGGAGCAGTTCGACTGCATGCCCCAGCACCGGCAGGATGACGTCGAGCCATTCGCGGACGCCTTTCGGGCTGCCAGGCAGATTGACAATGAGGGTCCGGCCGCGGATGCCGGCGACGCCGCGGGAGAGGATCGCCAGTGGCGTCTGTTCGAGTGTCCGGGCCCGGGCGGCCTCCACGATACCCGGCACGAGCCGATCCACTACCTGCAGCGTAGCCTCGGGGGTCACATCTCGCGGTGCGACGCCGCTGCCGCCGGTCGTCAGCACCAGATCCGCGTGTGCATCGTCGGCGTAAACCCGCAGACGCGCGCTGATCCGCGCCGCGTCGTCGGGCAGGACGTCTCTGGCGATAACTTCGGCACCAAGCGACCCCACTGCTTCGACCACCACATCACCGCTGGCGTCGGCGTGCTCCCCGCGGGCGATAGAGTCGCTGAGCGTGAGCACAGCGATCCGCACTCCATCGAGGCCCTGTCCGCTCACAATTCCCCCGCCCGCCGGTAGTCGCCGCCGAGGCCTCCGATCTTGCTGACCAGCCGGATGCGCTCGATCGTCATCCCCCGGTCGACGGCCTTGCACATATCGTAGATCGTGAGGGCAGAGGCCGACACCGCAGCCAGCGCTTCCATCTCTACTCCGGTGGGCGCCACGGTGCCGACGACCGCCGTAATTTCAACCGTGTTCGTTTCCTCTTTGAGGCTGAAGGTCACATCGATGCCGGTGAGTGACAGGGGATGGGCGAGTGGAATGAGCTCGTCGGTCCGCTTGGCCGCCATGACCCCCGCGACGCGTGCCACAGCCAGCACGTCGCCCTTGGCGATGGCGTTCGCCTTGATCTTCCCGAGCGTCTGGGGCGTCATGCGCACTTCGCCACGGGCGACAGCCTGACGCACCGTGGCCGGCTTGTCCGACACATCCACCATCCTGGCGCGGCCGTGGTCGTCGACGTGCGTCAACTTGCGCAGTGAGGCGGTCGAGCGGTCGGGCGGTCGCGGAATGGTGGGGGCCTGAGGGTGAGCTCCGTCCGACGGCTTCCTCCGCTTGCTGCCCGCCTGTTTTCGCATTGTTGTCTCAATCTCCCAAGGGGAGTTCACGCATTGCCCCGACCGCCAGATAGCGCGACTGCGCGACCGCGTAGTTACGGCAGCAAGCGCACCTCGACTTCCGCTCCTTCGTCCAGCGTTGCATTCGCCGGAATCGTGACCAGGCCGTCCGCCCGGACCATCGACGTGATGATCGCCGACCCCCCAGGCAACGGGGCTGCCCAGACCGCCCCGGTTCGCTCTATCAGCGAGACCCGGATGTGGTCTTCGCGGTCGCCGGTCGCCACCTTCCGAGTCAATCGGGCCAGCACCGTCTGGCCCGGTCGCGGCGGCTCCCCCACACCCGCCATCGCCTGAAGGACGGGGCGCACAAACTGATCGAAGATCACCATCGCTGACACCACGTTCCCCGGCAGTCCAAAGACGGGCTTCCCGCCGGCCACGGCGAGAATAGTGGGCTTGCCGGGCCGGATCGAAATCCCGTGGACAACGATCCCCGGGGCTCCTAATGCGGCAATCGCGTCCGCCACGACGTCTTTCTCGCCAACGGAGCTTCCGCCAACCAGAATCAGCATCTCGCACTCGCGGTGCGCCAGCTTGGCCCGCTCTACCAACAAGGCCAGGTTGTCCGGCACGATCCCGTAGGCGTTGGCAACGCCTCCGGCCTCATCGATGAGTCCCGACAGCGTATACGTGTTCATGTCATGAATCTGGCTGCCACGCAGCGGCCTGCCGGGCGGGACAAGTTCATCGCCCGTGACGATAATGGCCACGCGAGGCCGTCGGTACACCATGACCTCGGGGACGTCTAACCCCGCAAGGAGGCCCAGGTCCTGCGGCCTGAGGCGCCGACCCGGGCGTATGATCACCTCCCCGGATGTGATATCCGCGCCCCGGGAGACCACGTTGTCTCGGGCCCTCGCAGGTCGTTCGACGGACACCGCCCCGCCTGTTCTTACGACATGTTCCTGCATCACGACCGCGTCAGCGCCTTCCGGGAGCATGCCCCCGGTCGGAATGCGCGCCGCCTGCCCCGCGCCGATGGCAAACTGCACCGGCTCACCCATGAATACCTCTCCAGCGACCTGCAGATGCGCCGGCGTCCCCGATGAAGCCCGTCCGGTATCCACAGAACGGACCGCATATCCGTCCACGGTGGAACGATCGAATGCGGGCAGATCAGACGACGCCCGCACCTCCTGGGCAAGGACCCGTCGCAGCGAGTGCGCCAACGATAGGCGCTCGGCCCCCACGGGCACCGGCGAATACGCTCGCGCGAAGACGTCTCGGGCTTCCTGAGGAGTGAGGAGCTTCGTAAACGCTTTCACGCGTTCGCTGGTCCCGGGTCCCTGGTCCCGCAGTTAGATCAGTTTCAGTTCCCGTCCGACTCGCTCAAACGCGTCGAGCGCCCGCTGGAGGTGCGTCCGGGTATGGGCAGCGGTCACAATCGTGCGGACCCGAGCCTTCCCGCGCGGAACGGTGGGAAAAACGATCCCCAACGCAAACACACCGGCGGTGAACAAGCGGTCGGAGAGCTCTGAAGCCAGCCGCTCCTCTCCGGCCATGACCGGGGTGATCGGCGTCTCGCTCGTTCCGGTATTGAATCCCATCTCGCTGAGGCCGTTCTTGAAGAAACGCGTATTATCCCAGAGCCGCTCGATGAGCTCCGGTTCCTCCTGGACCAGCCGTACCGCCGCCAGGGCCGAGGCCGCAACCGACGGGGGATGCGACGTCGAGAACAGCAGCGGCCGTGCGCGGTGCATGAGATAGTCGACGAGCGGGCGGCTCCCGGCCACGTATCCGCCTTGACCGGCAAACGCTTTGGACAGCGTCCCCACCTGGATGTGCACCCGTCCATGGAGGTGGAAGTGGTCCACCGTCCCACGACCGTGCTGCCCCATCACCCCGCTGGCGTGGGCGTCGTCCACCATCATGATGGCTCCACGCTCCTCAGCCATGGAGACCAGATCCGGCAGAGGGGCGATGTCGCCATCCATGCTGAACACCCCGTCGGTGATCAAAATCATCCGGCGCGCGCCGCGCGATTCCTCCAGGAGCCGGCGGGCCGCCGCCACGTCTTTATGCGGGTAGATCTTCTTCTCGGCCCCAGACAGCCGCGCCCCATCGATGATGCTGGCGTGGTTCAGTTCGTCGCTGATGATAACATCTTCCTTGCTCAACAACGCCGCCACGGTTCCCGCATTCGCGGCGAATCCGGACTGGTAGAGCAGGGTGGCCTCAGTGCGCTTGAAGCGCGCCAGTTCCTCTTCCAGTTCCTGATGGATGGCCATGTTACCGGCGATCGTCCGGACCGCGCCGGACCCCACACCCAGTTCATCAACCGCGCGCCGTGCGGCAGCCTTCAGCCGGGCATGGTTCGCCAGACCGAGGTAGTTGTTGGAGGAGAGGTTGATGACCTCGCGGCCGTCGTACCGGGCCACCGGCTCCTGCGGTCCTTCCAGCAGCCGGGGCCAGCGGAATAACCCCTTCTCCCGCAGGTCGTTGAGTTCTCCCTCGAGATACGCGAGGGGGTTGGTCATGGTATGCAGCTCCCCTAACTCAGAACGCAGAGCGCAGAACGCAGAAGACCTCTGGAGTCATCCTGATAGCATTCTGCCTGCTGCGTTCTGCCATCTGCGTTCTACGGCGTGGCGTGCTTATACATAGAGTATCACCTTACCGGCCGTCCCCGCCCGCAGGAGGTCAAACGCTTCCTCAAATCGTTCCAGGGGAAAACGATGGGTGATGACGGGTGTAATATCCAACCCGTTCCGGAGGAGCGCCGTCCCCTGCTCCCACGTCTGCCACACCTTGCGGCCGAAGATCCCAACCAGGTGCGCGCCTTTGAAGATGACCCCGTCCGCCAGGTCGATACGCACACCGGCAGATGGCAAGCCCAGCACCGACACCCACCCACCGTTGCGCAGCGCCCGGAGCCCATCCTGTAGCCCGCGCTCGGACCCCGACATCTCCAGGACCACGTCCACGCCTTCCCCATCGATGGCCTCGCGGATGCGAGCCGGAACGTCCTCAGTCCGTGCGTCGAGGACCAGGTCGGCGCCCATCCGCCGGGCGAGGGCCAGCCGGGCATCGGACACGTCGGTGGCCGCGACAAAGACCGCACCGACCAGATGACAGATGGCGACGGCCATCAGCCCGATCGGTCCGCACCCGATGACCGCCACCCGTTTGGCCGCCAACGACGTCTCCAGCGCGGCGTGCACCGCGTTGCCCAGGGGGTCCATGATTGCGGCCACATCGCGGGAGATGGTGGGCTCAATCTTCCAGGCGTTGGCCGCCGGCATCACCACGTACTCCGCAAAAGCCCCATCCCGGTCGATGCCGATGACCTCCAAGCGCTCGCAGATGTGCGGCGTCCCGGTGCGACAGGCATGGCAGCGGCCGCAGCTGACGTGCCCCTCGCCGCTGATGAAATCGCCTACGGCCAGCCCGGTCACGCCCTGGGCGAGATCAGCGATCGTGCCGCAGAACTCATGACCGAGGACCCGAGGCGGAACAACGCGGGAGCGGGCCCACGCGTCCCACGTGAAAATGTGAAGATCCG
>VBAL01000022.1 GCA_005888595.1 Candidatus Segetimicrobium genomatis
GAATGGCGAAGTTCGCCAAATCGAAGTAGAGGTCGCCCATTCCCGCGTATTCCCAGTCTACGATGCGGATGCGCGTGCCATCATCGATCAGGTTCGGCTCCCAGAGGTCATTATGGCAGGGACGGAGCGCCCATCCGCCGCGCACCGCCGCCTCGATCTCACCAAGCCGCCGATACATCGCGTCAATGTCACGTGGGAGCGGCGCGGCCGCCTGGCGGGCCACGGACAGGTACTGCTCGAGCGCGTGG
>VBAL01000023.1 GCA_005888595.1 Candidatus Segetimicrobium genomatis
GCCTCTTCGATGGTGATGGGCATCGCGGTGATCGCCGCCGGTTCGAGCGGCTGCCGAGCGCGGAACGCGCTACGAGGCGTCCAGCCGGCGCTTGGGGATCGCCTTCTTCGGGTCGATGAACGGCAGTGTGACCACGGTCGCCTGATGCCGCGTCTCGCCCGGCAGGCGCTGCACCTCGATGCGCTCGCCGGGTTTGGTGTGCTCGATCTTCAGCATGGCGAGGCCGATGTTTTTCTTGAGTGTGGGGGAGAACACGAACGCGGATGCGCGGCCGATGGCCGTCCCCCCTTTGTAGACTGTCCACGGTCCCTCAAATTCGTGCTGGGCGGGCTGCCCTTCGACCTCGAATCCTACCAGCTTGCGCGTGATGCCATCCCGGCGGATCCGCTCCAGCGTCTCCTTGCCGATGAACCGCTGCTTCGGCTCGATCTGCCACTCCAGGCCCAGTTCGTACAGGTTGGTGGTCAGATCCATGTCAGACTGATTGTTGAGAATGCCGGCCTCGACCCGGCGGGCATGATTGGGGCCGGCGGGAATAAGCCCCAAGGGCTTCCCGCGCTCCATGATCAGATTGACCATCTCTTCCGCGCGGCTGTTGTCCATGAGGAACACTTCATAGCCGACCTCCCCCGTCCAGCCCGTGCGGGTGATCAGCACCGGGATCTTGCCAGGGAACTGGGCCTCCATCCACCAGTAGTAACGCAGCGTCCTGATGCGGTCGCCGATGACAGCCTCCAACACGTCGGGGGATTTCGGCCCCTGAATCTGCACGGGATAGACGTCGGTGAGCCGCACCGTCGCACGCAGTCCCGCGCCGACCGCCACGCCCTTGGCCCACAGGTGCACGTCGCTGTCGGACGGACAGAGCCAGAACCGGTTCTCCCCCATCCGCAGGACCACTGGATCATTGACGACCGCGCCGTGCTCATCGCAGATCAGGGCATACTTGCCCTGGCCGATGGCGCACTTACGCATGTCGCGTGGCGTCAGGAGATCCATCAGGGCGAACCCTTCGGGCCCGTCGATCTCCACGGGACGTTCCACGCCCACATCCCACAGCGTTGCGGCATTGCGAATCGCCCAGTATTCCTGTTCTTTGGTCTGGCCGTCGAAGTCGACGGCGTGCAGCAGGTGATTGTACCAGAGGAATGATGTCGCCCCCAGCCGCCGGAAAACCTGGAACAACGGAGACTTCTGATAGCGCATGGAATGGACGAGGCGATAGTCGTAAGAATCGCCTTTCGGCATCTGCGTTCGCTCCCCCTCAGTGCATGCTGGCCTTCGCTGGAGGTGCCGCGGCCCAGGACGTGACCCCAGCCTTCGACTCCTCCCGATCTTCTCCTTCTGACGGATGTGTGCCATCCCGTGTACAGAGGAATCATCTCTCTCGTCTCGCGAACTGTTCCCGTGCGCCCTCACATGACAAAAGTCTTTTTCGCCACAGATCTCCACGGCTCAGAAATCTGCTGGAGAAAGTTCCTGAATGCGCCGGGCTTCTACGGCGCCAGCGTGCTCATCTTGGGCGGGGACATGACGGGGAAAGCCCTCATCCCGATCATACGAGCGGAGCGTCAGTACGAAGTCACGCTGCAGGAGCACCGCTACGTGCTGAAGTCGGAAGACGAGGTCCAGCAAATGGAGCGGCGCATCGCCGGGCACGGGTACTACTCGGTGCGGATAAGCCGCGATGAAATGACAGAACTTCAGGCCGATCCCGGGTTGGTGGAGCGGCTGTTCCAAAAACAGATGCAGTCTACTCTCGAGCAGTGGATGGCCCTCGCAAAGGGGAAACTGGAGGGGACACCCGTTCGGTGTTACGTGTGTCCGGGCAACGACGATCGGCCGGAGACCGATGAGGTCATCGTCAAGTCGGAGGCCGTGGAGCTTGCGGAAGGACGCGTCGTCGAGATCGACGGAGTGGAGATGATCTCCACCGGATGGTCCAACCCCACCCCATGGGAAACCTACCGCGAATGCTCTGAAGAGCAGCTCACGACCCGCATGGCACCGATGATCGCCGGCCTGCGGGATCCCGGACGTGCCATCTTCAACCTGCACTGCCCGCCATATGCATCGAAGTTGGATGAGGCTCCCGCGCTGGACCGCGAGCTGAGACCACTCCAGGCCGGCCAGCTCCTGCGGCCGGTCGGATCGACGGCTGTACGCGACGCCATCATGCGCTATCAGCCGGCCCTCTCACTGCACGGCCATATCCACGAAGCTCGGGGCGTCGCCAGGCTCGGCCGGACACTGGCCATCAACCCTGGCAGCTCGTATGAGGCGGGAATTCTGCAGGGCACCGTAATCGAGATCGACGCAAGGAGGGGAGTAAGCACCTACGCCCTCGTGTCGGGCTGAAAGGAGAGGCAG
This sequence comes from Candidatus Segetimicrobium genomatis, assembly GCA_005888595.1. Taxonomy (GTDB): domain Bacteria; phylum Sysuimicrobiota; class Sysuimicrobiia; order Sysuimicrobiales; family Kaftiobacteriaceae; genus Telluricultor. Next base: position 2,371 of record VBAL01000023.1, read on the forward strand.
ATGAGCGAAGCCACAGGGTATTTTGTCCGCAAAGCAACCGGGTTGGTCCGGGCCTGGTCGGCCTTCGACGCATTCATCTACGCTTTCTTCTCGGTGAACTTCGTCACCCTGGGGATGTACATCATGTCTTTTGGACCATTCGTCCCGCAGGGGCACCTGCTGCCGGCCGCGATCATCACAGGGATCTTTGTCACGTTCCTGGTGGTGGTCTATGGCGGGCTGATTGCCACCATGCCCCGGGCCGGAGGCGATTACGTCTGGCAGAGCCGCATCCTGGGCGGCGGGATCGCATTTGTGCTGGCGGTGACGGGGTGGTGGTTCATCCTCTGGCACTGGGTTCCCATCTACGGGAACATCCTCTCCGTGCAGTTCTTCGCGCCCATCCTGGCCACGGCGGGTCGGGGAGATCTGGCCCAGTGGTTCAGCACGCCTGCGGGGATCTTCCTGAGCTCCCTGGTCGTGGTGGCGTTTGTCGCCTACTACATCGCCATCGGCATGGAGCGGTACGCAAAGATTCAGAAGTTCTGCTTCTGGGGCGGGATCGTCGCCCTGGGTATCGTCCTCCTGCTGTTGCTGGTCGGCACGCAGGGGCAGTTCCAGCAGGCGTTCAACCGTGAGGCGGCGCGCCTCTTCGGTGCGTCGGGGGACGCCTATACGCAGACCATCGAGGCATCGCGCAAGTACGGGTTCACGCCGCCTCCCTTCACAGCCATGCCGTTGGGCCCCAGCATTCTGCTCATCCCTATGGTGGTCTTCTACCTGCTGTGGCCCAACTGGGGCGCCACCCTGTACGGGGAGGTGCGCGGTGCCAGTGACTACCGGCGGGTCTTTAAAGGTATGTTCTGGGGGCTCTGGATCACTGTAGCCTTGTCCGTGCTCTTCTTCCTCCTGGTGGCCAAGACGATGGGGTGGGAATTCTACCAGGCGGCTAACTCCAACTACTGGGCGACTATTTATGCACCCGATAAAGCGCCCAAACTCGCCGTCCCCCTGTGGCCCTATCCAGCGTTGCTTGCGGGCTGGCTGGTCGACAGTCGGGTCTTCCAGGTCGTCCTGCTGGCGTGTATGAGCCTGTGGTTTTGGGGATGGTCGGGGACGGTCTTCCTCTCGTCCACCCGGGTCATCTTTGCGGCGGCGTTTGACCGTGTCCTGCCGGAGTGGGCGGCGCAGGTCTCGCCGCGCAGTCACGTCCCCACCGGAGCGCTGTTGCTCATGGTGGTGCCCTCCATCGTCGTGAGCGCGCTCTACTCGTACTACCCGGGATTTGCCACGTACACCCTGGACGCGACACTGGTCATCGCCGTGACCTACGTCGGCAGTGTGGTGGCGGCAACGATCCTGCCGTGGCGCCGGCCCCGTCTGTACCAGAGCTCACCGGTGGCGCGCTACAAGATCGCCGGCGTCCCACTCCTCACCCTGGCAGGCGGCGTGACCCTGGCGTTCCTCGCCTTCAACCTGTGGAAATGGGTCACGGACGACACCTACGGGGTGAACAATCGGCAGTCGGCGATCTACATGCTCATCCTGTATGCTCTGGCGCTGGTCATTTATCTGATCGCGCGGATTGTGCGCGCGCGCCAGGGGATCGACCTGGCGAAGATCCACGCAGAGATTCCCGTGGAGTAGGGGGGCTGAGACCGGACGGCCCTCGGAACCGGGAAAGCGAAGTGCGGCTATGGAGTGATTGAGTTACGGGTCCCGTTCCGAGGGGCACCCGGTCTCGCCATTATCCAGCCAAGAGCTCGAAGCAAGGAGGCGGGATGAGGACGTTGGGCAAGGGGACCAGTAGCTGAATCACTCCATAGCCGCTTTGCCTGGTCCCCGGTCCAACGTCCTCATCCCGCCTCATCCGGTTCAGGAAGTTCATACCACGGCAGGCGGTCGCCGACGCGCGCCCGCAGACGCCAGCTCAGTGACTTTGGGTGCATCTCGACGGCCTGCCACAGCGCGGCCAGGCGCGAGCCGACGGCGTCCGTCTGAGCCGGCAGTCGAGTAAGCGCTGTCCGAATCCGATCCATATTCAGTTGAAGGGTTCGATAGAAGCCCCAATCCCGCGCCAGGAGCCGCGCAACGTATGCTGCGTTAATGATCTCGCCATCCGCTGCACCGACCGGGTGATCGAGGAGCAGGGCCACGATATCCATAAGATCTTTCGCATTGAGCTTCACGATCTGCATCTTGGTCAGCAGGAGGTCGGCCGGGGTGAGAACGCCTTCCGGCTCGTGAAGGCGATCCCGCAGATCAAGGGTGTGGCACATCCAGATCTGGTCGAGGAAGATATCGACTTGACGATCGTGCACTCTGTCCCAGTAGCGCAGACGTCGCCGGCCCTGCAGCGTGTTGAACGGCATGTCAGGCGTGTACCCCAGGCGGAGCAGGAAGGGCTGCACCGCAACCCGTTGGGCTGAGAGGCCGACGAAGTCCAGATCCCGATACTCCCTCCGGAACGGCGCCGCGCGCGCGCTGGGCGCGTGGAAATAGATTCCCAGCCCACCGGTCAGCTTGAGCGCGATCTGCTCTTGCTGCGCGGCGGTGGTGACGCGTCGTGCCTCTTCCACGATATCGGCGTGAGGTGAGGAGTGATCCACGTCAGGCACGTTTCGCCTCCCGGCCGATGCCCCCCTACGAAGACTCGGCCTGACCTCTTCAATCTCACAAGGAGTGCTGCATGGGGCGTCACGAATCCGATGCAACATGCGCGAAGAAGCCCAAGCGGTCATCATCGGCGGCGGCGTGGCCGGCTGCAGCATCGCTTACCACCTCACCCTGATGGGCTGGCGCGACATCGTGCTGGTGGAGAGAGGGCAACTTACCGGCGGGTCGACCCACCGCGCCGCCGGACTGATTGGGCAGCTGCGCGGTACCCACAACCTGACGCGGATGATCATGTACAGCGTAGAGCTTTATGGACGCCTGGGGCAGGAGACGGGAATCGATCCGGATTGGCGGCAGGTGGGAAGTCTCCGGCTGGCATCCAGCCCGCTGCGTATGGAAGAGATTCGCCGGCTCGTCGCCCAGGCAAAGGCATTCGGCCTGGACGTGAAACTGCTCACCGCCCGGGAGGCCCTGGCGCTGTGTCCCATTATCGGCGACCGTGACCTCGTCGGCGGAGCGTACATCCCCACCGATGGACGCATCGACCCCACCGGCCTCGCCTATGCGCTGGCGCACGGCGCGCGCAGCCGCGGGTGCGAATTCCACACGCAGACGGGTGTGACCGGCATCGGCGTGCGCAATGGCCGCGTGCACTCCGTGACCACCACGCAGGGGACGATCCGCACTCCCGTGGTGGTGAGCGCGGCGGGGGTCTGGTCCTGGCACGTCGGCCGGATCATTGGGGTCGCCATCCCCATTGTTCCCATCGAGCACCATTACATGATGACGGTGCCCTTTGGTGTGCCGCGAGATTTGCCCACGTTTCGCGATCAGGACCTGCGCGTGTACGGCCGCGAGGAAGTCGGCGGCCTGCTGGTGGGCGGGTACGAAGGGAATCCCGTCCCCTGCGGCCCAGAACCTATCCCGCCCGATTTGGATCCTGCCAAGATGGTGCCGAACTGGGACCACTTCGAGACCCTGGCTCGCAGCGCGTCCATTCGCATTCCCGCGCTCAACGACGTGGGGATCCGAAAATTGATGATCGGTCCCGAGGTCTTCACCCCCGACGGGGACTTCCTGCTGGGCGAGTCGGCAGAGGTGCGCGGTTTCTATATTGCAGGGGGCACGCCGGGGATCGCCGCCGGTGGCGGCGTGGGCAAGGCGATGTCGGAATGGATCATCGAGGGACGGCCCTCCCTCGACTTGTGGCGGGCAGACATCCGGCGCTTCGGCCCGCACTATGCGGACCGCACCTATGCCGCAGCCCGGGCCGTGGAGGTTTACGCTCGCAACTACACCGTGCATCTCCCGCTGGAGGAGTTCGAATCGGTCCGCCCCCTGCGCACCAGCCCGGCGTACCCGCGCCTGGTGGCCCAGGGAGCCGTCTTCGGGGAGAAGGCGGGATGGGAGCGGCCCAACTGGTGCAAGGCCAACGAGGTCGACGATTCTCCCGGCCCGGCCCCCTCGGGCTGGATCCGGCACAACTGGTCGTCGGCCATTCCCGCAGAACACGTGGCGACGCGCACCGCTGCCGGGATCTTTGATTTCTCCTCCTTCAGCAAGTTCGAGGTGCAGGGACCCGGTGCGCTGGGGATCTTGCAATGGCTGACCGACAACGATCTCGACAAACCCGTGGGCGCCGTGACGTACACGCAAATGCTCAACCCTCGCGGCGGGGTGGAATGCGACCTTACGATCACACGGCTGGCGCCCGACCGCTTTTTCTCTGTGACGGGGAGCGCGTTTGGCGTTCACGATTTGGCCTGGGTTCGCCGGCACCTGCCGACCGATGGATCGGTGGCGGCGCGGGACGTCACAACCGAGCTGGCCTGCATTGGCCTGTGGGGGCCGCGGGCAAGGGACATCCTGCAGGATGTCACCGACGATGACGTCTCCAACGGCGCCTTCGCCTACATGAGCTGTCGCGAGATCGGGGTCGCCGGGGTTCCCGTTCGGGCGCTTCGTGTCACCTACGTGGGAGAACTGGGCTGGGAACTCTACGTGCCCATCGCCGGCGGGCTCGCCGTGTGGGACGCCATCTGGGAAGCCGGCGCGCCCCACGGCCTGCGCCCAGTAGGCTACCGGGCCGTCGACTCGTTGAGGTTGGAGAAGGGCTATCGCTACTGGAGCGCAGACGTCACCCCGGACTATACGCCGTATGAAGCGGGGCAGGGCTTTTGCGTCAAAGCGGACCGGAAAGACTTCCAGGGACGGGAGGCGCTGCTGCGGCAACGGGAGGAAGGTTTGAGCCGGAAACTATGCTGCCTGATCCTCAGCGATAATACGGCCCACCCCCTGGGGAACGAACCGGTGACCGCTGACGGACGTGTGAGGTCCCGAGTGACCAGCGGCGGCATCGGCTACACGGTGCGGGAGAGCATCGCCTATGCATACCTGCCGATGGAGCTCGCCGCCCACGGGACAGAGGTGAAGGTCGAGCTGGACGGCCGCAGCATTGCCGCGCGCGTGGAACGCGAGCCTCGGTTCGACCCCACGAACAGTCGCATCAAGGCCTGAGTGAGGAGAGGACACATTCCAAAGCTTTTCACACTCGATGGGGCGCCGGGATGAGAACCCCTGAGGCCGCATGATCGAGCTCCCAACGCGTACGCCGGCAGAGACGCTCCTGCTCACGCTGCGCCACGGGGTGACCGAGCTCAACCGGGACAAACGCGTGAGCGGGCAGACGCTGGACGTCCCCCTGCTCCCGGAGGGAGTCCGCCAGGCGGAAGAGGCGCGCGACCGGTTCGCCGGCACGCCGCTTGATGTCGTGATCTCCTCGCCGCTGGCGCGGGCGATTCAGACCGCCGAGATTGTGACCGGATTCCCCCGCAACGCGATGGAGATCGACCCGATGGCCACGGAGCGCTCATTCGGACGGATGGAGGGATTGACGCGCGCGGAGGTCGAGTCGCGCCTCCCGGAGGTTCGGTACCTCCAGATCGGACATGTCGGCTACTCACTGAACCCCCCGGACGGCGAGCCATTCCCCGCCCTGCACGACCGCACGCGCCGGTTCCTGCAGCGGCTCCTGGAGCGTCATCGCGGGCGAGGGATCCTCGTGTCATCCCACCAGACCTTCCTCCAGCAACTCCATGGGGTGCTGCGAGGCCTCGATCCATTCGAGGCCCTGCACGATGACATCCTCAACCTCGAGCTCAACGTGTTCCATCTCAACCCGCAGGGACAGCTGGTAAGCCACCGCCGCGAACAGCTCGCGCTGGGAGCTGTGCAGTACCCATCGTTCTGATGGGAGTCGCCCAGCGCGCCATCACCGCCCTGGCCGAACAATACGCCGCCCGCTTCCGCGAAACACTCCGCCCAATGCGGATGATCGGCCGGGAGGCGGAGTTCCCCATCGTGTATCCGGACGGGCGGGCCGGAGACGTCTTGCAATTGTGGAAGCCGCTGCTCGCCAGGGGCGGGTTTGCGCCCCGGTACGATGATCCGGATGCACGTACGTTGATCGTGGCGCTCACCGGTCCGGACGGGACGGTCGAGGTGGAAGTGGGTCGCGCAACCGTGGAGCTTGTGCTGGGGCCGTACGAAGACCTCTGGCAACTCGCTGAGGGCTCCAGCCGTCTGCTCCTGCACGTGGTCGAGGCCGTCCACCAGATGGGGATGCGCGTGCTGGGATTTGGGATCCAACCGCGCAGCCGGGCTTCCCGGGCGTTGATGACGCCAAAGCGGCGCTACGGCTATCTCGCGCAGGCAGTGGGGCGGGCCTGGTGGCACTTCACGGCGACTGCGGCGGACCAGGTTCATGTGGACATTTCCCGGGCAGAGCTTGTCGACGCCGTCAACACCCTCAATCTGCTGTCTGCGCCGCTGATCGCGTTGACCGCCAACTCTTCCGTCTATGCCGGACGGCCCGGCCGTTACCTCTCTGGCCGCGAAGGGCTGTTGGGCGCGCTCGGAGAGGGCCGCGCGGGCATGACGCCCGGTCCGTTCCTCTCTGTGGAGGATTTCGTCAGGCATATCTGCCGCTATCCGTGCTATGTCCTGCGGCGCGATGGCGGCTTCCGTCGCTATAACCGCCCCTTCGAAGAATATCTGCAAGCTCACGGTCCCGACATCAACGCATATCTGTGGCACGAGCACTACACGTGGAACTCGGCCCGCCCTCGAGCTCACAATTCAACCCTGGAAATCCGCCCCGCCTGCCAGCAACCGCACGGAGAACCGCTCGTCGTGGCTGCGCTGGCCCTGGGGTGGATGGAGGCCAGGGCAGAGGTCCAGGCCTTCCTGCAGGACGCGCTTCCTGATCCCTGGGCCACGATGCGCCGTTACCGGCGCGCAGCGATTCTCCACGGACTGCGGGCCGAGGAACCGGTCAAACGCTTCGTGGAAGGGGTTCTGCACATCGCGGAGGGTGGACTTCGGAGGCGGGGGCGCGGTGAGGAGAGTTTTCTGGGGCCGCTGTGGGAGCGCCTGGAGCAGCGCACGACTCCGGGGGACCGGGCCCGCGAGGTGGTGCGGTCGCAGGGGGTGGGGGCGTTGGTCGACCACACGTCCTACCAGTTCTAGGGCGCCTCCCCTTCACTCCCCGCCACGAGGAAGGATGCATCTCAAGGTGGGGGGCGAGACCGGAGGCCCTTGGACCGGGACCCGAAGTGCGGCTAATGAGTGTTTGAGTTACGGGTCCCGGTCCAAGGGCCTCCGGTCTCGCCCTGGATGGAACCAGAAGATCGAACCAGGCGGCGGGATGAGGACGTTGGACCAAGGGGACCAGTAACCGAGTCACTCCTTAGCCGCTCTTCTGGTCCCCGGTCCAAGGGTCCTCATCCCGCCGCCCCGACGATGCGTCCTTCCCGGAACATTGATCACAAACTTTGTGATGCGTCCTACAAGGAATTACCGGCCCCCATACGGTACTCTTTGAACATCCCGGATCGGTGGGAAGTGTTCCTATTTCAGAGGGGGGATCGTATGGCGCAGAAGCGCATGTGGTCGTCCTGACGTTCGTCGCAGTCGCGACCGGACAAACAGGCATGGACAAACTCGTGGCCGCCGCCAAGCAGGAAGGCCAGCTCACCGTGATCGCGCTGCCGCATGACTGGTGCGGTTACGGCGAGGTCATCAACGGGTTCAAACAGAAGTACGGTCTGAAAGTGAATGAGCTCAATCCTGACGCCGGCTCGGGCGACGAAGTCGAAGCCATCAAGGCCAACAAAGGCAACATGGGGCCCCAGGCGCCGGACGTAATCGACGTCGGCTTGTCGTTCGGTCCGTCGGCGAAGAAAGACGGGTTGCTCCAGCCGTACAAGGTCTCGACGTGGAGCACCATCCCGAACGACGCGAAGGACGCCGAGGGGTACTGGTACGGCGATTACTATGGCGTCCTGGCGTTCCAGATCAACGCCGACATGGTCACGATCTTCCCGCGCGACTGGCCAGATTTGCTCAAGCCGGAGTACAAGAATGCGGTCGCCCTTGCCGGCGATCCGCGCGCATCGAACCAGGCGATTCAAGGCGTGTTCGCGGCGGGCCTGTCGGCCGCGAGGGGGAACGTGGATGCGGCCGCGGATGCGGGCTTGAAGTTCTTTGCTGACTTGAACAAACGCGGGAACTTCGTGCCGGTCATCGGCAAGGCGGCGTCGCTCGCGCAGGGCGCCACGCCCATCGTCATCCGCTGGGACTACAACGCGCTCGCCGATCGCGACACACTCAAGGGCAACCCCAGAGTCGAAGTCGTCGTGCCGGAGAGCGGGGTCGTGGCCGGCGTGTACGTCCAGGCCATCAGCGCGTACGCGCCGCATCCGAACGCGGCGAAGTTGTGGATGGAGTACCTGTATTCGGACGACGGGCAACTAGGCTGGCTCAAGGGGTACTGCCACCCGATTCGCTTCCAGAACCTGGCGAACAGCCGCAAGGTGCCGGCCGACATGTTGGCTAAGCTCCCGCGGGCGGACGCCTACGCGAAGGCGATTTTCCCGACGCTCGAGCAACAGGCCCAGGCGAAGCAAACCATCACGAAGCTGTGGGACACCGTCGTTGGGGCGAATGTGAAGTAACCCTCAGCGTGCCGCCAGTGCATCCGGGTCCGAACTGCTCGGGTTCCAGTGTGACATCCTGCCGCCCACCCCTCCCCCGGTGATCCGGGGGAGGGGCTAGGGCGCGGAGGACCTGCGTGGCAGAGGTCGCACCGGCAACCGGCCCTTCTTCCGCCGCGCCACCGTGGGTGAGCGAGGTGTCATGGGCGTGGGTGGGCGTCGTTCCCTTCTTCGTCTTTGCGCTCATGTTCTTGATCTTGCCCACGGGCCTCCTCGTCGTCGGCGGCTTTCAAGACAAAGGCGGCCATTTCACCCTGCGCAACCTTCTGGACTTGTTTCAACCCACCATCCTCAACTCGTATCTGATCAGCATCAAGGTCAGTGCGGCGTCGGCGATCGGCGGCGCCCTTGTCGGTTTCGCCCTCGCCTATGCGGCCATTACGGGCGGCCTGCCACGGTGGGTACGGCCGACGCTGATGACGTTCTCGGGCGTGGCCTCGAACTTCGCAGGGGTGCCGCTCGCCTTTGCCTTCCTCGCCACGCTGGGACGCACGGGCCTCGTCACGGCGCTGCTCGTCCATGTCTTCGGGTTCAACATCTACAGCATCGGGTTCAATCTGTTGAGTTTCTCGGGCCTGACCCTGACGTACATGTATTTTCAAATTCCGCTCATGGTGCTGATCATGGCGCCGGCGATCGACGGGCTCAGGCGGGAATGGCGCGAAGCGTCGGCCAGTCTCGGCGCGAGCACATGGGAGTATTGGCGCTACATCGCGCTGCCTGTGTTGTGGCCGCCGCTGCTCGGAGCCACACTGCTCCTCTTCGCCAATGCCTTTGGCGCCGTCGCCACGGCCTATGCGCTGACCGGGAGCTCGCTGAACATCGTCACGATTGTCCTCTATGCGCAGATTCGCGGAGACGTGCTCCATAATCAGAACCTCGGCTACGCCCTGGCATTAGGGATGATTCTGATCACGGGCCTGTCGAACGCGGCGTACATCTGGCTGCGCGGACGCGGCGAGCGATGGCTGCGATGAAACCCCGCCGCCTCGGAGCGTGGCTCGTCATCGTGTTCGGGGTGCTGTACTTCTTCGTTCCTCTGCTGGGGACGTTCGAGTTTTCGCTCCGCCTGCTCCGCGGGGTGTACAGTGTGGCCGCGTACCGGATCGTCCTCGCGGATCCGCGGTTCGCCGCGACGGTGACCTATTCGACTGTGCTGGCGCTGGCCACCATCGTGATGGGCGTCGCCCTCGTGGTGCCGACCGCCTACTGGATCCAGCTGCGCCTGCCCAGAATGCGGCCGGTGGTGGAATTCATCACGCTGCTGCCGCTGGTGATTCCCGCCATCGTGCTCGTGTTCGGATACCTGCGGATCTATAACAGCTCCTCGGCGCTGCCGTTGACGGGGTCCGCCCGGACGACGGACCTGCTGCTGATGTTCAGCTACGTGACGCTGGCGCTGCCGTACATGTACCGCGCGGTCGACAACGGGTTGCGCGCCATCGACGTCCGGACGCTCACGGAGGCCGCGCAGAGCCTGGGCGCCGGATGGTCGACGATCCTGCTCAGGGTGATTCTCCCCAACGTACGGGTCGCGGTGCTGAGCGGCGCGTTTCTGACCTTCGCCATCGTCATCGGCGAGTTTACGATGGCGAGCCTGTTGGACCGGCCCGCGTTCGGCCCCTATCTGCAGCTCATCGGCGCCAATCGCGCCTACGAGCCGGCGGCGCTGTCGATTATCAGCTTTGCGATCACGTGGGCGTGCATGGGTCTCATCCAGATCTTCACGCGGGGTGTCCCCGGGCAGGTGGCCGGGGCGCATTAGCGAAGAACGCCAGGCGGTCGGCGGAGGCGGAATGAACTTTCTCGAGATCGAAAATCTCCAAAAGCGATTCGCGCTGACCACGGCGGTCGCGCATGTTCAGCTGGAGGTGACTCGCGGCGAGTTCGTGTCGCTACTGGGCCCGAGCGGGTGCGGCAAGACGACGACGCTGCGCATCATCGCCGGATTCGAATCGCCATCGTCCGGCGCGATCCGCCTGGACGGGGTGGACATCACCCACAGGCCGCCGCACCAGCGCAACGTCGGGATGGTGTTCCAGTCCTACGCGCTGTTCCCGAACATGACGGTCGCTGAGAACGTCGGGTTTGGGTTGAAGGTGGCCAAGAAGCCTGCCGCCGATATCAAACAGCGTGTGGAGGAGATGCTCAACCTCATCAAGCTCCCCGCGCTCGGCAACCGCTACCCGTACCAGCTGTCCGGCGGACAACAGCAGCGGGTCGCCCTGGCCCGGGCCCTGGCGATCCGGCCGCAGGTGCTCCTCCTCGACGAACCGCTCTCGGCGCTGGACGCGAAGATACGCGTCTCGCTGCGGCTCGAGATCCGCTCCATCCAGCGGGAGCTGGGCATCACCACGATCTACGTCACGCACGACCAGGAGGAGGCGCTCTCTCTCTCGGACCGCATCGTGGTGATGAGCGAGGGACGCGTCGAGCAGATCGGTTCGCCATTCGAGATCTACAATTTCCCGCGGACGTCGTTCGTCGCCTCGTTCGTCGGCACCCTGAACGTCCTGCGAGGCCGCGTGGCCGACCCGGCTCGAGGCGCGATCGTGATCGACGATCAGGAGATTGTGGCGTCGCGCGGGCTGGAGCATGCGCGGGTGGGCGATGCGTACTCGGTGGCGATTCGCCCCGAAATCGTCTCGCTCTCCTGGGCTCGATTGTCCGGATCCGTGTGCGCTTCAAGGACAACGCCATCTCGCTGGACACGTTCAATAACCCGCGGCTCATACTGCCGCAGCGGGGGCAGGCGTTAACGGTAAGCTTCCCGCGCGAAGCCGTGCTCGCGCTGGAAACGCCCTCCTCGACGTAACGGTACCGGCCTGTCGGATCCCCGCCTACTCCAGACGGCGCTCCAGGGGCTGGCCCTCTGCGCAGAGTGGACATACCGGTGCATGATATGTTTCCAAATCAAACACAGCGAGCGGTTCAACGGACACCCCCAGCCGAAGGGGGATGCTGCTGCGGTCGACCAGCACGGCCACACCGGTCACCTGCCCCCCAGCTGCGGTCACGAGCCGCATCAGCCCCCGCGCCGAATCGCCGGTCACGATTACGCCCATCAGAATGAGCACACGCTCGCCCGTCTTTACTTGGAACCTCGGTCGCAGCGTTCGGCCTCCAGGCGGCCCGTCCACAAAGATCGCCCTCGCACCGAGTTCCCTGGCCAGTTCGTAGCCAAGGATAACATCCGGTCCTAATACAGTTAGCACGGCCTGCGGCCGCTGCTCCCGAAACCGCTCGGTGATAGCGTGGCATACGGTCGCGGTGAGGCCGGGATCCTGCACAATTGCCTCGAGTTCCACGTAGTAGGGTGTGTGCATGCCTGAACTGAGCAGGAAATGGCCCCGCCGGACCGGCGCGTGCTCCCTCACCAGCGACTCCACGGACGCCGATCTCATATCAATCTTCCTTCCTGGATCAAGGGTATGGAGTGACTTCGCTTGCAAACCTTCTCTACCTGTCCATACCTCATCGGCCACCCTCTTCCTCTAAAGTCGAACGCGCCGGAGCAGCATAGCGTTCACCGCAACGATCACCGTCGATAGACTCATCAGAAGCGCACCGGCGGCGGGTGAGAGCAAGATCCGCCAAGGGGACAACACTCCCGCCGCCATCGGGATGGCCACGGCATTATATCCGGCGGCCCAGAACAGATTCTGCACCATCTTGCCGTAGGTCGCTTTCGACAGCCGCAGCGCCCGCACGACGTCCAGGGGGTCGTTCTCCACGAGCACTAAATCCGCCGACTCGATCGCGACGTTGGTGCCGGCTCCGATCGCCACTCCCAGGTCGGCCTCGAGGAGCGCCGGTGCATCGTTGATTCCGTCGCCGACAAACGCCACCGGTCCCTCGCGTCGTAGTTCCCGTACGATGCGGGATTTGTCCTGCGGCAGCACCCGGGCGTGGTAACGCTCGATTCTGAGGTCCTGCGCGACCGTCTTCGCCACCGCCTCGGCATCGCCGGTAACCATCACAACCTGTACGCCCATCTCCTTCAGCTGGCGAACCGCCTCTCGCGCGCTGTCTCGTACTCGATCGGCCAGGACGATTACGGCGAGCATACGTGACTTATCCATCAGCGCGATCACGCTCTCGCCGCGAGCGGCGGCTTCGCTGAGTCCTCTCTTCGCCGCCTCGCCCACCCCGATTCCCATTTCCTCTGCCCACTCGGGACGGCCGGCGCGATAGACGGCCCCATCCAGCCGTCCTTCTACCCCCTTGCCGGCGACGGCGCGGAAGTCTGTGACCGCAATACCACGTACTCCGCGGCGTTGTCCCTCCTCGACCACGGCCCGTGCCAGCGGATGCTCAGAAGACGCCTCCAGGCCGGCCGCCAGCCGCAAGGCCTCCTCTTCGCCCGAGCCATCGGCGTAGATGCCGCGCACGACAAAGCGCCCCTCCGTGAGTGTTCCGGTCTTATCGAAGGCCACGATGCGGAGATCCCGCGCACGCTCGAACGCCTCCCGGTTGCGGACCAGGATACCGTTGCTGGCGGACAGCGAGGTGGCGTTGACGATGACGAGGGGAACCGCGAGCCCCAGCGCGTGCGGGCAGGCGATCACCAGAACCGTGACCGCGCGCTCGACGACGAATGCGATCTCGCGCCCCGCCGCGGCCCAACTCGCCGCCGTGGCGGCGCCGGCCCCGAGCGCGACCAACGTGAGCCAATACGCGGCGCGGTCCGCCAGCGCCTGGAAGCGGCTGCGCGATGCCTGCGCGTCCCGCACGAGCCGCATCATCTGGTTCAAGGTGGTCCGCTCGCCGGTACGGGTGACGTGCACGCGCAGCGCCCCTTCGCCGTTGACAGCCCCCGCCACGACCTCGTTACCCCGTTCCTTCATGACCGGACGCGACTCGCCGGTGAGGAAGGCTTCGTTCACACTTGATGTCCCGTCCTCAACGACACCGTCCACCGGCACCTGCTCTCCCGGCCTCACCAGGACCACATCACCCTCGCGCAGCTCTGAAATTGAAACGTCCTCAGTGCCGCGGTCGGTGACCCGATGCGCAATCGGCGGTACCAGTAACGCCAGGTGTTCCAACGCGCGGCTCGCGCCCTGGATGGAGAGCATCTCCATCCAATGGCCGAGCAGCATCACGTCCACGAGCGTCGCCAGCTCCCAGTAAAATGGCATCCCCGCCAAGCCGAGGCTCACCGCGATGCTGTAAGTGAACGCGACGCTGATCGCCAGCGCAACGAGCGTCATCATCCCCGGCTGCCGCGCCGCCAGCTCGCGACGTGCGCCCTCGACGAATGGCCAGCCGCCGTAGAAGAAGATGACAACGGCCAGGACGGGAGTGATCCACTCCGACCCCGGGAACTGCATCGCGCGGTACCCGAACCACTGCTGGAAGAGGTGCTCGTAGTAGAGGATGGGGACCGTGAGCACCAGGCTCACGAAAAACCGGTTGCGAAACATCTCCGGGCTGTGGCCGGCATGCTTCTCGTGCCCCCCGTGATCCATCTGCTGACCAGCTGGTCCCGCGTGGTGTTCGTGCGGGTGCCCGTCATGGGCACTCTCATGCCGGTGAACGTGAGTTTCCGTACGACCGGCCTTCTCGTGATGGTGTTCCATCGTTACCGCTCCCTTCTTCATGTTTCCCGGGTTCAAGGCCTGAGCAGGATTCATGGAGCTTTCATGGAAAATTAATACCTCCTCGTCGACCGGCGCCTGGCCGCGGCATGAGAAGCGAACAAAGGAGAAGGAAGCATGGTGACGGCCCGCACACCCGCCGTCTTCATACACGGCCTCTGGCTGCACGCCCAGAGCTGGAACAACTGGATCGAGCTCTTTCGCGCGACCGGGTACGAGCCGATCGCGCCGTCATGGCCCGGCATCCCGGCCACCGTCGAGCAGGCCCGCGCACATCCCGAGAGCATCGGGGGCTACAGTATCACCGACGCCGCAGACCACTATGCCGGGATCATCCACTCGCTCGCGAGTAAGCCGATCGTCATTGGCCATTCCTTCGGCGGTCTCCTCGCCCAGATCTTGCTGGGGAGGGGCCTCGCCTCCGCGGCGATCGCCATTGACGCGGCGCCGATCAAGGGCGTGCTCCCCCTGCCATTTTCGTCGCTCCGGGTGGCCTTTGTTGCGCTGAAGAGCCCCGCGAACGCAAAGCGCGCGGTATCGCTGACCGCTAACGAGTTCCGCTACGGGTTTGGCAACGCGGTCTCTGCGGAGGAGTCAGCGGAGCTGTACCGGCGCTGGACGATCCCTGCGCCCGGCCGTCCGCTGTTCCAGGCTGCGTTCGCTAACTTCAACCCCCACGCGGCGTCGAAGGTGGACACGGTGAATGCAACTCGTGGTCCCCTTTTGCTGATCGCGGGAGAGAGGGACCACACCGTCCCGCCGGTGATCACCAGGGCGACCCTCAAACAGTACCGCAAATCGCCCGCGGTGACCGAGCTCAAGGAGATCCCAGGTCGTGGCCACTCGCTAACGATTGACAGTGGCTGGCGCGGAGTTGCCGACACCGCATTGGCTTGGCTCAGGAAGCATGCGCTCTAGTCCTCTACATCAAACGGATCGCGGAGCAAAGAGAGTTTCGGAGCACTGCGGGGATCCTGCGGGTGGCAGCAACGCCACAAACGTGGGGGGCGCAATTGGGGACGCCGGTTCCTCGCCTTCCGCTCCATTAGCCTGACCTGCAGCGGCCTCCGAAATTACGAACCTTCTTTCACCTCAAAGATTTCATCAGCCAAGAGCCCATGCGCCTCGCGGTGGACTCTTTCAGCCGCTTCCTTATTGGGTGCCTCCACGAGACAGAAGATCTTTCCCTTGCTTTCGTCCAGCCAATACCTGAGGTATTTAACTCCGTACTTCCCTCCAACCTTGAGGTCTTTCATATGGGCGTCGGCGACATCTTTCGCTTTCGCCCCGGGGACGTGATGGTGAACATCCATGAACAACGGCATCTGTTTCTCTCCTCTCGTCTGGCTCTGGGGTGGAACCGCATGAGCAAGGAACAGCGAGTGACAAAAGCGTTGAGTACTGAAGGATCTGAGCCTTGGGGTTTGTTCGCGGAACTCTGGTTAACTCCTCTCTGCGAAGCGCACGGCGCGAACGCGCCGATTTGACTCCCATGCTCGCGTGGCGCAGATCTTGTGAGGCAGGTGTGGCGCGTGGCGGGTACCGAACTCGTAGCCTCAACAGCCATCGGATAGATCTCCAGCAACTCTAAGAGAGGCGGAAGCCCATGCGGCAATTGGGAGTGGTTGTCATGCTGATCGGCGTAGTTCTGGCCTGGACCGGAAGCGCTGCGGCTTCTCACACCGGCTGGTACTTCGGATCGGGCGGACCCAGGATCACGGTCACGATGTCCGAGTGGAAGTTCACGCCGGCCACGATCACTCTGGAAGCGGGGAAGCCGGTAGATATCATTCTGGAAAATAAAGGGGTACTCGCGCATGTGTTCATGGTGTACACCAAGCCCAAGCAGCCTTTGCCCTCGAATGCTTCCGATCGATGGGAGTATGTCCTGGCCAACAGTTATCTAAGCAGTCCTGGTGAGATCATGGTGTACTCTCGAAACGAGTTTATCGTCGCCGGGACGAGCATCTCGGAGATCACGTTGGAACCTGGTAAGAAGGCTACATTAACGTTCGTCCCTTCGAAGAAAGGGACGTTTGAATTCGCATGTCTCATCCTGGGCGGAGGCGTTGACCACTACAAATCGGGCATGATGGGCACATTGATCGTGAAGTAATCTACAGAACCGCCAGGATTGGTCGCTCGATCATGGCACATGGAGGCAGTCCGATGCTTGAATTCACAACTCGAGCCGGGCGACGAATCAACCGCCGCCTCCGCCAAGAAACGATCATCTGGCTTACAACCGTCGACTCGCATAATACACCCCAACCCAGGCCGGTCTGGTTTCACTGGGATGGTCACACGGTTCTGATTTTCAGCGAAAGAAACAAGGCCAAGCTGCGGCACGTCGCCCAGAACCCACGAGTGGCCTTAAACTTCAACACAGACAAGGACGGCGATGACGTTGGTGTCTTGATTGGTGACGCGGTAGTTTTGGGGGAACCGCCACCGGCAACGAGGATTCAGGCTTACCTGCGCAAGTACAAGAAAGGGATAAGGGATATCGGGATGACAGTGCCGCAGTTCCGAGAGAGCTTCGCCATCCCAATCCTTGTGACCCCGAAAGCAATGCGGGGCTGAGGAGAATCAATACCCGGGGCAGATGATGCCACGGCTGTGGTGGGTCGCTCCGATCATGCACTTCGTGATTTTCTCGCTCTGCCTCGTTGAGCCTTCGGGAGACGCTTGACGAGTCTCGCCATCTCGATCGCGGCGAGTGCGCCCTCGCGGCCGCGGTTCAACTTATCGGTCACACGGACCGCGGCCTGCTCTGCATGGTACACCGCGAGCACCTGAAAGATTACCGGCACACCGGTCTCGTAACCCGCTCGAGCGATCCCTCGTGCCGCCTCGCCGGCGACATACTCGAAATGCGCGGTCTCCCCCTTGATCACGCAGCCGAGGCAGAGGATCGCATCGTACCGGCCGGTCTCCGCCAGGCGCCTCGCGACGGGCGGAATCTCAAACGCCCCCGGCACCCAGGCCACGTCGACATCTGCTGCCTTTCGCTCGGCGAGAGTACGCTGGGCCTCGTCGAGCAGCTTCGTCGTGACCTCCTCGTTGAACCGGCTGACCACGATGGCAAAGCGGAGGCCGCTGGCATCATGATTCCCGTGGAATTCGCTGCCCATGACTAGCCTCCAGCTACTCCAACGTCAGCAGGTGGCCAAGCTTCTCCCGTTTCGTCTGCAGATATCGAATGTTCTCAGATTGCGGGCGTACTTCCAGGGGGACGCGCTCAACGACCTCTATCCCGAAGTCTTCCAGCGCCGACGGCTTGGACGGGTTATTGGTAAGCAGGCGGACTTTGCGCACGCAGAGGTCGGACAGCATTTGCGCAGCCACGCTGTACTCTCGCGCATCCGGAGGGAAGCCGAGCAGCTCATTGGCTTCCACGGTGTCCTTGCCTTCGTCCTGGAGCGAGTAGGCTTTGATCTTATTGAGCAATCCGATGCCGCGGCCTTCTTGACGCACGTAGATGATAACGCCTCGGCCGTCCTCGGCCACGCGCGCCAGTGCGGTGGTGAGCTGGTCTCCGCAGTCGCATCGCAGGGATCCCAAGACCTCACCGGTCAGACACTCGGAGTGGATCCGCGTCAGAACCGGAGTGTCGGCTCTCCAGGAGCCCTTCAGCAATGCCAGGTGGGTTTCGTCGTCCAGATCGCTTGTGTAGGCCAGCAGTGTGAACTCGCCGTAGCGAGTAGGCAGCCGCGCGCTGGTCCGGCGGTACACGACACGATCGTGCCTGAGGCGATAGGCCACGAGATCGGCAATCGATATCAACTTGAGCCGGTGCCGCCGGGAGAACCGAACGAGAGAAGGCACCTTCGCGGCAGACCCGTCACGGTCGAGGATTTCACAGAGGACTCCAGCGGGCTGAAGCCCGGCGAGGCGGGCCAAGTCCAAAGCAGCCTCGGTGTGCCCGGGACGACGGAGCACACCTCCGTCCCTGGCGCGCAACGGGAAGACGTGTCCAGGACGAAGGAAACTGTCGGCAGTGCGCGCCGGATCCGTCAACGCCCGGATCGTCGCGGCTCGATCATGCACTGAGATGCCGGTTGTGGTGCCGTCATTCACCTCAACCGAGACAGTAAACGCTGTGCCGTGACGCGACGTGTTCTCCGGTACCATCAAGGGGAGCCGCAACGCGTCGAGCCGTGGCCCGGCGAGCGCGATGCACACGAGGCCGCGGCCGAACCTGGTGATGAAGTTGATGGCTTCAGGCGTGGCCTTCTCCGCAGCCATCACGAGGTCGCCTTCATCCTCGCGGCTGCGGTCGTCAACAACAATCACCATGCGACCGGCATGGATCTCCTCCAGTGCCGCTTCGATCGTGTCAAATGGTGCGGGCATCGGCGCCCCCCCTTGTGGGATCAAAATGCGCAGCCGCAAGCCGCGCGATGTACTTGGCCACGATGTCCACCTCGATGTTGATCTCGTCGCCGGCGCGCTTGCTCGCGATCGTCGTCGCGGCAAGTGTGTGGGGAATCAGCGACACCGCGAAGCCTTCGTTCATCACTCTGGCGATGGTCAAGCTGATGCCATCGACAGCAATGGATCCTTTTTCGACGATATAGACGTGGAAATTTTGAGCGACGCGAACCTCCATCCAGCGGGTTTCGCCCTCCGGTGCGATGCGCATGATTGTCCCGACGTCGTCCACGTGTCCCTGCACCAGATGCCCTCCCAAGCGCGAGTCCAACCGGAGTGGACGCTCCAAGTTCACCCGATGCCCCGGGATCAGCCCCTTCAGGGTGGTGCGACGAAGCGTCTCCGCACCCACGTCGATGCGGAACCGGTCACCGTGAACCTCCACGATGGTCAAGCAGACGCCGTCAACAGCGATGCTCTCGCCGACGGCGAACTCTGGCGCCACCTGGGGACTACCGATCGTGAGGCGGCAAAGATCAGGAGAGCGTTCCACTGCGAGCACATCTCCCACACTCTCGACGATACCCGTGAACATCTTTTATAGATGCCCTCCGCCGGCCGGGGTGGGTGTGACCACCTTGCGCTGAGTGGAATAGACCAGCGCCCCCTCGATCACGACGTCTTCGCCAAGTTGGCGAACCGTACACTGCTCCAGGCCCACTTTCACCCCATCGGTGCCCGCACTCTCCCCCGCCACTGCGCTGGGCGCCAGCTGATTCCCGATGATTCTCGAAGCCACAAACACGACCACCCTGTCGGCGAGCCCCGCGGTAATGAAGGACGCGTGCACCGTGGCTCCGCCCTCCACCAGCACGCTGAGCAGCCCCCGCCCGGCGAGCTTTTCGAGAACCCAGCGGACCGGCGGCCGAGCACCGTCAAACACCAGGATGTCTGCTCCCGTGGCGCGTATTGCCTCCAGCTTCTCCTGAGCCGCAGCGGGCGTGGTAATCACCAGGGTCTGGGCGGGAGACGAGAGATTGAGCACGCGGGCGTCTAATGGCAGTCGGAGCCGGCTATCGAGAATGACGCGAAGCGGATCACGGCCGCCTTCGATGCGGCATGTAAGCTGGGAATCGTCGACGAGGATAGTATTGATGCCTACCAGGATGGCGTCGTGCACATTGCGCAGCTCATGGCCATACCGCTGCGCCGCGTCTGCCGTCAACGAGGTGCGAGTGCCCGGTCGAGACGCGATCTTTCCGTCTAGGCTGATCGCCCATTTCAAGGTGACAAGTGGCAAGCCTGCGCGCCGGTGTTTGAAGTATGCCACGTTCAGCGCCTCGGCTTGCTCCCGCAGGACGCCGACGATCACCTCAATCCCCTGTTCACGGAGGACCCGGATGCCGGCGCCATTCACGCGGTGATCCGGATCTTCGGTGGCAACCACAACACAGGCAATGCCAGCATCGATGATCGCTTCCGTGCAAGGACCAGTCCGTCCCCAGTGGCAGCACGGCTCCAGGCTGACGTGCATCGTCGCCCCGTGCGCGAGTTGGCCCGCCTCACGCAGAGCGAAAATCTCCGCATGCGGCTCACCCGCGCGGGGATGAAATCCTCGCCCGACCACCCGACCTTCGCGAACGACGACCGCGCCCACAAGCGGGTTGGGGCTCGTCCGGCCGGACGCAGTGAGGGCAAGGTCAAGGGCTTCGGCCATGTACTCGATCTCTCGCTCTACCACGCCCATACGTATGAAAAAAGAACGCCCGAAGGGACCTTCGGGCGCATAATCCAAACCGGAACGGACCAGCCATCAAAAGTGACTGGTCATCCCGTGTAAGACCTTCTCCCATCCGGACTTACCCCATTCCAAGTCGGCAGGCCAATGTCACGTGATCGGACCATCGATCTGCCGACTTGGAACGGGGCTATACCGTCGGCTCCGGCCTCTCACCGGATCCACCATCGCGCCTTACAGGCGCGATGGGTCGCGGGCTTCAGCGCTTCGCTGTTACCGCCGGTCGGGAATCAGCGGATCAACCGCCTCACCCTGCCCCGAAGGTCGCATATGGAATTAGTGAAAATCATATCACCGGCCAACCCGCACCGCAACTTGGCCGCGGCACCCGGGGAGTTACCTCTACCAGGAGTATGACGATGACCACCTGTATGTGAACTACAGGTACGTGGAATCGAGGCATCCTTTTCAACGCACAATTTTGTACTCAGACCGACCAGATCTATCAAAGAACATCAGGTATAAGCGCTTTTTCCCACCCGAATCATAGACGGCCAATCCGCTGAGATTTCCGGGAACCACTCCTAACCCCAGGCGTTCCTTTCCGGAAGAGCTATGGATCTGCATCCCCAGGACACCGCCGGGTAGCATACCCAGGCGGATCCGCCCTGCGGGAGTCACCACCGCGAGGGAGCGGGTCGTGACGCCCTGCCGCAGTTGCCCGAGCGTCCAGACGACGAGAACGAGAGAAGCTATGGCGATCACGAGGCTCGTGGTAGATACGAGAATCAGCCATGTATCTTTTCTCATCGACAACGCCTCCTTCAAGCATTCCCAAGATCTCTGCCGTGATTCCCGAATACGTTACTCATCCAGGCCGTCACCGGCTGAGGTCTCCACGCCTCACGTTGGGTGGGCCCAGGATCAGCAGCCTGCTCTTGATCGTCCGTCAGTGGGCAAGAGCAGTTATGTTCTTGGCAGGTCGATGCGGATCACAGTGACGTCATCATTGCGCAATTCCTTGGTTCTTCGCAATTCATCAATCCACACCTCGAACGCTGGGACATCTCCCGTGTCAAGCGCGCGCAGAAGCGCCCACGGATTCTTGCCCTCTTCATCTT